>NZ_CP112881.1:300000-600000 GCF_026409565.1 Sneathiella aquimaris
AGGCAAGTTCGAAAAGTTGATTTTGAAGCTTAACGATTAGCGCAAATCCACGTAATTTTGCCATAGTGGGTCAGCTAACTTCCGAGCCAGTGATGGAGGTCAGCTATGGGGAAAACACGTGGCAGCGTCAGACAAGCAGACCAACGTCCGCTCAGGGCCGTTTGTGACCAATGATGCATCAAGCACATTTCGACATTAAGGGCGCAGAGCAGACGTGAATGGCAGTTCATCTCACTATTTTGACCGATATTTTTATAGATTCTCGTTGGTTGCGTGCCCCCGCAATAATTTTTTAAAAAAGTTCAAATGATTATAATGTCACGGTTTGTGGGTTCAAATCGGGCTATGATTAAACTCTCATCAATTTTGAAGACGGAATTCTTGATAACGTATACTTCAGCGTTAAAAGTAGACATCGTAACTTTCACCTGTCAAAAAACAGATTGAGACTCTAAGAAGACCTCGTTGTTTACGTTGATGGACGACAACTATGCGGATTAAAGTGACCAAGTTCAAATGTCAGCGAACGGCTGACTTGATTGAAAGCGGCCCTTCTTTCCAATATGCTATGCACTATCAAAATAACCGAAAGTAGCCATATATCGTGACGGGACTAGAAATGTTGTGAATTCCGCTTCGCGCTAATTGTGTCTGTGATAGCACCACGCTAACGTGAGTTATTCGGACTTCAACTGAAGGAGCATAGGGAATAGTGTCTGTAATACTGTATGGATATCGTTTCAGCGTTTATAATCGAATTGTGCGACTGGTCCTCCATGAAAAGGAGGTTGGCTACTCAATGAACGAGGTAAATCCGTTTACTGAGCTTGATGCTTCTTACCTGAAATTACATCCTTTTGGCCGTGTGCCAGTACTTTCGCATAACGGGTTTGATATATTTGAAACCTCAGCGATATCTCGCTATATCGACAGTGCATTTGATGGTGCACCCTTACGGCCCGCCAATCCACAGGCGGCGGCACGTGTGGACCAGGTAATTTCGATCATTGATAATTATGGATACTGGCCAATGGTGCGTCAGGTATTCTCTCAACGTGTCGTTCGTAAAATCATGGGTGAGCCAACCGATGAAAATGAAGTCTGCGTGGGCATTGAAGCATCACGAAAAGTGCTTTCTGCCCTAAACAACATTTCGGATGAAGGATATATTCTGGATGGTTCGGCAATCACGCTTGCAGAGTGTCATCTAGTGCCAATGATGGACTATTTTACCCGTGCGCCGGAGGGACTTGACGAGTTGAGTTTGCACCCGGCATTACAGCTATGGTGGGATCAGATTTCAAGACGGGACTCCGTTAAATTGACCGATCCAGACATCTCCAAGTTCGCTTCATAGTCGAGGTCGCTTTTTCTGCAAGCCATTACTCTGGATCTGGACGATGGAGCTCTCCAAACTATTTTTAGACAATTTTCCTCTCTAAATTGGTAAAATTGGGCTATTTTCCCGTTTTTAGACACTCTAAGCTATTGAATTCATTGATATCCATGTTCATTCGTAATGCGTAGGTCGGAGGTTCGAGTCCTCTCAGCGGTACCAATTCTTTCATATATATCAATGTATTACGTGATTTTATGAAGAAGCACCAAATAACCGTTTAGACAAATTTCAATGTATTGTGGCGAATAAGTTGTCTACATATTTCGGTAAGCATTTGAATTACTGGGCGTTTTGATCGCGGCATATCGCATAATTGATGCGTTGCTCGTTGAGGGGTGAATATTTTATAATTCTAATATTATTAAGTTTAATTCCTGCTCCAGCAACCGGTTGATCAGCGCTGCCAGTGTTGTGATGATTGACGTCAGTGCGGGCAATCACAGCTACTTCCATCAGGATGGTTTGGCCTCTGTTGCCGCCTTGCCGGATGACAGCGGCACGATGACCGACACATATACTTATGGCCCTTATCGGTTCACCGGTCGTCGCCTCGATTCAGAAACCGGCCTCTATTACTATCGGGCGCCGTATTACAGTCCCGCCCAAGGACGCTTTCTTTGCCCGACCCCATCGGTTATGGCGATGGAATAAACCTACATGCCTATGTGGGCAATGATCCGATCAACTTTGTCGATCCAAGTGGGTTAGCTAAGGAGGGCGTCCAAAATTTGGCGAGTAATAATTATAGTCTTTTAAATTCAAGTTCTTCAAGAGCGTCAGATCAAAATGGGGTAGTGCAGGCTAACGCTGGTTATTTAATCCCTTTGGCTATTGGTACTGCAAAAATTAGTGCTAAATACGTCGCTCGTGGCTTGAAGTATTTGTTCGGTAAAGGTAAGGCTGGGAGAAAGCAAACGACCCTCGATGAGTTGTCGAAACAGCAACAAAAGAGTATACGATCGGATGAAAAACGAATTTCTGAACATCAAAGAAAACTACAAGAATTTAAGAACAATCCTTCCGTTCGGCCTGGAATGGAAAAATTGGAGATGGATGTAGTAATAGGTCTTCTATTTTTTACCTCGTTGTTTTTAGGGCGGTGCTTTCTCGGGCCTGTAGTTCGTACCCTACGTCGATATTGAGGCTATTCGGTTTTTCACCATTGAGCCGTTTGAGGATGAGGTCGACGGCTTGATAGCCGATTTCATATCGATGCGTCAGAACGCTCGTGAGCGGGGGGACTGCGGCGGACATAAATTCAAGATCGTTAAAGCCAGCGATGCCCATTTCAGTTGGTATTTGAATGTTTTGTGCGAGGCATTCAAACAACACCCCAAGAGCCATATCGTCATTACCACAAAAGACGGCATCCATTTTTGGGTCGCGTTTTTGCAAGTCTTTAAAAAAATCCCGGCCCAAATTAACAGAAGAAGCGGCTGTTGAAACTGCGATGCGGGCCTCATCAAACAAATCCAGCTCAGTAAGCCGTTGTTTGTAGCCGGATAGTCGCCGCGCTAATCGAGGGTCTAGGCGCGCGCCAATGAAACCGATCCGTCGGTATCCTTGTTCGACCAGATGATCAATAACCGTCATGGCCGCTTTGGAGTGAGAGAAGCCAATGACCATGTCGATAGGGTTATCATCAGTTTCAATGATTTGTACGATGGGTATCTTGGACTCGCTCAATAGATTGCGGGTTTTTTCGGATTGATCGCGGCCGGTAACAATAAGGGCTGCAGGGCGCTGCCCTACAAAAAGGGAAATGAGGTGATCTTCTTCGGCAACGCTGTAATGGGTGTTGGCGATCTGAATTTGAAAAGGCGTATCCCGTGCGGCATCATGGATCCCGCGCAAAGTGTCGGAAAAGACATTGTTCGTTAAGGAAGGGACCAAAACGCCGATAACATCATTTCGGCCCGAAGCTAGGGCGCGGGCTTTTTGATCTGGGATATATTTAAGGACCCGTATTGATTCTTCGATGCGGGTGCGAAGTTTCTCAGAAACTTTGGAGGGATCTCTGAGCATTCGGGAGACTGTAATAGCGCCCACCTTTGCATGTTGCGCAACGTCATTAATGGTTGCCCGACCGGAGCCCTTTCTTTTCGCCAATTTTTTGCCCCTTTCAGATCGTTGCTTTGCACAACAGGTTGTATACCGAAGTAAATGATTGAGATGAAACTGTCGATCCAA
Organism: Sneathiella aquimaris; assembly: GCF_026409565.1. Classification (NCBI taxonomy): domain Bacteria; kingdom Pseudomonadati; phylum Pseudomonadota; class Alphaproteobacteria; order Sneathiellales; family Sneathiellaceae; genus Sneathiella; species Sneathiella aquimaris. The sequence continues at coordinate 303,590 of NZ_CP112881.1, forward strand.
GATTTCTAACTTGACATTACGGTAGCGCTACCAATAAAGTCAAACGAAACTGTGGTAGCGCTACCATATAGCCAGATTAATAAGGCAAAATTCCAAATTAAAGATGGTGCAGGGCTGGGAAATGAAGATCGTTCGCTTGGAGACTGTGCGTATAAAAGAACGCCCAAACCTTTTATGGGTGCTCGTGCATACGGACGAAGGAATTACGGGTCTTGGCGAGACGTTTTTTGGCGCGGCAACGGTCGAATCTTATATTCATGAATACGTAGCTCCGCGGGTTATTGGGCGGGATCCCCTTGAGATTGATCTGCTCGCATCTGATTTGCGTGGTTACGTGGGGTTTAGGTCTTCGGGCGCAGAAATGCGGGGGAATTCTGCTTTTGATATTGCGCTTTGGGATATTTTTGGCAAAGCAACAAACCTGCCAATTGCCCAATTGCTGGGCGGATTTAGCCGCCGGGAAATTAGAACCTACAATACATGTGCAGGTACGGAATATATCAAGAAAGCAACCGGTCAGGCGACCGCTAATTATGGCCTTCAAAATGGCAAGGGTGATTACGACGATCTGAACGGGTTTTTACATAACGCTGATGAGTTGGCGTTGTCTCTGCTCGATGAGGGAATAACAGCGCTTAAAATCTGGCCCTTTGATCAAGCCGCAGAGAAGAGCCGCGGGCAATATATCTCCCTGCCGGATTTGAAAGAAGCGCTGATACCGTTCGAGAAAATTCGCAAAGCCGTTGGCGATAAAATGGACATCATGGTGGAGTTTCACTCTATGTGGGAGCTGTTACCTGCCATCCAGATCGCCAAAGCGCTCGCGCCGTATCAAACCTTTTGGCATGAAGATCCAATCAACATGGACAGCTTGTCCAGCCTGACACGATACGCACAAGCCTCCCCGGCGCCAATTTCCGCATCAGAGAGTTTGTCGACCCGCTGGGGATTTCGCGATTTGCTGGAAACCAACGCGGCAGGGGTTGTGATGCTCGATATTAGTTGGTGCGGCGGACTTTCTGAAGCGCGTAAAATTGCATCGATGGCAGAGGCATGGCATTTGCCGGTGGCGCCCCATGATTGTACCGGGCCGGTCGTTCTTTGTGCGTCAACTCATTTGTCTTTGAATGCTCCAAATGCCTTAGTTCAAGAGAGCGTTCGGGCTTTTTACAAAACTTGGTATCGGGATCTAGTGACGGCCTTGCCAGAAGTTAAAAATGGAATGATCACCGTGCCCGAAGGCGCCGGGCTTGGTATGGAATTAAACCCTGATCTTGATCAGGTGTTTAGCGCAATGCGAAAGGTGTCGGAAGTGACAAGTGTTTAAGTTTTCGCATGTTTTTAAAAAAGGTCCTACAAATTCAGGGCACTAACAGGAGGAAGAAAATGTTTAATTTTGTAAAGCAAGGACTTGTTGCGGGCGTTGCCGCACTGGTTATGTCAAGTACAGCGTTTGCTGCTGATTTCGATATGAAATTTCAGTCTAGTGATCCGGCCGGTAATCCCAATTTTATGCTAAAGCAAGAATGGGCAAAGCGCGTTGAAATTATGACAGGTGGGCGTCTTAAAATTGAGATGATGCCCGTCAATTCAGTTGTGCAACATTCTGAAACTCAAGATGCGGTTGCCGCCGACATTTTGGATGGACACATCACAGACACAAGTTATTTTGCCGGTAAAGATCCAGCATTTGGTCTGATTGCTAATCCCGTTGGTGCATGGTCATCCCCCTCAGAAATGCTCCGCTTTATTAATTATGGCGGCGGTAAAGAATTGATGAACGACATTCTTGAGCCTTATGGTCTTCACTTCATCGGGGCAACGACACCGGGACTTGAAGCGTTTATTTCGGCACGGCCCCTAGATGGTGTTGCTGATCTAAAAGGCCTCAAAATGCGGGCACCAGAGGGTATGGTGCAGGAAGTATTTGCAGCTGCAGGCGCGTCACCTGTAAATTTACCGGGTTCAGAAGTTTTTACATCACTTGATAAAAAAGTCATTGAAGCGGCGGATTATACGGTATTTTCAACAAACCAAGCTCAGGGTATGCATGACGTTGCGAAACACCCTGTGTATCCTGGTTTCCATTCAATGCCGCTTGTCGAAGTATCAATGAACCAGAAAAAATGGGATTCATTGCCCGCTGATATTCAAGAAATTTTGAATATTTCAGTTCGTGATTTTGCCATTGATATGACATCTAAATTGGCGATGAAAGATCTGGAAGCTGTAGCCGCCGCGCGTAAAGATCCATCCATCACTATTCATAACTGGTCCGCAGAAGAGCGCGCTAAATTCCGTGCGATTGCCATGAAGCAGTGGGAAAAAGTCGCTAAGCGGTCTGAAAATGCTCAAAAAGTATATGATACGCTGACTAAATACTTAGTGAGCCAAGGTCTTATCTAATTGGCCTGCTTCTGTGATGGAGGGTCCCTCCATCGCAGAACTTTATTACGTGACGCGTTTCATACAAAGGTGCGGATATGGCTGGAGTGACAGAAGATCCAGAGGTTATTGTCCATAGAGAACATACGAGTGCGGCTGCCGAAGAGGCAGGTGTTTTTGGTCGGATTATTGATCGGATAGGCATTGTTTTTGCGCTTGGTTTCCTGCTGAGTATGGCCGTCTTGATTTATGAAATCTTTATGCGCCATTTGCTTAATGAGCCAACGCTTTGGGCCCATGAAACAACAACATTCTTATGTGCCAGTGGATTTGTTTTTGGTGGACTTTATTGTGCCGTTCACAACAAGCATATCCGGGTAGTGCCCATTTACGATGCGGTTAGCCCCGAAGTGCGGCGTTGGCTAGATGTTGTGATTTACGTCATCTGCGCCATTTCTACGGGCTTTTTCTCTGCCGCCGCTTGGAAAGGCGTGGAGCGCAGTATATTTGCGCCGGACGGGCGATTTCGTATGGAAACCAGTGGCAGTGCATGGAACCCACCTGTTCCGGCTTTATTGAAATTATTCTTATTCACCGTTCTGGTCTGCTTAACGATCCAGTTCATCATTTTTGCGATCGCACATTTGCGAAAAAAACCGCTCAATAGAAATTAGGAAGTTTATCGATGTTTGAACTTTCACAGCTCGGAATTGAGTATGGAACCCTCGCGATCTTCGTGATGCTGATCGGTCTACTCCTCACGGGAATGCCGCTTGCCTTTGTTACTTTGCTTGTTGCGCTTATTTTTGCGCTGGGCTGGTTTGGGCCGATGGCCGTGCCGCTCATTACAAGCCGGGTATACTCGTTTGTCTCTTCGTTTGTTTTTGTCTCGGTGCCCATGTTTGTCATGATGGCAGCCCTGTTGGATAGATCTGGTATTGCCAAAGATCTATTTGATGCCATGAGATTGGTTGGTGGGCGCTTGCGAGGGGCAGTTGCTATTCAAACGGTTTTTGTCGCTGTTGTCCTGGCCGCTATGAGCGGTATTATTGGCGGTGAGATCATCCTTCTGGGGTTGCTTGCGCTGCCCCAAATGTTGCGTCTTGGTTATGATCGCAATTTGGCAATTGGGGTTGTTTGTGCTGGTGGATCCTTAGGAACAATGGTTCCGCCCTCTATTGTATTGATTGTCTATGGATTAACCGCAAATGTCTCGATCGGGGATCTATTTACATCGGCGTTCATCCCCGGGTTAATGCTGGCGAGTTTTTATGTCGCCTACATTTTAATCCGCGTATATCTCAATCCCTCAATGGCTCCAATCGTCGAGAAAGACGATACACCGGTAAGAGAAAAGCTTGTATTGCTCAAAGGATTGGTTTTACCTTTGATGGTCGTGGCCTTTGTGCTGGGATCTATTTATGGTGGGATTGCATCTGTAACTGAAGCCTCAGCCGTTGGTGTGGCGGGTGTTTTATTGTCGATCGTTCTCCGCCGAGAGTTTTCCTTTGAATTATTAAAAGGCGCTGCGCTTCAGACTCTGTCCACATGTGGTATGATCGTTTGGATTGGCATTGGGGCATCTGCGCTGGTTGGTGTATTCAATTTGATGGGCGGTATTAATTTTGTCTCCTCCCTCATCACAGGCATTTCTGATCATGGGATTGTGATTATCCTGTTTATGATGTTGATCCTGTTTGTCTTGGGGATGTTCTTGGACTGGGTTGGTATTGCGTTGTTGACCATGCCAATTTTTGTGCCAATCGTGATTTCACTAGGCTATGATCCCGTATGGTTCGGTGTTTTATTTGCGATGAACATGCAGGTGAGTTTTCTATCTCCGCCCTTTGGACCGGCTGCTTTTTATCTTAAAAGCGTTGCGCCGCCCGACATCTCGCTTGGTATTATTTTTCGATCTCTCGCACCCTTTATCTGTATTCAGATTTTCGCGGTCGCGCTTCTTATTATTTTCCCCGGTATCACCGGTCGCTAAGGGTAGATAAATGTCAGATACTAAAAAGGCACTTCTTCGTTCGCAGTCTTGGTTCGCCAATCCCGACAATCCGGATATGACGGCGCTCTATCTGGAGCGGTATCTTAATTACGGGCTTACCCGAAAAGAGCTTCAGTCAGGCAAGCCGATCATCGGTATTGCCCAAACGGGATCGGATTTGTCGCCGTGTAATCGGCCACATATCGAGCTTGCTAATCGGATCCGAGAGGGTATTCGTTCTAACGGCGGTATTGCATTTGAATTTCCGGTGCACCCTATCCAAGAAACTGGGAAGCGCCCCACAGCGTCACTGGATCGAAATTTAGCGTATCTGGGCCTTGTTGAAATTTTGTATGGCTACCCGCTGGATGGTGTGGTGCTGACGGTGGGCTGCGATAAAACAACGCCGGCCTGTTTGATGGCGGCGGCTACGGTTGATATTCCAGCCATTGTCCTAAGCGGCGGGCCGATGTTGAACGGTTATGCCAACGGAAAACGTTCGGGTTCAGGGACGATAATTTGGGAATCTCGGGAACGATTGGCCGCAGGTGAAATCGATTATAAAGAGTTTATCGAACTCGCGGCCTCGTCAGCCCCTTCGCCGGGCTATTGCAACACCATGGGGACAGCGTCGACAATGAACTCTTTGTCGGAGGCGTTGGGGATGCAATTACCAACAGGCGGTACCATTCCAGCTCCGTATCGCGAACGGGCGCAACTTGCCTATGAGACGGGGGAGCGGATTGTGGATCTCGTCAAAGAAGACGTGACGCCGTCCAAAATTATGACGAGAGAAGCCTTTGAAAATGCGATTGTTGTAAATTCTGCCCTTGGTGGATCTACAAATGCGCCGATCCATTTAAATGCCATTGCCAGTCATATGGGCGTCGAGCTGAAACTGGATGACTGGGAAAAACATGGGTTGGATATTCCACTGCTTGTTAATTTACAACCTGCCGGCAAATATCTGGCAGAAGATTTTCACCGTGCCGGTGGGGTTGGCGCCGTTGTTCATGAGTTGATTAAGCACGGACTTATTCATAAAGGTTGCCTGACGGTAGCTGGTACCTCCATTGGCGAAAATTATGCAAACACACCGGGCACAAATCCGGATGTTATTAAGGTGTTTGAGACGGCTCTTACGGGCAACGCTGGATTTAAAGTTATGCGCGGTAATCTGTTCGATGCGGCGATTATGAAGCTGAGCGTTATTTCAGAAGATTTCAGAAATCGCTTTTTGTCCGACCCAGATCATCCAAACGTTCTGGAGGGTCGGGCCATCGTTTTTGACGGGCCCGAAGATTACCACGCCCACATCGACGATCCGGCACTTAATATTGATAAAGACTGCATTTTGTTTATGCGCGGAACAGGCCCCATTGGATATCCGGGGGCGGCCGAAGTCGTGAATATGCGGGCACCCACGCATTTGATTGAGAAGGGTATTAGGGCACTTCCTTGTGTTGGCGATGGCCGTCAATCAGGAACTTCCGGATCTCCGTCAATTTTGAACGCATCTCCAGAAGCGGCGGCTGGGGGTGGGCTGGCGTTGGTGCAAAATGGTGATAGGATCGTGATTGATCTGAATACAGGTCATGCCAACATGGTGATCTCTGATGCGGAACTTGCTGCGCGGCGCAAAATGCTGGACGCAAATGGTGGGTACGCCTACCCAGACTCGCAGACCCCATGGCAAGAAATGCAGCGAAAAGATGTGGACCAGCTTGATAAAGGAATGGTGCTTAAATCTGCAGTGAAATATCAACAAATCTCTCGCAGCAAAGGTCTGCCTCGGGATAATCACTAACGGTGAGCCAAGATGTATAAAGTACTATCGTTCGGCGAAATCATGCTGGAAATGTCAGATGTGGGAAATGGGCTTTATCGTCGGAGTTTTGCAGGTGATACGTTTAATATGGCCTATTACTTGAAGACTGTTGCGGGAAGCGCTGTGCAGGCATCGTACATGACGGCTCTTGGTAACGATAAGGACAGTAATGATTGTATTGCGTTTATTAACAAATACGGCGTTAGCTCAACGGCTTGCTTCCGTGATCCAGACCGAACGATCGGATTGTTTTTATTGTCGAATGATGAAATAGGCGAAAAGCAATATGGCTATTGGCGCGGGCAATCAGCAGCCCGCCATTTATTTGATACGCCCCGTGATTTAACGGGATATGATATTGTTTACTTTTCCGGAATTTCGGCAGCGATCACGCATCAGAAAGACAATCTTATCCAGTCGGTCGTCTCCGCGAAAAAAACGGGGGTCAAAATCGCGTATGATTTTAATTACCGATCCAAACTATGGTCAACAGATGAAGCCTGTCGGTTTAATGAAGAGATTTTTGCGGTTGCCGAGCTTGTCAAAATTTCCGACGAAGAGTTAGAACTTCTATATCCCGGTAGTGATATCGTTCAATTGTCAAAGAAAGCCCCTGAAGCTGAATGGGTCTTAACCTGTAGCGGTGGATGCGTTGAGATTTGGCAGAACGGACGGCGGACTGAATTGGAAGTGTTTCAGCCGATAGGTGCAGTGGTTGACAGCTCGGCTGCAGGGGATGCGTTTATTGCAACTTTTATTGCATCTCAGCTTCTTGGGAAGAATAAAAAAACGGCCCTGCAATATGCCCACCAAATTGCCTCACAAGTGGTTTGCTTTAAAGGCTCGATTGGCGAAATAGATATTACCAACTTGGAGAAAACCATTGCTTGATTATGCAACCGCCACCATTAAAGACATGCCGCTCATTGCGATTTTACGGGGCATTACCCCGACAGAAGCGGGGCCAGTATCAGATGAACTGGTGCAATCTGGAATACGACTGATTGAGGTGACACTTAATAGCCCCGACTGGTCGAAAAGTTTGGAGATTATAAATTCTCGCCATGGCGACGACATTATTTTAGGTGCGGGGACGGTATTGTCCCCAGACGATGTGGATCGGGTTCAAGCATTGGGCGGGCAGATTATTATTTCTCCAAATATGAACGTTGAAGTTATCAAGCGTACGAAAGAATTGGGCATGTTATCTGCGCCGGGTTGTTACACGCCGTCGGAATGTTTTACGGCCCTTGAAGCAGGTGCGGATATTTTGAAAATTTTCCCTGCAGATACATTGGGCCCTGCGTTTATTAAAGCGATTGCGGCAGTATTGCCCAAAGGAACACCTATTTGCCCTACCGGCGGTGTGTCTGTCGATACGATGCAATCATTTTTGGATGCTGGCGTTTATGCCATGGGGGTCGGGTCGGCACTTTATAAGCCGGGTAAAACAGTTGCTGAAATCGCAGCGTCTGCAGCGGTATTTTGTGACAAATATCGGACCTTAATGTCGCGTTTTAATCAATCGGCATGAGCGATACCTCCACTTGGAGATACTATCAGAAGAAAACAACTTGAAACTCATTTGCTCGTCGATAACGAGGGCAAAGTGTTGGAGGCATAGAGTAGAATCTGGATGGGCATAATCAAATTGGGCCATTATTTATTCTCTCACGACAATGCCTAGACTTGTGCTTCAGCCAGCACTTTGTTGGCCAAGACATTATTTGAACAGTAAGATCCCCAAAAAATACAAATAATAGGAACAATTTAATGTCCAACCTCACGGCCATCCGGCCTGTCTTGCCGATCCTCATTGCGGCTTCTGTTATACTGACAATTAGTTTTGGTCTGCGTCAAAGTCTCGGCCTGTTCATGCCTGCCATTACGCAGGATATTGCCGTCACAATCATCGACTTTGCGGCGGCAATTGCACTGCAAAACCTTGTCTGGGGGTTTTGCCAGCCGGTTGCTGGAATAGCTGCCGACAAATGGGGATTTCGTGCAGTTATGGTGTTTGGTGTGCTCTCTTATGTTGCCGGAATGATCAGTCTTGCGACAGCAGATGGCGTGGTTGCCGTTGTGCTGGGCGCGGGTATTTGTGTCGGGGTTGGAATGGCATGCGCATCCTTTGCCATGACACTCTCTGTCATGTCGCGCTTGGTGCCCGTGTCCATTCGAAGCATGGCGTTAGGGGTTGTCTCAGCTGCGGGTTCCGTTGGAGCGATGATCACAGCGCCCTATGGTCAGTTTCTGGAATCATACTATGACTGGCGTATCGCATTATTTGGCTTGGTGGCTCTCGCTGTGTTCATTATTCCCGCTGCCTGGATTGTTGGTCGGGTTGATAAAGAAGCACCGCTTGTGCATTCTTCAAATAATTCAGACAAATTGTCAGCGGGTACCGCTCTTAAAACGACGCTTCAAAATCCCTCTTTTGTTGTGATGGCCTTGGCGTATTTCGTATGTGGTACGCAGCTTGTGTTTTTAACAACACTGTTTCCCGTCAGCATTCATGAGACAGAATATTGGGTTTTTTGAGGAAATGGATATGCTAATTCATCAGTCCACAACCATTTCAATCTAACGCTTCATCTTTTTTCTTGGCAAGAGTTAAAAATCAATCATGCTTTAGTACTCAGTCATATTGCTTTGACAATGCCACCTGAAGCTTTCTCATTGGAAATTGGCTTCCATTATGCTATAAAACCTCGGACAAAATTCATTTCTGTCTGAGGTTTCGTGACAATGACCAAGATGCCGACACAGACCCAACGAGAGAAGCTGCTAGCTTATATGGCCCGCCACCCGCTCGCGCGACCCCGTGACCTCCGCGAGGTCGGAGTCACTGGAACCGTGATAAAACGCGCTATGGACGACGGCGATATTATTCGGATCGGTCGAGGACTTTACCAGCTCACAGGGACCGATATCGAGCTTAACGCCAGTCTCGCGGAAGTCAGCAAGCAAGCACCCAAGGCCATTATCTGCCTCATGTCGGCGCTCTCATTTCACGGGCTCACGGATCAACTGCCGCGTAAAGTATGGATCGCCATTGGCGCCAAAGATTGGAAGCCAAAAATTTCCTATCCGAGAACGCGAACGGTACGATTTCGAGAGCCTTACCTTTCGAAAGGTGTAGAGAGTTTCAAAATCGGTAGTGTCGATGTAAAAATATACTCCGCCGCCAAATCGATTGCGGACGCTTTTAGAAACCCAAAACTGGTCGACCGCTCCGTAGCGATTGAGTGTCTTAAAACCGCTCTAGAAACGCGCAAAGCATCGCCAGCTAGTCTAGCGAATGCCGCAGAAAATTATGGGGTCGGTAAACTGATGCGCCCCTATCTGGAGGCGCTGACATCAAATGGCTAAGCAACCGAAAGATATAGCCGCATCCGTTCGGCAGCGCTTGCTGAACCTAGCGCGTGAAGAGCAGCGTGTTTTTGAAGTCGTTCTTGTTGCTTTCGGTTTGGAAAGATTGATCTATCGCCTTTCCGTTTCTGACTACCGGGAGCGGTTTGTTCTAAAAGGAGGAATGCTCGTTACGCTTTGGACCACAGATCCAGGACGATTTACACGTGACGTAGATTTTCTCGGTTTTGGTGACGATGATGAGGGGCAATTAAAAGCAGTGTTCGCGGAAATCCTTGCTATGGACGTCAATGATGGCCTCACGTTTGATAGTGCTGATATCTCGGCATCTGATATTAGAGAAGATCAAGTCTATGGCGGCAAGCGTTTGAAGACGACTGCCTATCTGGGGAAAATACGCATTCCGATCACAATAGATCTCGGTTTCGGTGATACTTTGGGCGATCCAAAATTCGAGATCGAATATACTTCTCTGCTCGACTTCGAGGCGGCAAAAATCCGAGCATATTCGCCAGCCACAGTGATTGCTGAGAAATTTCAAGCTGTAGTCGATCTTGGTGTGGTGAACGGACGAATGAAAGATTTTTACGACCTCTGGGCCGTGCCAAAAGCCAAAGAAATACCGGATAATGATCTCGCGCGTGCACTCAAATCTACATTTGATAGAAGGCATACAGAAATTCCAACCGACAGACCACCTGGTTTATCGGAGGAGTTTGCTACCGAACCTGCGAAGGTTACACAATGGACTGCCTATGCTGAATCCACCGAACTTGAGGACGTATCACTAGAAGCTGTGGTTGACGAAATTTGGGAACGGCTCGCTCCTATTTGCCTAGCTGCTTCCAAACTCTCATGATTTTGGACCTATTTTTGAGGGTTTAGCTCTGTGAACTATGTTTTTGTGAATACATACTTTGTTGGTATGGTGAAATTGAGTTTTAATAATGGGGATGACTTCTACCCGTTTTCAATTTTTAGACATTTTCTACTCAATAACGGGATAAATTAGGCATATTTCTGATTTTTAGACACTCTAACCTATTGAAATTATTCGTATCCGTTTGCATTCGTAATGCGTAGGTCGGAGGTTCGAGTCCTCTCAGCGGCACCATGAAATCAATGCATTTGTAAAAATCAGATGGTTTTGTCCGTCCAGAATTTACAAAATGCAACTTCGGACGGGATTGGAAGCCTGTCGGTTCTGGGGGTAAAAATCCGCTCAATAGGATTATCGGACTGGTCAAAACCGCTCAAATCTAACCTGTGGCAGAATTTTTCACACTGATAGTCTTTAGCCTATCGGGTAAAAGGGTTTAACTCTTTTTTTAATAAATCAGGATTTTCTAAAATAAATTGGGGGTGATTTACATGAAACCACCCCTTTTTTCACATTGCAACTTATGCAGCAGCCAAAAATCGCAGCGTTTCTTCAACCTGTTGGGCTGTTTTCGCACGCGTTTCGTCACTAATATTTAATCCTTCTGCATGGATAAACTCAACATCATCAAGGCCTAAAAAGTTAAAAATCGTTTTCAGGAACGGCGTCACAGAATCCTTGTCGGTTTCCTTATAATACCCGCCGCTGGTAACGACAGCATAAACCTTTTTGCCTTTCAGCAATCCCTCAGATCCCGCTTCGGTATAGCGAAAGGTAATGCCCGCCCGTGCAACATAATCAATCCAGCTTTTCAACGTAGATGGAATTGAAAAATTATACATGGGAACAGCCAGAACAACCACGTCCGCCGCCTGTAACTCTGCAATCAAACTGTTGGAAAGCGCCAGGGTTTTACGTTGCGACGAGCTCAGATCGTCTTCTAAAAGATTAAAACTGGCGATGGCATCCCCCGTCAAATGCGGTATGGAATCTTCAGTTAAATCTCTGTGGACGAGCGTGCTGTCGCCGTGAGTGACCAAAAGCTGATTCACCACCTTCGAGCTGATGGCATTTGATTGGCTGTTATCACCAAGAATGCTGGATGTAATATGTAGAATGTTTGTCATCTTGTTTACCTCGTCAAAGTCTTTTGCGTCTCTGATAAGGTACTTAATATCTGACAATTCGATTTAATAACGCTATTATCTGATGAAATATATCTACTTTTTCGATAGGTTTACGATGGCATCTCCGAAAGTCAGTCTGGAACAATGGCGGATACTGCACTGTATTATCGCTGAAGGGGGCTTCAATCAGGCGGCAAAGAAACTCAACAAAAGCCAAAGTGCAATCAGCTATGCAATTGCCAAGATGCAAGAGCAGCTTGGTATGGAAATACTCACGATAAATGGCAGAAAAGCAGAGCTTACAGAAGCTGGAGAGTTACTCCTCAGACGCTCCAAAACTCTCTTAAGCGAAGCTGAATGCCTGGAAGCTGCGGCACAGGCGCTGCATCAAGGATGGGAGCCTGTTATCTCCATTGCAGCTGAAACCCTCTTTCCAATCCACATACTTATGCAAGCCCTTGAGAAGCTCGGTAAAAGCGCGCCGCATACACGCGTTGAAATAATTGAAAGTGTGATGTCTGGCACAATTGAACTGGTAGAAAAGCGTGCTGTTGACATGGCTATCACTGCGAACCTGCCAAAAGGTACATCGGGCATACCATTAATGGATATCGAATTTACATTAGTCGCCGCGCCAAGCCATCCGCTCGCCCAGCAAAAGGATCCTATTATTTTCTCTCAGCTTGCTCAGCATCGACAAATTATTGTCCGCGATAGCGGTGAGCATAGAACGGGAGTTGGAGGCTGGCAGAAAGCGGAACAACGCTGGACTTTCAGCAATCTTAGCACTGCAAAAACGGCTCTACTGAACGGTCACGGCTTTTCTTGGTCGCCAACCTGCCTTATGCATGCCGAACTTGAAGCGGGCCAGATTGTACCACTTCAGCTCGAGCATGAAAGCAGGCGGAAAACGACGTTATACTTAACTTACCCAGAGATAGACGCGCTTGGTCCTGCTGTAAAACTTTTGGAAACACTGCTTCTCGATAGCATAGCTGAGTATCGTGAAACTTTGCCAGAATGTTTATCGGCCTAAGACTGTTTCCGACGCTTATGGCTAGTGTGACGGCAGTGAATGGCATGTTCCAGCCTTCGTCAGGCCTGTTGGGGGGTCTGGGTGTGAGCCGCCTTCAAATACAGGCAAGGGCGTTTTAACGCAGGCTTCTGTGGGGGCGAAAGGGCGCTGCATTCTTAGCGGTTAAGCCGGAGGTTCGTGTCTTCTCAGCGGAAGCATCAACTTAAGGGCTTGGCGTGTTTGACTGGCGGGTAAACTGAGACGTTTTCACCTGACTTGTCTCTTTGCCATACCTGCACAATTTTCTAACGGCCTGTAATTAAGCAGTTTTCTTGGCGGATGATCCGTAAAAGCGATGCGTTGCCTGTAAACGGTGTTATATCACCAATAAATTTGAGCGTTCGTAGCGAACAGAACCGGATTTTATGTTAAAGAGACTTTATTATCCGGTACTATTTCTTTGACACTTCCGGGTGTCTTTTTTTGATAATTGAGGTTTTTGGTATGCGCTTTCTTCGGTTTAAAAAGGACGGTGAAACAGTATATGGATTACTGGAAGGTGCGCAGGTTTATGAACTGACAGGGTCCATTTTTTCGGATTATAAGAAGACCGGCGAGATCTTTGAACTTGAGGATGTTGAACTCGATATTCCTGTCGTTCCCCGCACATTTTACGCGGCGGGTTTGAACTACCAGACTCACTTGGAAAAAATGTCCGTGGCCGTTGGGCTTGATGCCAGCGCACCCGGCGCTCCTGATATTGGATACCGGGCAAATAATGCGCTGACGGCTCACAACGAACCGGTTGTAATTCCTGCAGATGCAACGGACCAGGTTCATTATGAAGGTGAACTTGTGGTGGTCATCGGCAAGCAGGGAAAATACCTGACGCCTGAAACGGCCATGGATATTGTATTTGGCTATACCATCGGAAATGATATCTCTGAGCGAAGCTGGCAAAAGTCGGACAAAACGATGTGGCGCTCCAAAAATACAGATACTTTCAAGCCTATGGGGCCCTGGATAGAAACTGACGTAGATCTGAAAACGATGGAGACCATTGTGCGTCTGAACGGGAAAGAACAGATCTGTTTTCAGACAAACAGGATGATTACCGGAATTGTTCCTTATCTGGTTCATATGACCAACTATCTCACCCTGTATCCCGGTGATGTGATTTGGATGGGAACAGAGGGTACATCTCCCAATCTTCTGGACGGGGATGTCGTGGAAGTGGAACTTACGGGGATTGGAACGCTGCGTAACCCGGTTATTCGGCAAACCCCATAACCAGATGAGCGTGCTTTACTTCAACGGTAAGGGGAAGACAGGCCACGGCGCTTTGGTTCTGACCGCTGAACGGCCAAAACAGAGAGTATGATCACGGCGCTACCGACCAGTGTTTGCCAGCTTGGCGCCTCACCAAATAAAAAGAGACCTGCGAGAATTGCAAAAACAATTCTCAGATAGGGATAAGGGGCCATTGCAGAAACTTCGGCGACCCTGTAAGCCTCGACCGTGAAGATCATGCCAAGCGTGCCAAGTGACCCGGAGACGAAGAGAAGGAGCACGGCATCGGTGCTGATTGTTTGCCAGTCCAGCACAAGACCCGGCGTCGCCCCAAAAGTTGTAATCAATCCAATGTAAAGCATGATTGTGGCTGTGTGCTCCGTTTTCGCAAGGATACGGTTTTGGAAAACGAGTGCGGCCGCGGCCGCGGCGGCCAGCAGACCAAACAAGATACTAAAATTGAAATCGTGCAAAGATAAACTGAAGATTTCGCTGGCGAGTGCAACACCGATAAAGCCAAATGCGGTAAAGATCCACCGTCTCGTCGACACGATTTCCTTGAGAAGGGGGGCCGCGAGTGCCACAACAATCAGGGACGTGGTGAAGGTTAAGGTTGTCGCAAGGGCCAGATCCAGAAGTTGAAAGCTTTTATAGTAGAAAAACCAGCAGATGAGGCTGGTGATGCCGCGGATGATATGTAGGCCGGGCCGGGCCGTTCTGATCAGGCCGGGATTGCGCAATAGGACCCAGACGGCAACAATGGCCAGTTGAACAAAGGCTCTTGCAAAGACGATCTGACCATCACTGGCAGAACTGTCGAGGTAGCGAATGGCCGTGACTTCGCCAGTGAAAATCAAAGCTGCAACCGTCAGAAGTATTGCGCCTTTGACATTATTCACAGACCCATCCGTCATTTTCTGGCGATTTTGTAATCTTCGGGTTTCTGCTCACCGACCAGATCCAAAAGCTTAACCCAGGCGGCAACCCCATCATCAATGGCCGAAACGCGCAGAAATTCGTTGGGCGCGTGAAACTGTTCATCCGCTGTTGAAAATGAGAACATCACAGTGTCAATTCCGAGGGTTCCCAATACCAGATCGGAGAGCGGCAGAGTGGCGCCAACCCGTACCCTAAGCGGTTTCTCACCAAGCGTCTCCTGCAACGCTGTTTCCGCTGCCAGTAAAAGCGGATGGTTAGGCGGCACGGCATAAGCGCGGGTCCAGCCTCGATCCCCTTTAAAACTCAGATCTACTCCATCGGGGCAAAGGGCCTGAATATGAGATTTGGCCGCGGTCCGAATTTTTTCCGGATCCTGACCGGGGACCAGTCGCATTGTGATTTTAGCGTGAGCTTCGTTCGGGATAACGGTTTTACTGCCCGCGCCCTGGTATCCACCCCAAAGCCCATTGATTTCCAGGGTCGGGCGATCCCAAAGCCTTTGGAGGGTACTGAAGCCTTTTTCGCCAAATTCAACAGAGCCAATATTTGCCGTCCACTCTTTACCATCAAAATCGATCGCATGCAGATCGGCCTCGGTCTTGGCATCCGGCATGACGATATCCTGATAGAAACCCGGGATGGTAACCTGATTGTTTTCGTCGTGAAGGCGGGCAACAATATTTGCCATGACATGCAGCGCATTGGGAACGGCACCACCATACCGCCCGGAATGAAGATCCAGGTTTGATGTTTTAACAGAGATTTCAAACCCACCATTGCCGCGCGAACCTACGTTGATTGCTGTGAGATCGGCCCGCCATCGTGCCCCGTCTGCCGACAGGATGGCGTCAGCGGCCAATAATTCCCGGTTTTCGCTAAGGATATTAGGAAGCGATGGTGATCCGGTCTCCTCTTCCCCTTCCAGTAGGATTTTGACATTGAAGGGAAGCTCACCGCGCGCTGACATATGGCAGCGTAAGGCTTCAATCGCGATGAGAGTCGGTCCTTTGTCATCAGAAATGCCGCGGGCATAAAGACATCCATCCCGCTCTTGCATGTCAAAGGGTTCGGATATCCACTGATCCAGTGGGTCCGGAGGCTGGACATCATAGTGGCCATAAATGAGAAGTGTGGGCTTGCCCGGCTTTTCAAGCCACTCGGCATAAAGTGCATTATGTCCACCAATACCTCCATCCAGCTCTTGTATATTTTGAAAGCCGATACCCGTCAAAAGGGCTGTTAAAAACCCTTTCGCTTTCACCATTTCGTTTCGGAATGCTGGATCCGTGCTGACCGACTGACAGGCAAGATATTCTCTAAGGCAGGTCAGAAAGTCGGAGCGGTTGTGGTGATCAATTGGGGAAGGGGAACTCATCTATGTCCTCCGTCGACGGATAGGATTTGGCCCGTGATCCAATCGGAAGCGTCGCTGGCGAGAAAGGATGCGGCATTAGCAATATCTTCAGGGGAGCCTAATCTGCGCATATGGATATTTTCAATAAGCTGCTTTTGTCCTTCTTTTCCGTAACGATCCCACTGTTTTTTCGTGGCGTCGTTGGAAAGTACAAAGCCAGGAGCAATGGAGTTGACCGTAATTCCGAACGGACCAAGTTCCAGTGCAAGCTGTTTTGTTAAACCGACAAGTGCATGTTTTGAGGCGGTATATCCCTGGATTTTTGTCAGACTGGGGCGTAAGCCTGCACCGCTACTAATGGTGATAATGCGACCATTTTTCTTCCGCTTCATCACAGGCACAAACGCCTGAGCTAGATAGAATGCGCTGTCAGTGTTGGCAGCAAAAAGGGTTTTCCAATCCTCTTCTGAAACGTCTTCAACGGGCGTGTGAGTCTGGTGACAGACACCGCCTGCAGCATTCACAAGGACTGCTGGTGCCTCATGATCCAGGGTCACTTGATGGGCCAGATCATGCACGGCATTACGATCACCGAGGTCAGCAGCATAGCCAGGCATTTTAAGGGTTTGAACGGCTTCATCAAACGCCCCGCCTGGCCGGTCGGATACGATTACCGTGTATCCGTCAAGGGAGAGGCGCTTTGCTATGGCCGCCCCTATTCCCCCGACAACACCAGTTACAAGTGCAACGGTCATTGAGCCTCTCCTATTTCATTGCCTTTAACAGTTCGCCAAAAGTTTCAGCGGATTGAGGACGTTTGTTATCCTCGATTTCGTGGATGAGTGTGACCAGGCGGCTTAAGAGAGGTGTCTCAATGCCGTGCTCTGCGGCGATTTCTGTTATTATGCCGATTTGAGGGTCGACCTCGGTCTTTCGCTTGCGAATTGCAAGGTCGCGCCATATTCCTGAATGAGTTTTGGCAGTATTCGCGGTGAACTCGATGAGAGCGGAAATTGATTTCTCTGCTTCAGACTGCGGGCTTTCGGGAAAATAGCTCTTAGGATCGAAACCATTAAAGCCGAGCGGCTTGATATTTTCAGCGAGCGCTACTTTCATGACTTCTCGCGCCAAGCCAATCAGGGCAGGCGAACGATCCGGATTTGCAAAATTTGCAGACATGCTGTCGGGTGTCAGGGCGGTAGCAAAGAGCATGGCGCCATAACCCAATTTACCCCATAAATATCCCCAGATGTTATCCGTCAGAATTGCATCCGGCTCAAATACCTGCATCAGGGTATGCAGGTGCTTGGTGCGAGTACGAACAGACCCGTCGATTTCACCAATGACAACGGCGCCTCTGTTCCCATAGAGGACGCGACCGGCTTCCTGCCAGTCGCTACCGTAGTTGACGAATGCGCCCATTGTTCGTTCGGGCCCTGCCAACCTGGCAATCAAGCGCTCATTCAGACCGTTCTGGGCTGACAGAATATAGCCATCCTGACTCAAATGCGGGAGAAGTTGGGAGACGGCTGCTTGTGTCGCCTGTGCCTTCACGGCCAGAACAATTATATCATATACACCTTCGAGTGTTTCGGGTGTATAGGTGGGAACGATCTGGCAAAAGTCTCCGTTCGTCGCGGGACCTTCAATCCGGATCCCTTTGGTGGAGCAGGCGTTGACATGTGCCTCGTCAATGTCGACCATAGCGACGTCTTTTCCGGCACGGGCCCAATAGGCCCCCAGTATTCCACCAATGGCGCCCGCACCCCAAATCAAAACAGGGCGGTCTGACATTATTTGTTACTCCAGTCTGGCCAAGGACCCTCTAGGGCGTCACGGGTTTCTTCAACCCCGGCTTGCCAGACTTTCATCATGTCCTCGTCCGGCATTTGCCACGGCCCACCGAAATTACCGTCTCCAAGCAATTCCTTTGCTTCATGAGGCGTTGATGCTTTTATGCGATCCATATCCGGAGCAGGTTTTTCTCCTTCTGGTGCGGGTGCGTGTGCGAGCCGTGTCCAGGGAAAGTTTTCCATCCAGTTTGCGTGACTGCCGACAGGATGAACCTCTTTAACGGCAGCCATTGTTTTGGGGGCCGCCCACCAATTGTGCAGGCGCACAGAAATATCGCCATATTCGGCCATCAGTTCCTGACCCAGCGCGCCGATTGGATTATTCCCGCCGTGACCATTGACCAGCAAAATATTTTGAAACCCCGAGCGGCGGAGTGATCCGATTACATCGCGCATCAAGGCCATAAGTGTTTCAACCCGAAGGGAAATTGTTCCGGGGTATGCGGAAAAATATGGGGTTAGTCCATATGGAATTACGGGAAAGACCGGAATACCGAGAGGTTCTGCCGCATCACGGGCTACTCGTTCCGCTAAGATGACGTCCACACACATCGATAGTTGTGCATGTTGTTCAGTAGAACCAATAGGCAGGATACATCGTTTGTCTTTTTTGACGTATTTTTCGACGTCCATCCAATTCATTTCGGAAATCATCATTTGTTTTTTTGCTCCCTGTCAGGCCGAGTGATTTCAGAGGAAATATCATCTGCCAGATTTGCGGTGTTTAAAACTATTTTGGCCATTAAATTCGACAGTGTTTTAACCTCGTCTTCGGTTAGGCCATCGAGCAGTTCCTGCTCGCGTTTTTCAAAGACGTGCAATGTTTTGTTAAAAAGCTCCCACCCCTCTTCCGTAAGATGGAGGGGTTGGTTGCGTTTGTCCTGATCATCAGTTTTGCGCATGATCAGTCCAGACTTTTCCAATTTTGCCATCGCTCTGGACAGGCTGTTTTTTGGAAAACCGGAGGACATTGCAATATCTGTTGCCAAGCCGCCTTCACACAACGCCAACGAATAGATCACCACATACTCAATACGGCTAAGCCCCACAGTTTTGTGGACCCAATCATAACAAGGGGTGTTATAGCGCATGGCCAGATAGTTTAAGCGAAACGAAAACGGGCATGGATTGCGCCACAACTTTGCTTCCGTCATTTGATTCATCCCCGACACACCGCCTGAATGGCGCGGGGATATATAGTTTTGCGTTGTAGGCATTGAGTTTCATTCCTCGCTCATAAACTCAATTAGTTCCATATAGAACTTGACATATCATATATTTCATAACATCGTAAAGAGTACAAGTTCCATTTGGAATTAATTAAAAAATCTTTTCACAACTCCGACAGGGGGTACCGATGAAGGTAAAAACACTAATAGCATCAATGGCTCTAGCCTTTGGTGTGACTCTGAGCGCTGGGGTCGCGACGGCCCAAACACTGACGATGGGGGTTCGCGGAGGACCTGAATCTCTGGATCCACATTATTCTGCTTTGGGCAGTCATGCAGAAGCGGCAAAGCATATTTTTGATACTCTCGTTTGGTCAGGTGATGATCTGCAAATCGAACCTGGCTTGGCGACGTCTTGGAAGCCACTGGATGATACAACGTGGGAATTTAAACTGCGCGAAGGCGTTAAATTTCATGACGGTTCCGATTTTGACGCTGAAGACGTTAAGTTTTCCATCGAACGCATACCTGCAGTAAGTGGCCCAACGACGACAACCATATACGTCCGCCGTGTTGCTGATGTGGAAATTATCGATCCTTATACCGTTCACATCAAAACAAACGGACCTGCTGCAACCCTGCCGTATGACTTCGTTCGTCTCTTTATCGTAAGTGCCGAAGCCGCGAAAGACTATTCGACCCCTGAGACCGCCTCTGCGGGTTTCAACGGCGGCCCCGCTGCTGTCGGAACAGGTCCCTATAAACTTGTCAGTTGGGAGCCTAAAGGGGATCTGGTTTTAGAGCGTTTCGACGATTACTGGCGCGGTAAGGGCGCTTGGGAAAAAGTAATTCGCAAAGAGATTCCAAACGACAGTTCACGCCTTGCCGCTTTGAAGGCGGGTCAGGTTGATGTGATTAACTATGTATCTTCTGTAGACTATCTGGCCCTTCAACGGGACAGCAGTGTCGATGCCATCGTCGGCGATAGTGTATACATAATGAACCTGCAGCTTGATCAGCGCGATGACACACCACGCGTTCGTGCAAAAGACGGCTCTGCACTGAAAGAGAACCCCTTACAGAACCCACTGGTGAGAGAAGCTATTGATTTAGCAATTGATCGGGAAACTATGGTTGAAATCGTTTTGGAAGGGCTGGGTAAACCTGCCAACCAGATGATGCCTCCGGGATTCTTTGGCTCCAGCGAAGCAATTCCTGTGCGGGAACATAATGCCAAGAAAGCAAAGGACCTGCTTGCAAAAGCGGGGTATCCGGATGGATTTGAAATTGATCTCTTCTGTACTTCAGATCGGTTGCCAGGAGACGGTGCCATTTGTCAGGGTCTTGGCCAGATGTTCAGTCAGGTTGGGATTAAAACCAATGTGAACGCCATCTCCAAAACAGTCTACTTCCCAGCACAATCCCGTCTGGAATATTCTGTTTTCATGAACGGCTGGGGAACGTTGACCGGCGAGGCCTCCTATACTTTGGGCTCACTCGCGCATTCCAAAAATCCTGATGTGAAAATGGGCGCATTCAACCGTGTTGCCTATAAAAATGAAAAAGTCGATGAACTCCTGCAAAAAGGAGCGATGACTCTGGATGCAGATGCACGCCGTGCTTTGTACGAGGAAGCCATGGTTAAAACCATGGAGGACAGAGTTTATATTCCAGTCGTACAACTGCAGACAGTTTGGGCCGGAAAGGCTGGTCAGTTGACCTTCCGCCCTCGTTTTGATGAAGATACGTTGGCCTTTTTCATCAAACCTAAAAAATAGTGTCTTTCGGGTGCCGGCCAAACCGGCACCCGCCTTTCTGAGCTAGGTAAAAGTGGATGTTAGGTTTTATTATCCAGCGATTGTTGCAGGCGGCACTTGTGATGGTCGCCATGTCAGTAATTGTATTTGTGGGTGTTTATGCGATCGGCAATCCGGTCGAAATTATTATTCCACCTGAAGCCACTGAAGAAATCCGACAGGCCGTGATTAAAAAACTCGGCTTGGATTTACCTCTTTGGAAACAATATTTTATTTTTGTCACCAATTTGGTTCAGGGAGATTTCGGAAGATCTTATATCTATAATATTCCCGTTCTCGAACTGATCGTAGGCCGTTTACCGGCAACCTTGGAGCTGGTGCTGATTTCAATCACGTCTGCAACAGTTTTCGGGGTTACACTCGGCGTTTATGCCGGTTACCGCCCGGATAGTTTTCTTTCTAAAACCATTATGGCGATTTCAGTTCTTGGTTTTTCGGTCCCAAGTTTCTGGGTTGGTTTGATTCTTATTCTGACATTTGCTGTAAATCTAGGAATTTTGCCAGCAGGTGGTCGCGGCGAAGTTGTCACCATTTTAGGGATGGATTGGAGCTTTTTAACTCTGGATGGTTTATCTCATATTCTGCTACCAGCCTTAAATCTTGCGTTTTTCAAGTTAGCGATGATGATCCGTCTTGCGCGCGCAGGGACACGGGAAATCATGTTGACGGATACGATTAAATTCGCGAGGGCCGCGGGCATCTCTGAAGGTCGTATCTTGCGCCGTCATTTGATGAAGCTCATTTCTGTTCCGATCATCACTGTATTTGGATTGGAACTAGGCTCAACACTTGCTTTTGCTGTCGTGACAGAGACCATTTTCTCCTGGCCTGGAATCGGCAAGCTTATTATTGACAGCATTTCTGTTCTTGACCGCCCTGTTATGGTCGCTTACCTGATCCTGACAGCTCTTCTTTTTGTCCTTATTAATCTTACGGTGGATTTAGTGTTTGCCATGATTGACCCCCGTATCCGGGCAGGAGCGCAGTAATGTCAGACATTCAATCTCCCTTATACCGTTTCTGGCGAGAATTCAGCGAAAACAAGTTGGCGGTTGTCGCGCTGGCGATCGTTTTGGCGTTGATGGGATTGGCCTTATTCGCTCCATTTATCGTTCCGCAAAACCCGTATGATCTGGAAATGCTTTCTTTGATGGATGCGCGGCGCGCGCCAGGTTTTCTCGGATCGGGTGGCTACATTCATTATCTTGGTACCGATCCACAAGGCCGTGATCTGCTTTCTGCTATTTTTTATGGCCTTAGAATTTCTATCATGATCGGGCTTGCAGCGGGCTGTGTCGCCCTTGTGCTGGGAACGACTGTGGGCATCTTCGCAGCTTACGTTGGCGGTCGAACTGAAAACTTTCTGATGCGAATTGTTGATTTGCAGTTGTCTTTTCCAGCCATTCTGCTGGCCCTTGTGCTGGTTGCCTTGTTAGGACAAGGGAAGTTTCAGTTAATTGCAGCTCTTGTCGCGGCTCAATATGCCTATTTCGCCCGAACAGCTTATGGCGCGGCGAAAGGAGAGCGGAGAAAAGACTATATCGAGGCGGCTCTAGCAACACCACTGTCCGGATTTAAAGTGGCGTTCCGTCACTTGCTTCCCAACTGCATGCCACCGCTTATTGTTGTCGCAACCGTTCAGATTGCCAGTGCTATTTCCTTGGAAGCAACATTAAGCTTCCTCGGGCTGGGTCTGCCGGTAACAGAGCCAAGCCTTGGCATGCTGATTTCAAATGGTTTCCCTTACATGATGAGTGGCCGCTATTGGATTTCTGTCTATCCTGGCGTTGCCCTGATTATATTAATTGTCGCAATCAATATTGTCGGTGACCAGATACGTGATCAGTTTAACCCGAGGCTCCGCAAATGACAAAAGTTCTCGATGTGAAAGATCTGAAGACCTATTTTCATACACGTGATGGCGTTGTGAAGGCAGTCGATGGCGTTAGCTTCTCACTTGAAAAAGGCGAAATTCTTGGGCTCGTGGGCGAGTCAGGATCTGGAAAAACAGTGACAGGCTTTTCCTTGCTGGGCCTTGTCGATGCGCCAGGAGAAATCGTCGGCGGGCGCATTGAATTGAACGGTGAGAATATCGTTGGCCTGCCTGAGAAAAAACTGCGGGCAAAGCGGGGCAAGGATATCGCGATGATTTTTCAGGATCCGATTGCGACCCTGAATCCTCTCCTGACGATCCGAACACAAATGGCCCTTGCGCTAGAAGCCCATGCCCGCTTCTCGAACAAGGAAATAGAGGCTCGATGCATAGAGGTCCTGAATAAGGTCGGTATCCCTGATCCTACGGTACGGTTGGACAACTATCCTCATGAATTTTCAGGAGGCATGCGTCAGCGCGTAGCCATCGCCATTACCCTGCTGCACTCTCCGGGCGTTATCGTTGCAGATGAGCCTACAACAGCGCTGGATGTCTCCATTCAGGCGCAGATCCTTTCAGAAATGCGGACGCTGGCAAAAGAAACCGGTACGGCGATGATCTGGATCAGCCACGATCTGGCCACCGTATCCAGTTTGGCAACGCGATTGCTGGTTATGTATGCCGGCAGAGTGGTAGAGGAGGGACCAACAGCGCAAGTGCTGAAAAATCCGCATCATCCTTATACACAGGGTTTGATTGAGTCTTTACCTGCCATGGCGACGCCAGGCGAGCCTTTGGTACAGATTTCCGGAACGACCCCCTCCTTATTGTCCCTGCCGCCCGGATGCCCGTTCGCGCCCAGATGTAGTTTCTCGACAAAAAAATGCGCAACTGAACCTCTCGTTGATCGAACTGGGGATCGGGCGTGGCGTTGTCATCATCCTTTACAGATGAAAGAGGCTGTATGATGAGTTTATTGTTTCAAGTTGATCAAGTGACCCGTGAATTTCACCCACATATCAGTATGGGTGATAAAATTGCTGCAAAACTCGGTGCTCGGGTTGAAACCCGTTCCGTAAAAGCGGTTAACGATGTCTCGTTCGTGTTGGAGGAAGGGCAGACGCTTGGTCTGGTTGGCGAATCCGGATGCGGTAAATCAACGCTTGGTAAATTGGCAGCCGGAATTCTTGAAACTTCAAGCGGTACGGTACGGCTGGACCAACAGCCGGTTATGAAAGATGGCAAGAAAACAACGACCCGAATTCAAACTGTTTTCCAGGATCCTTTTGCATCGCTTGATCCTCGTATGAAAGTCGGGGAGGCTGTTGCTGAAGGGCCTGTTGCAAACAACCTTGTCAAGGCATCTGAAGCGGTCAACTATGTAAAGGATTGGTTTGCCAAGGTTGGGCTGGATCCTGATTTTTCTGATCGGTATCCTCACCAATTTTCTGGCGGCCAGCGACAACGAATTGCAATTGCCAGGGCTCTTGCTATGCAACCCGACCTGTTGATCTGTGATGAGCCAGTCGCCTCACTTGATGTTTCCATTCAGGCGCAAATTATCAATCTTTTTCTGGAGCTTCGTAAAGATCTTAACCTGACCTGCCTGTTCATTAGTCACGATCTTTCAGTTGTGCGTCATGTTAGTGATCGGGTCGCGGTTATGTATTTAGGGCGTATTGTAGAAGAGGGGGAGACACGGGCTGTTTTTGAGAACCCAGCTCATCCCTATACAAAAGCACTTTTGGCTTCTGTGCCAAAACTTGTTCTGGATAAAGATGAACTGGTGCAATTCGAAGCGATTGAGGGGGAAATACCATCGCCCTTATCACCACCTCCAGGGTGTTATTTCGCACCGCGCTGCCCTTATGCAGCAGAGAAGTGCAGGGTTGCCAGCCCTTCTTTGGAAGCGATTGCGCCGGGCCGAAACGCTGCCTGTTTTTTTGCGGATCAAGTATTTAGGCGGGGTTGAGTTGAGGAAAATAAGAGGCCATGTGATGGAAAAAGTGCTGGTGGTTATTTACGAATAGAAAAACGCATGATTTCAGCGACACTTTTCTTTAGGTAATCAGGTATTCTCGTCACTAAATGATTGGTAACGAACAACAATACAAACATCAGGCGGCTTTTTCATCTGGCCTTCATTCCTCAGCATTTGTAATGCGGAGGGCGGAGGTTTGAGTAACGCCAGCGGCATCATAAAATCACAAAATTCACAATAAACGATAATTCAGTGGCTGATCGGGATTGCAAGTGTATTTCGGGTTCTGCATTTTTCGACAAAAGGCCGGGTGAGTTGTCTTGAACGCTGAAAAAAACAATCCTTAACGACAAACCAGCGTTTCCCGCTTTTACAAATGATAAAGGTCGGGCTGGCGTGAAAGTCGCGATATTGCGACCGTTAATGCTCACCCGTTGTAACGCGCCCTATTCACCGGAGGATGGTATGTTTCGCACTCGCAGTCAGTTAAATTGTCGTGCGCTTCTTTAAACGAACAGCCAAAGCTCAGGACCAATTCCGCTCAACCGTACCTGTTTTGATCAGTTTCTAAGGGCGGCCGGTAGCCAGGTAATTATTTCGGGAAAGACCATCAGCACCACAAGGACAATTGTGGACAAGCCAATAAAGGGGAGCGCGGCAGAATATATTTGTCGCATGGAGATATGAGGGGGGGCGACGCCTCGCATGACGTAAAGCAGTAAGCCGAAAGGGGGTGTCGTGAAGCTCATTTCCATGACGATGAGCATTAAGACGCCTAGCCAGAGCGTATTGATATCATTTGCCAACGCTAATGGCATAAAAAACGGAAGTGAGACAAGCATCATACTCACTTGATCCATAAAGGCGCCCAAGACCAGTAAGATACAGATCATGCCAATGACCAATATTACGGGGGTCATCTCAAACTGACCAAAAACAGAGAGCAGGCCAGTGGTGCCGCCTGAAAAGGTCAAAATCTGGGAGAAGGACATGGAGGCAACAATAATGAAAAGGATCATTGCCGAGACCTTGGCGGTTTCCATCAAAGAGGTGATGAGAATTTTCAATGTGAGGTTGCGATATCCAAGGGCTGCCAATATAGAGGCCATGGACCCGAGTGCCGCAGATTCTGTCGGTGTCGCCCAGCCGCTAAAGATACTTCCCACGACCACCAGAAAAATGGCAAACAAAGGCACCACATAGACAAAGATTGGAACAATCCGCTCTTTCCAGCTGAGCTTTTCCTGCTCTTCATCCGCAGGGGCAAGATGAGGCTGGAAATAACAGCGGCCAACAATATAAGTGATGAACAGAATACTCATCATTATTCCCGGGATGATGCCAGCGAGCAGTAACTGCGCAATTGAAATCCCTGACAAACTGCCGAGCAAGACTGCAAGGGCGGATGGCGGTATTAGCATTGCGATACTGCCCGTTGCCATAATGGGCCCCATGGCTATGGATGGTGCATAGCCGCGTTTTAGCATGTCGGGAAGTAAAGTCGATCCGAGGACGGCCGTATTGGCAATGGTGGAGCCTGACAGGGATGAGAAAACGGTTCCCCCTGCGACGGCAACAACAGATAATCGACCTGGAACGCGGGATATCAAACGATCGATGGCATCAACACTTTTGTATGCAATACCACTATGAAATAGAATTTCGCCCATCAACAGAAATAACGGAATTGGGGCAAGTGTAAAGGTTGTAATCGAGGTCATGGAATTGCGGACAAGCTGGACAAGCCCGACTTCCCCGCCCAGAAAAATCCATGCACCGACGATATTGACGCCAAGAAAGGCAAAAGCTACGGGGACGCTTAACAGCATAAGAACGAGCATTAGTCCGAGTAACAAGAGTAGAGCGAGTGACCATTCCATCAAATCTTCTCCTCATGTTCGGAGACCGCTCTTAAAAGGCGCCGGATAAATTCTACAGAAAGTAGAAATGCAGAAATCGGGATAATGGCGAGAAGAAGCCATTCTGCGATGATGAGTTCTTTGAAAATCATGGCGTTGTTTGACCAGGAGTCATATGTCGAGACGATGCCATAGACTAAAAAAACAATTGAAACCAGAAAGCCAATAACATTGGTTGCGCGTTCCAGTAGCACACTTGCCTGCCCTGTCAGGGCATTGGCCAGCAGATCAACCCGGATATGCGCATTTTTAGCCAGCGCCCACGGGGCGGCGATAAAGGTTGAGAAATAAAGGGCATATTCGCTGACCTCAATGGTCCACGGAATGCTGAACTGGAAAAATTTACGCAACATCACATTGATTGAAACGAGAACCACAATGGTGAAAATGGCCGCTGCCGAAGCGACACCGCATCCGACTAACAGGCCGTCATAGAACTTGCTCAATCTCACTCGTTTATTCCTCGCGCTTGAGTGCCAGGGCCCCAACTCATCGAAGGGTCCTGGCTTTACTTTTTATTTGGTTAGCAATTCTTTGAGCTTTGGCCCGTGTTCAGGGTTGGCTTTTAGAAAGGCATCCCAACCTGCATCATAGGCTTTTTGAACATAGTCGCCATCGAAGCTGATCACTTCTATGCCGGCTTCGGCTTGACGCTTGATCTCTGTTGCATTGATTTCTTTGTCTTCTGTGCAAAGACCTTCCATCCACATGCTTGCCTGTTTAAGAATAGCCTTTTGTGGCTCACCAAGTTTTTCCCACTTGTTGTTATTGATCAGTACTTCAACAGACGCTCTGTAAAAGCCAGGATCGACGCGATATTTGGTGACTTCGTGCCAGCCAAGATCCAATACACCTTGAGTAGGCCACCCATAACCGTCAACAGCGCCACGTTCGAGAGCTGTATAGACGTCCCCTGGTGGTGTGCGGATCATGGATCCTCCGAGAGAGGAGAAAAAGGCACTATAGATGGGTGTGGTGCGGATATTCATGCCTGAAAGATCTGGGGTCTCGATCTTTTTTGTAAGATACAGGTGAAACGGGACACAATCTTTCTGCCGTGCAAGATGATAGGCATTCATCTTCTTGACATGCAGGTCATTCATATAGGCCCAAGCACCGTTTTTACGTTCTTCCTGAATAGTGAATTGGGTCAGTTTGATTGCGTCTGCTTCTGGGACGATGTTGGTGTAAAATGCGCCGGGCAGGTTTCCGATATCAACAACACCTGTCTTGATTGCATTCCCAAGTTCAAACGGGTTGAGGACAGCCTTTCCCCCCCCTAAATAATTGATTTTAAGAACGCCCGGCCCGATTTCGTTTACTTTATCGACAAAACGCTGAAAGTTCTTGGTGAAGGTTGTTCCATTTGCAAAGGCACTGACAGCTTTCAATGTCACCTCCTCCGCGCTGGTGACATTTATCAGACCCCCAAAAATAGCAAATCCTATCGCACTGATTTTTAACGATTTTTTTAGTTTTTCCCTGGACTTCATCGTCTTTCCTCCTTGTTTGTTTGACACGCCTTCTTTAGTTCAGATTATGTCGTTCTCCCTGACATTCTCGAGAATCTTCTTTAACGTTTGGGTAAATGCGACAATCTCTTCGGGATCAATTTTTCTGAAAGCCCGAGCTGATTGGTACCGTGCAATCGGCCAGATCTTGTCGAACTTTTCTTGACCAAGGTCAGACAGTTCAATTCGCTGTACACGGGCATCGGTTTTATCTTCATACCGCCGAAGCAGAAGTTTAGCTTCCATCCGATCCACCGTCCGACTTAGCGTGGATTGCTCTGCCATTGTATAAACAGACAGCTCTGACATTCGAAGGGCGTTCCGTACCTTCAGGACTGCAATTACCCGCCATTCAGCAACGCCAATTTCCTGCGCTTTCAAGGTCGCTTTGAGGTTGCTGTTCATCCTTTTCATGATACGGTTCATGAGATACGGGGGAAATCGCTCAAGAACAAAGTCTTGTTCGACTGGCGCAATCTCGTCAACTAAATCGGAAAACTGGGATGTGTGGGATGTGGATTTTTTCATGATGCACTGCCGAAGATTGCGGTGAAAGTGAAGTCCAGCGAGTCACCATCTGGATCATTCAGTGCGGCTTCACGAAGGAGCTTAAGATCCGTGGCGGCATTCTTGCGGGTCCGTAATACTGGTAGTTGACCGGATATACGTTCAAAGTTCGCCAAGCCTCTATGATAGGTATCCCCATAGCCCTTTAGCAAATTTGCACATTCTGTATATTCCAGCGCCAAGTCATAGTTTTCGCGGGCCAATGAAATGACGGTTTCCAACCAATCCTCAATGTTTCTCTGTTCTTTCTTATAACGGTCGCTCAAGGGCCGCCAGACCCTCAGGCAGGCCAGCAATCTCATGGTATAAAATCCAGCAACGGTTGTGGTTCGGATTTTGAGACCACCTGTAAAGGACCGGTGAAAGGTTTTTGCTTCAAGCGGGGCGAGAAGTCCGGACAGAAACGGTGGTAAAACGTCACGAATTTCGGCAATTCCAGGCTTGAAGTAATCCAGTACTTCGATGACCTTCCCCTGACCCCCGGCTTTTCCCATAATTTCCAAAAATCGATCTTCTCGGGTTTTCAGATCTGCAACCCGGATCACGTCTTCATATGTCATCCGCAGCGCAAGGTATCTCGCAACCTCGTGTGACAGGATGAAATCACGGTCGTTTCCTGATGTGGCCGCATCGACGTCTAAAATGGCCTGCAGGCGTTCCCTATATAAGCGGGCATATTTTTGGGACTGGTAATCAGCCGTTCGCATTAACCCATGCCGAAGCGTGTCATGTAATTGTTCGGGAACGTTTGCCAGAATAGGCGGGAGAGTCTGATTGACGGGTTTTACGTCCGTCTTGTCATTTATTACTTCGGAGTTCGGAGTCTTTACCAGATCAATTCCTGCAGACAATCCTTGCAGGTTACTCTCGACGGCCTTGCCGCCATCGCGGATTATCTGTTCAAATATTTCCCGCCCGATGGGCAGTTTTTCAGTGGCCGCAAGGGCACCCAACAAACAGGCATTGATCATGCTGCCCGTTTGGTCGGAAAGTTTCTTGAAGTCACAAAGGATTAGTTCGGCTGCAAATTCTGTTGCTACCGTTTGGATATTTTCGGAATTATACCGGTTGTCAGTCATTGCCGATTTTTCAGAAACAGCAAACATTCTATGGGTTGAACCGATCAGAAGGGTTTTTTGGGGTGTCACATATCCCTTTTCGATAGCGCGTCCAACCTCGAGTAATTCAGAGGCAATGACGATATCCACATCACCAGGCGCGGGCGTTAAGGCCATAACTGGTTCCGGTGTCATATCCGCAGGAAACAGCTCAACATAGTAGGTTGTTGCTCCTGTACGCTGCGCCACTCCGGGAATTGAAGTATATTGAGCAACATACCCCACTCGCTCGGCGGCGGCGACAATCCAGTTGGCCAGGACACTGCCGCCTTCACCGCCCAGAGCCGCAATTAAAAGATTGATGGGGCGAAAATCGTTATCCATTGACCGCAGCCTCGTAGGTTTTGCCGCGCCGCGGTCTGATGAAAGTCCGACGGACACGGTCCATTAGCCGTTCCCATTTACTTGGATTGCTGATCGTCCGAATTTCGTAAAAAGAGGGACAAAGGGACGCCGCGTGTGCCGTCTCGCCGCAGTTGCCGCACCCTACGCACCCTTGTTCAACATGGGCGACCGGGTCTTTGCGCAGAGGATCCGGATTTTCCTTGATCGTTAATGTTGGGCATGCAGACAGCCGAATACAGGAATGGTCCCCGGTACAAAGTGTATCGTCAACCGCAAATACGCTTTTGACCACGCGATCCCCTGATTTTAACTTCTTCGCTATCTCCGGCTTTTTGCGTCGCTGGACAGCGAGCATACATTCACCATCAGCAATGATCACTTTTAACCCGTCCTTGTCAGTGGTCATTGCATCTCTGAAGGTATGGGCCATTTCGGCCACACTGTAGGAGTTGATTGTTTTGATCCATTTGACACCCATTGCTTTAAGAGCAAGCGTCATATCGAGATTGGCCTCGCGATCGATCCGATCTGATTTCGATGTTGGAATATCTTGATGGCCTGTTGCCGCGGTATAGCCGTTCTTCAAGATTACGAGGACACTGTCATCTTTGTTAAAGACAGCATTTGCGACCCCTGATGTAAGACCATTATGCCAAAAGCCGCCATCGCCCATTATGCTGGCGGTCCGTTTTTTGATAAGCGGGGCAATCCCGGAAGACCCTGAAAGGCCGAGGCCGTATCCCATTACCGTGTTGCCTATATTGAACGGTGGTAGCGTTGCAAAAGTATGGCACCCGATATCAGCAGAAACATGGAATTTCCCGACTTGCCTTTCCACCAGCTTCATCGCTGTGAAGACCGGTCGTTCCGGGCATCCTATGCAGAAACCAGGCGGGCGAATGGGTAAAGGATCCTGAAACGCACTAATTGCTTTGGCGATTTGATCTTTGGTGTTCGAATGCAGGCTTTTGAGTGCGCTGAGATCCAGGCATGCCGAGGGCGTATCAAGCAGAAATTTGGCAAGTCCGTCAAACAGGACCTGTCCCGTATATTCTCCAGCCAATGGCAGGTAGTTTTTACCGTGGATCAAGGTTTCCTCACCGGCGTCTCGCAATATGGCCTTTATATTCTGGGCCAGATAATCAGGCTGTCCTTCTTCGATAACGAGAACAGATTTCTTGTCTTTGCAGAATTCAGAAATTTCTTCTGGCACCAGCGGATAGGTAACGTTCAGCACAAAAAGGGGTAGCTTTGAATTGCCGTGAGCATCACTGAGCCCTAACTGCTGCAGGGCTCGATTAACACCATTAAACAAACCACCTTGCATAATTATTCCGACGTCACCGGCTTCACCCATACGTTCGTTAAGTTTATTTTTGGCGATATACTCAAGGGCGGCGGGCATCCGGCGGTTGACCTTGTCCTGCTCTTGCACATAGGTCGACGGAGGTAAGCAAATACGCCCATAATCGAACTCAGCTTCTTCTAGGGGGGCAAGCCGGGAAATTTCTCCTGCTTTATTCTCTTTCGTTTTAAAACGGCCATATACGTGACAGGCTCTAATTCTCATTTCCAGCATTACGGGCGTCGAGCTGGCTTCGGATAATTCAAACCCTTTTTCCACCATTTCAACCATCGAGGGCAGATTGGGACGCGGATCCAATAACCACATCTGAGATTTAGTGGCAAACGCATGGCTGCGTTCCTGAATAATACTTGCCCCTTCCCCATAATCTTCGCCAAGAATAATGAGTGTGCCACCCTTGACCCCCGCAGAAGCAAGATTGGATAGGGCGTCCGAGGCAACATTTGTTCCAACAGTGGATTTCCAGGTGACAGCGCCCCGCAATGGATAGTTTATGGATGCACCAAGCATGGCAGCGGCCCCTGCTTCACTCGCGCAATTTTCGAAATGCACACCGAGTTCTTCAAGAACATCTTCAGCATCTGCAAACACGTCCATTAAATGGGAGACTGGCGCGCCTTGATAACCGCCAACATATGACACACCGGACTGCAGCAGTGCCTTGGCAACCGCCAGAATCCCCTCACCGCGAAATTCTTTGCCTTCTCCCAAGCGAAGATTGTCTATCTCTACACTAAAACTGCGTTCCGCCATTCTCGCCCTTCCGGTTTTAAAGCTCGGCAATGCAATTGCAATATTCCGGTTTAATCTGAATTATCTACTGTTTATATGTAAATAAATATGATTTTGCAAATAAATTATCTTGCGGTTTTGTATTTCGTAAACTGGAACAATCCTGGAGAGTGTCGTCTGGATTTTGTCGTTTCTTTTTAAGGTGTTAATAGAACACCTCTTTTGATCATATAGCGATAACAGTATCGGTCGTTAATGGGTTCGAGGGGGCTTGTGCTGGTGCTAACCCGTTTAAAACAGCGAATAAAATACTCAAAGATGTTGACCTTCTCATAACCTGCACAGATCTGGCGCCAGAAACCGGACCGTCAACGCCGATCAAAGGATCCTCAATGGTACGGTGCCTGGGGGCATGATGCCCGAACGGAGCGCGTCGTTAGCAGTCTTGAGGCTTCGAAAGGATGAAGATTTTAAGGGTCAGGTCCTGTTTACACACTCAATCTGGTTGCAGGCACCAGGGTAACAGGGTCTTCCCGCTGTCCAGTGCGTTTGGCCGTTCGCGGACGCAGAAACGAAAACGGTAGCTCATCTGCAAGAAGTCGGGCCACTTGGTCAGTCAAACAGGTTACTTGCAAAATTGATAATGGAACGCTTACTATCTGATCTAAAGTGAGCCAGATCCCCTTGTTTAAATGAACCCGTCAAGTGTTCAGCAAGAAGGTAAAATCTGTGGATGTGACGGTTTCATTGATAAGAAAAAGACATCTGGGATGGCACGGGGCGGGGGACAAGGGACGCATGACGCACGATATTTCCAAATTAAAATCACTGCCAATTTGGTCTGGAGATGTTTCGTTACAAAAAATGCAGGGCGGTCTTACCAATCTCAACTATCTGGCGGAAGACCAAAAGGGCAAATATGTCATTAGAGTGGGCGAGGATATCCCCGTTCATCATGTTCTGCGCTTTAATGAGCTTGCGGCAAGCAAGGCCGCTTATCAAGCCGGTCTATCGCCGAAAGTCGTGTATACGGAACCCGGCATTCTGGTGCTTGATTATATCGAAAGCCAAACTTTGACGGTCCGGGACGTTCAAAATCCGGACACATTGGCGCGTCTGCTGAAATTATTGAAACGCTGCCATCTGGAGGTTCCCAAATATCTAAGAGGGCCAGTCCTGATGTTTTGGGTTTTCCATGTAATCAAAGATTATGCTGCGACCCTTGAGGAGGGTCAGAGTGGGTATCGCCCCATGTTAAAGGAGTTGCTTGATATAACCGAGGGCCTTGAGGCCGCTTCGCAACCCGGGTTTATTGTATTTGGGCATAATGATCTTCTTGCGTTCAATTTTCTGGATGATGGTGCCCGTTTATGGCTTATCGATTGGGACTATGCGGGATTTAATTCGCCGCTTTTTGATCTGGGCGGGTTGGCATCTAACAATAATTTGGACGAAGCCCAGGAAAAATGGTTGTTGGAGAATTATTTTGAGAAGACAGTTACCAGTGAGCTTCTTCATCAGTATCAAGCAATGAAATGTGCTTCCTTGCTGCGGGAAACCCTGTGGAGCATGGTCTCAGAAATTCACTCCAATATCGATTTTGATTACGCCTCCTATTCACAAGAAAACCTGACGTCGTTTCGTAAAGCGTACGACGTGTTTCTCCAGTCCTAAGGATTTTATGACATGACCGATTTACCTGAAACAGCAAAAGCGGTGATTATTGGTGGTGGTATTATTGGCTGTTCAACGGCCTACCATCTGGCCAAATTGGGTTGGACAGATACGATTGTACTTGAGCGTAAGAAATTGACATCAGGGACAACCTTTCATGCGGCCGGTCTGGTTGGGCAGTTGCGATCTAACGCAAATATCACTCAGTTGCTGGGCTATTCGGTGGATTTATACAACAAACTGGAAGAGGAAACAGGTCTGGCAACAGGGTGGAAAATGAACGGCGGATTGCGCCTGGCCTGTAACGAAGACCGCTGGACAGAAGTAAAACGGCAGGCCACCACCGCCAATTCATTCGGGTTGGATATGCAGCTGCTGACACCAAAGGAGGCGCAGGACCTTTGGCCGTTGATGGACATAGAGGATGTGATCGGCGCGGCATTTTTACCAACAGATGGTCAGGCCAACCCTTCTGATATTACCCAAGCCCTAGCAAAAGGCGCGAGAATGGCAGGTGCCCGCATTTTTGAGGATACCAAAGTGGTTTCCATCGAGACAGAAGACGGCAAAGTCAAAGCCGTTCAAACGGAAAACGGCCGTGTTGAATGCGACGTGGTGATTTGTTGCGCAGGGCAATGGACGCGGAATTTGGCGGCGACAGTGGGCGTGAATGTGCCGCTCGTCTCAGTCGAGCATCAATATATGGTGACCGAGAAAATCGACGGCGTTCCCCGTAATTTACCGACTTTGAGAGATCCTGATCGTTTGACTTATTACAAGGAAGAAGTGGGCGGCCTTGTGGTTGGTGGATATGAGCCGAACCCGATTCCCTGGGCCGTGGAGGGGATCCCGCGGGGATTTCATTATACATTGTTAGACTCTAAATTTGATCATTTTGAACAGATTATGGAACTGGTTCTGGGGCGTGTCCCGGCTTTGGAAACAGCGGGAATCAAAGAGCTGATTAATGGCCCGGAAAGTTTCACACCAGATGGGAACTTTATCCTTGGGGAAGCGCCTGAGCTTAAAAACTTCTATGTCGGTGCAGGTTTTAACGCATTTGGTATCGCTGCGGGGGGCGGTGCAGGGATGGCCCTGGCCGAATGGGTTCATAAAGGTGAGCCGACCCTTGATCTGTGGCCAGTGGATATTCGCAGATTTGGGCGTCCGCATTTTGATACGGACTGGGTCAGAACGCGGACACTTGAAGCCTATGGCAAACATTACACGATGGCATGGCCAAATGAGGAGCATTCGAGTGGGCGCCCCTGCCGAAAGTCGCCCTTATATGATCAATTGAAAGCGCAGGGGGCTTGTTTTGGCGAAAAACTCGGGTGGGAGCGACCAAACTGGTTTGCCGATCTATCGGCAGGCGAGGAGCCGGTCGATCATTATAGTTTTGGGCGCCAGAACTGGTTTGACGCGGTGGGCCGGGAACATAAAGCGGCCCGCGAGGCGGCAGTGCTGATTGATCAGACCTCTTTCGCCAAATTTGCGCTGAAAGGGCCGGATGCTGAAAGAGCACTGAGCTGGATTGCGGCAAATGATGTGAACAAGCCGGTCGGGTCCCTTATTTATACCCAGATGCTGAATATGCGCGGTGGTATCGAATGCGACCTGACCGTTACCCGTATCGCCCATGATGAATATTATATTGTGACGGGAACCGGTTTCGCGACCCATGATTTTAATTGGATCAAGCGCAATATTCCAGAAGGGGCAAATGCTCAACTTTTTGATATTACCTCAAGCAACGCAGTCCTTTCCCTGATGGGACCTAAGGCCCGCAAAATTCTGGAAAAAGTGACGCGGGATGATGTGTCGAACGAGGCATTCGCGTTTGGAAAAATGAAAACCATTGGTATCGGTGGCTGCCCGGTGCAGGCAATGCGGGTTACCTATGTCGGAGAATTGGGCTGGGAGCTGCATCTTCCGGTCGAATATGCCGCTACCGTTTTTCAGATCCTGCAACAGGCGGGAGAAGAGTTTTCTCTGAAACTGGCCGGGTACCGAGCCATTGAAAGTCTGCGTCTTGAGAAAGGATATCGTGCTTGGGGCAGTGATATTGGCCCCGATCATACCCCTTTGGAAGCGGGCTTGGGATGGGCAGTAAAATTGGGCAAAGACATTGATTTTCTCGGACGCGATGGGTTACTGCGGCAGAAGGAGGCCGGGATTAAGAAAATGATGGCCGGTTTTACGATTGATGATCCGAATGTCATTTTGCTAGGCCGGGAGACTGTCTATCGCAACGGTGAACGCGTGGGTTGGCTTTCCAGCGGAGGATACGGTTATACCATCGGGCGCTCAATCGGATATGGCTACATCCGCAATGAACAGGGGGTCAATGCCGAGTATGTTCTGAACGCAAACTATGAACTGGAAGTGGCAACGAAGCGGGTAAAAGCAAACGTCCATCTGAAGCCTTTGTATGACCCAGAAATGAAGAATATCAAATGCTGATAATCTTCTGTGAACGCTGACAAAAGTGGGTATCGGGGGCGGGAAGATTTGTTGTGAATGCGTCTTTATTCCTTGCAGCCAAACCGTCATGCTCAGGAAAAGCCTCGCGAGAACTGCCTCGCGTGGAGAGGCCAGCATAATCAGTCGGTGTCGGTATCGGTGTCGGCGTTTGGGCGGACGCTCCCCATCCTTTATTGAGAAGGTTCGGATGCGTTTTTTCCTGACGTTACGGCAAGCCAATCCCGTTATGCTGTCCTAAAGAAAGCGATGCTTATCGGAATGTTAGTGCGCCGCGGATTTTATCGCATTTGGGAGAGCTGTGTTCAATCTATCAAAGCGACGCTAAATCTGTAATATTGCAATCACATCACACGCCTTTTGGCGAAAAATTTGAAAGAGAAAATTATGGATCCGTCCAGTTCTGATAAAGACACGCCTCTTGTTGAAAATATCCGGCTTCTTGGGCGATTACTGGGCAACACGATCAAGGAACAGGAAGGGGACGATGTTTTTAATACCGTTGAACTTATTCGTCAGACTTCGATTGAATATTTGCGGTATGAGAAACCGGAAACCCGCAAGGAACTGGAGGCCCTGCTGGAGTCTCTTAGTCCGGAACTTGCTGTGCAAATTCTGCGCGCTTATAGCTACTTCTCGCATCTGGCAAATATCGCAGAGGATCAGCATCATGTAAGGCGTATTCGCTATCATGAGATTGCCCGCAGTCCAGCCCGATTTAGCAGCACCGAAAAAGCGATTGAGCGGGTAGAGGAAGCCGGTTACGAGATTGATGATATTGTTAAATTCTATGACAAGGCGCTGATCGCGCCTGTGATGACGGCCCATCCAACGGAAGTTCGCCGGAAAAGTACAATGACGCAGGAAATGCGCATTGCGGATCTGCTGCATGAGTTAGAGCGCGTTGACTTCACGCCGTCCGAAATTGAAGAGAAGGAAAATGAGCTGGAGCGCAAGATATTGACGCTTTGGCAAACCAACCTGCTCCGTCAATCCAAGATGAGCGTAATTGACGAACTCAAGAACGGTCTCACCTATTTTGATTACACTTTTCTTCAGCAGTTGCCCCGATTTTACAGAAAACTTGAAGCGAGCATCAATCGTAAAATCGATGAAGCGGCTGATGTGTCTATTCCCTCTTTTCTGCGGATAGGGAGCTGGATCGGAGGGGACCGTGATGGCAATCCGTTTGTAACCGCCGAAGTGCTGGATGAAACTTTTAAACGGCAGAGTAGCCTTATTCTCAACCACTATCTTGAGCAATTGAACGAATTGGGGCGTGAACTGTCTCTTTCTACCCGCCTTGTTACCGCCTCTGATGCCCTCAACCGTTTATCCGAAAATTCACCTGACACCTCTCCCCACCGCCTGGAAGAGCCTTACAGAAGAGCGCTGGTCGGACTGTATGCGCGGGTATCCGCAACCTTGCAGTTTATGGATAATGAGGAAGCTGCTATCCGTCCGTTAGGGGACGCTAATCCATACGAAAACCCCAAAGAACTTCTGGCGGACCTGAAAGTCATAGAAGACTCGCTGAAATCCAATAATTCAGAGACACTTGCACAAGGACGGCTAGAGGAACTTTGCCGATCGGTAGACTGTTTCGGCTTTCATCTGGCGTGTGTTGATATGCGCCAAAATTCAGCGGTTCACGGCGCAACCGTTGAGGAGCTGTTCAAGGCCGTTGATTTAGCCGACCACTACGAAGACTTGCCTGAAAAAGACAAAATCAAATTGCTCTCGCAGGAGCTGTCTTCCTCTCGTCCGATCATACGCCAAAACTGGAAATATTCGGAACAGACGACAAGCGAACTCCAGATTTTTGAAACGGCGCATAAAATCCAGCAGACCCAGAATTTTGAGGCTCTTTGCACGGCCATTATTTCCAACACGCAATCTGTCTCTGATGTTCTGGAGCTTGCGCTCATCCTGAAAGAAAAGGGAATTGTAACACCTGATGGTGAAAGCCGAATGAACATTGTTCCCTTGTTCGAAACAATCGAAGATCTTCAAAATTGTTCCGGCATCATGGATCAGTTATTTGCCACACCGGAATATATGCGGCTTGTCAAAAGCCTTGGAAATATTCAGGAAGTCATGCTGGGATATTCGGACAGCAATAAGGATGGCGGGTATATCACGTCAGGCTGGGAGTTATATAAAGCAGAGGTCAGCCTGATTGAGGTCTTCCGCAAACATGGGGTTGGCATTCGGTTGTTCCATGGTCGCGGCGGAACCGTTGGTCGCGGGGGTGGCCCAAGTTATGAAGCCATACTGGCGCAACCCTCTGGTGCCGTTGACGGCCAGATCAGGGTGACCGAGCAGGGCGAAATTATTTCCAGTAAATATACCAATCCGGATCTCGGTTTGCGGAATTTGGAAATTCTGGCATCGGCGACCCTCGAAGCGACCCTGTTGTCAAAGAATGAGCCTGAGCCTGAAGACAGTTGGCTGGACACCATGGATTGTCTTTCCGGCAAAGCTTTTGAGACCTATCGTGGCCTTGTATATGGTACGGAAGGGTTCATTGATTATTTCTGGTCTTCAACGGTTATAAACGAAATCGCCACGCTCAATATCGGCAGCCGTCCAGCCTCTCGCAAGAAAACCCGAAAAATTGAAGACTTGCGGGCTATTCCGTGGGTATTCAGTTGGGCTCAATGCCGGCTTATGCTTCCCGGCTGGTATGGGTTTGGCTCAGCGGTTGACGCGTTCATCGAAGAAAACCCGGATAATGGTCTGCAACTCCTGCAGGAAATGTATCAGAACTGGCCATTCTTTGAATCCCAGCTTTCCAACATGGATATGGTCCTTAGTAAAACCAATCTGGCAATCGCGTCCCGATATGCGGCGTTGGTCGAGGACATCGAGCTTCGAGAAAAAATATTTGGCACAATCGTTGAAGAGCATAAGAAAACAGTGAAAGCCTTATTGGCCATAATGCAACAAACCACGTTGCTTGCCGGGAATCCTATGCTGACCCGCTCAATCCACAATCGGTTCCCGTATATCGATCCTTTGAATCACATTCAGGTTCAATTGCTGAAACGATACAGGGCAGACCAGAAAGATGCAAAAACCCTGACGGGCATCCAATTGTCCATCAATGGTATCGCCGCTGGTTTGAGAAATAGCGGGTAAGGGAAGTGCTTGCTGAAAACAGGCAGGAGGGTGGTATGAATTCTGCCTGTTTTTGTCGCGATACCAGGGCGAGTGCTACAGTAACCCCAAATTTTTGAGCACCGCTCCTTCTCGGGTCGCGAGCCATATTTCTGCCAGTGGATGGGGGTATTGCACTGGGGGCGTAGCTAATTTTGGCTGTAACAATATTTACATGCCGGATTTCTTCATGGCGCAATGAAGAAGCGGACGGCTTTTATGCGAACCGAACCCATCGCCGAAAGATTGAACGTTCCGTTTGCCAAATGGAAAATCCCGAGCGTCAAAAAGGTAATTGGCGCCTATCCACTTGATCTGGATTTGGACGAACGGATGGACCTTTTGTCTTTAAAGGGGGTCAAAATTCTATTTTTGGGGGTCTTCCGAAGATAATTTTGAAGACCAACCGATTAGGCAGGCGTTTCTGATCAAGCGATGCGGGGACCCGTTTTTTCAGTTGCGTGCGAAAATGTACAGATGTTTCGGACACTGGCAGGTGTTTAAACCTGTTCGGCGGGTTAAAGTTCGTTGTTTCTAATCCCACGGTGAAGGTTTCGTTCAGTTCATCGGGAATGACGGGCGCATAAAGGACGCCCCGTCAATCTTATGGCCCGTTCGACGACACGATGTCATTCAACCAACGGCAGGCACCCGGTTTCAGCCAGGATATCAGTGACGACTTTTCGGTCGCCATCATCAAGGTGTTCATATTTTTCGCGTATCCATTGCAGGCATTTCCCCTGATAGGGAAAGGGGCTCTGCGTCCAGAGCTTTCCCTGTATCTCGGTTTTGACTTCCTTATCTGCGTTTATCAGGGCCTTGGCATTTGCCAACATGACCGGTACATATCCCCGCCCCAACTCCCGAAAAATATCGAGCAGACTATCAGGGATCTGGTGGGTCTTGATCCAGGCGTCTTCCCGGACCGTCATGCCGGACAGATCGTCCATCACTTCGACCCATGCAAAGACCCGCGGAGCAATTTTTTCGGTCAGCGCAGTTGGCGTGGGATCAAATCCTGCCAACTGGGTCAATTGACCATAGGCTGCAAAATCAGCCGCGGACGGGCGCGCACCGAAAAGAAACATATGCTGTTTCAAGTGGGTGTTAAAAGCGGTCAGATATCGCTTGTAGCTGTCTTCAATAACAGGGGTGGTCACATTGTTGGAGCCGACAACATAAAGGCGGGAAATTTGCCGGTCGGCAAATTCCTTTTCCCATTTAAGCAAGTCTGCATCGCTGGCAGGGGCCAAGCTTCGACATTGCGGTAACGTTTTGCTCGCCCGCTCAATATCCGGTTGGTAATGCCAGCGGTAGTGGAACATGGCCTTCGTCAACCATTCGTCAGCAAAGTCTTCAAGCAAATAATCCAGAAAAGCAAGGGCCGGATTGTCCGGCAGGACGGATCGTTCGGTGTGGCTTTTCTCAAACCGGCGAATGATGGGCGTGCTGTCAACAACAGCGTCCATCCTCCCTGCTTCTGTTTTAAAGTAGAAGGTAGGCAACAAACCGACTTTGGATTTTGGTAACGCTTTCAGTTCCTCGGCTTCCGTTAAAAGCAGGCGATACGGGATATGCCGAAAGCGCAATAATGCCGTCATTTTACGGGTATATGGCGAGTATGGTGAGCCTTTCAGCAATTGCATGGATGTCGCAGGCATGTATTTCCCCTGTTCTTTTTGTTTATTAGAGGAAGTTTAACCGGTGAGGTCTGTCTTTTGCAATGCAAGAGAACAAGCGCAAAGGTCTGTAAATCAAACCGCCACAGGCCCAAGCGCCAGTATTTCTCTGTCCTGTACTTATCTGAAACGCATGTTTACGAAATTGCCAGAAAACGGATTTCTACTGACATGACCGGTTTTCCTCATTACATTAGAAAAAATTTACATTAATTGATCGGTGCGGCAATCGGGGGGGGCTAACAGTGACAATCTATGAAACAGGGGCATATCTGGAGACAAATTCTGACTGGCATGAAGAAGATGGCGCATGGAAAGCCGGTCAGATCCTCAAGATGCTTGCCAAGCAATCCTTAAAACCGTCAACCGTTGTCGACGTGGGATGCGGGGCCGGAGAGGTCTTGTCAACACTGGCGCACTCTCTTGATGCAGACGTTAAGTGTCAGGGCTTTGATATTGCAGAAGTCGCTATTAATATCGCCAGAAGAAAAGAAACGTCGTCTTTGCAGTTTAAGGTTTCCGATTTCCTTGCAGAGAACAAGGAAATATATGATTTGGTTTTGTTGATGGACGTGTTTGAGCATGTCCCGGATTATCTTGGTTTTTTGTCACAGCTTAGAAAGTCTGGCCACCATTTCCTCTTTCACATTCCACTGGATATGAATGTCCTGCATGTCTTGCTGGATCATCAGACACGCAGTCGTGCCGAAGCTGGGCATTTACATTATTTTTCTAAATCCTCGGCCCTGTTGACCCTTGAGGATGCCGGCTTTGATGTGATTGACTGGTTTTATACGCCTGTTTTTCAAACGGCGAAAGCAAAGCGCTCTTTATCGAAACGCCTTATTGAGTTGCCCCGCGCGGCGGGCCTTGCCCTTTGCCCGGATTTCAGCGTCCGCTTGCTTGGCGGATGTTCACTTTTGGTGTTGGCAAAACCCGCGTTGAAAAAGGAAATTTAAATCTGAATAGCCTCCATAAAGGATCGGGCCTGTTTGTCCCGGTGTCTTTCC
The DNA here is from genome assembly GCF_026409565.1 of Sneathiella aquimaris. NCBI lineage: Bacteria > Pseudomonadati > Pseudomonadota > Alphaproteobacteria > Sneathiellales > Sneathiellaceae > Sneathiella > Sneathiella aquimaris. Next base: position 346,027 of record NZ_CP112881.1, read on the forward strand.
ATGTGGGGAGCTTATGCGCTTAAAAATTCTGGAATCTCTTTGCATACAAGTATTTTGATGCCAGGATTTTTTTGTTGCGAAGTGCGTCTGTTATAAATCTGTTTGATGTTTAAAAAATAATTTCACATTATTGTGCAAATATTTGGCATTTTGTAAATTAAATTCTGAAATATAGATAATCTTTACTTGGATAATTTTCCTTATTACTTTTATTATTCGGTTTATAAAATTGTATATATATAAATATCACCATTAGTAGTATTTTGTTGCTTATTTTTTGGTGAAATTAGTAATTTTTTATTTACGAAAATAGTCTAGTGTCTCTCCTGATTTTAGTTGATGTAGTGTGCAGCCCGAGCGGATCGGTGCTGTATTCAGGAGTATATTTGTATGAGTTCCGTTGTTTCCAGTTTAGAACAAGATTTATTAGAGCAGTCAGCAACAGAGTTTGGTTCCGGTGTTGTTAATCTGGGTCGCGAAGCATCCCTTTTTCCCACAGGTGATTTTACGCTTAGCGCCACATTCGAATTGAACAATCTGAACAGTGGTTTGCAAACAGTTGTTTGGAACCCTCGGCAGTTTGGCATCCGTATCAAAGATGATGATTTAAAAATTACGCTGCGCGGTGATGACGGTAGACTTCATACAACGACAATTAGTGACGCCTTTGATGACACCGGATGGCATGATGTTCAGGTCGTAATGGATGAGGGCGCTGGTACATTGGCGTTCTGGCTTGATGGCGCTGTTGTTTATTCGGGGTCAAGTGACGGGGTGAATTTAACATCCAGAGTATACCGAGATGTAACGGCAGGGGGCCGAAGCGGTGATCGATATATGCTTGATGGCCAAATTGCCGATGTTGCTGTCGTAGATGAGGCACTGACAATCGACCCCACACAATCCTTGTTTGAACGGATGCTGACCATGGCTGGTGAAACACCGCCTGTTGTGGAGCCGACCCCTGAACCAACCCCTGTTGAAAATACACCTGCAGATATTTCTGGTGATCAAGCGGGTTTGATACAGGAGGCTGACGGTCTGGAAGCAACCGGACAATTGATCGTAGAAGACGTAGACGCGGGCGAAAGCGCCTTTGTTGCGGCGACTCAACAGGGCGTTTATGGCACATTTTCGATGGCTTCAGACGGCGCATGGACTTACACAGCGACAGAAGAAGCCGCTGTCAGAGCGCTGGGAGGAAATGATCAGGCGACCGAAACGTTTGTTGTTCAATCCATCGACGGCACCTCGCAGAACGTTATCATAACAATCGATGGTGCCGATGAAGCCCCGATTATTACCGGGGACCTATCGGGCACCATTACTGAAGATGTCACGCAATCGGTAAGTGGTACGCTGACGGCGGACGATGTGGATGCAGGCGAAAGCGGTTTTCAGGCGGACGCTATTTCAGGTACCTATGGTGATTTCAGTATTGATACGGCTGGCGAGTGGACCTATGCGGCCCGTGATACCGATCAATTTCAGGCCTTGGAGGACGGTGATACATTTGTTGAGACATTTGTCGCCACCACGCTGGATGGTACCGAGCAGGTTATCGAAGTATCGGTAAACGGCACGAGCGAGCCAACACCTCCTCCATCGGAGGGGCCAGGAGAGACAAGCACAGCACCGGTCATTGGAACCGCAGGCATCCCGATTGATCTGGCAATGACCCGCGATTACGACCAGATTTTCCAGACGCTGTCTGACTCAGGGATTGATGTTTTTTGCCCGCTGACAATTTATGAAGAATATCCAGAAGTGAAAAGTCTGGGCTTCGAAGCAGATTTTTTCCCGCCCCCTTACGGGAGTGCGACCCCGGAATTATATGATCTTGCTCGATTGCACGGCATCAAGATTGCCTTCAGTGCGGATATCATGTACCCGCTCGGCAGTGACATGCCATCAGCAGCCCAGGATCCGCTGCATGCCATACTTGATGCTGGTGGCAGCGACATTATCCACAGTATCTTTAATTATGACGAGCCCGTTCTGCGGGGTATCAGTTCCGCCAGTTCGCAGGCCGTGTACGAACATATCAAGTCAATTGATCCGTCAATCGATATTCAGCAGGTGCATGCCCCTGTTGGGCCTGAGGCGGATCCATCAGACTATCTGTCAGCCGTCCTCGATCATGCGACCTGGTCTGACACTGTCGGTTTCGATGTCTATCCAATTCACGGGCAACCCGGGGCGCAATCCCCCCTTAGTGGCGGTGAAATCGTTGAGCCTGTACAAAGCCTGCAAGAGTATGTGAGTTGGATGGAAACCAATCTGGCTGACAAGAGCCATGTCATGGTATTGCAGGCCTTTGAGTTGGGGGATTTGTTTTCTGACGAGGCGCTGGCAACCTTCTCCGCTGAAGAAAGGGCCGCCTCACGCCCACCAACGGAACTGGAAATGCGGGCCATGTTAAACGCGGTCTCTGACGTTGATTCTGTATACTGGTTTGGACCGAGCTTTCTGGAATCTCAATCCGATCCGACATGGCAAGCTGCTTTGTCTGTTTCCGAGGCGATGGCAAGTGGTGCTGATAATACGTCAATCGAGGCTCTTTTGGACGTCGATACGAGTGCGAATTTGATCGATGAAGATGCACAAGAAGGCGATTATACCGGCGTGCAGTTATCGGCAAATGATCCCGATGCCATCGACGTTGTAACCTACACGCTGGATGATGACAGGTTCTACATTGATAGTGAGGGTCATTTACGGGTTGGCGAGAATGCGGCTTTCGATTTTGAAACGGAAACTTCTATATCCATTAACGCAACGGCCCGTTCTACAGATGGGTCTGAGGAAAGACTAGATGTTGTCTTAAACGTAAATGACAAGATAGATATTGTAGACGGCACATTGGCATCGGATGAAATCTCGGGTGCAAGCGGTGCGGATAGGATAACCGCGATGGCAGGCGATGACGTTGTTGCTGGGCTGGACGGAGATGATGTCATTTTCGGAGGAGCTGGCAGTGATATTATCTATGGCGGCGCCGGAAATGACGACGTTTCTGGTGGTGATGGCATTGATGCAATTGTGGGTGAGGCCGGGAATGACACATTGTTTGGCGATGCCAATGATGATTATCTTTCAGGCGGCGCTGGCGAGGATGTGCTTATGGGTGGTTCCGGTGCAGATCAGCTGACAGGCGATGCCGGTGCCGATAGAATTTCCGGAAATACCGGTGACGATACCATGCAGGGCGGAGAGGATAATGATATCTTCATTTTTGCAAATGGCGATGGAAACGATCTTGTTCTGGACTTTGCCGTTGGGCAGGATGCCTTGTTATTCGAAGGGGGTATAACTGCCGAAGATTTATCTATTTCGGCCCTGTCAGAGCATACCCAGATTACCTATGGGGATGATAGTGTTGTCTTGATCGGCGTTGCAGAAGCTGACTGGGGCAATATCAACTTTCTTTTCGAGTAAATCGTATCTGTTCCTTTTAGGGGCGATGTAACAGTGCCCCTTTAACAGGCAGAACCGTAGTAGAATTTAAAGTCGGGAAGGTGGAAACGCCTTTCCGATTTTTTTTATATCCGCTCTGCTGTTAACCTCCATTTTCTGCGCTTCCTGCACGCCGTCACAAATATTTCCATATTTCACATTAGATTCTTAAAATGTTGCAGACTTTTGAGCTGGATGATACGCTTAAGTCTTATCTAATATTGAGAAATATCGTCCATTTCATTTATGATAGATGTGAAAACCGGGTTGGCAGAATATATGCGTCACTTGATCTTAAACTTAACGATAATGACGTTTGTGCTATGCACGGGCCTGGCGCTCGGCAAATCTGGTGTAGCAGCAGAATACACGTTGGATACCGGGGACGTATTGAGTATAAAATTGCTGGAGCGTAACGAAATATCCGGGGATGTCATTGTTGGCATGGACGGCACAATTTCCTTGCCGGGCATCGGCGCGATTGTTGCCCGGGGCGAAACGGTCCGTGGTCTGGAAAGAAAGCTCCTAAAACGTATCTCCGAAACGGTTGTCCAGCCTTCGCTGGCCGTCCAGATGGTGGCGTATCGTCCGTTTTTTATTCTGGGTGAAGTCGGTGAGGCGGGTGGTTACCCGTACCAGCCAGGTTTGACCGTTTTAAAGGCTGTGTCCCTTGCAAAAGGTTTTAAAAGCACGCGCAGTGATCTGAACCAGTTTTCAAAACAACTCGCTAACTTGCGCGCAAAACAGGCCTTGGGAAATAATGTCACGACGTTGGCCTCTGCGGAAGTTCGTCGGGCACGCGTTTTGGCGGAACAAGCCGATCAGGACATTTTTGCCTTCGATCCAGGGTCAGGGATTATTTCAAAACTGCCAAATCTGGACACCATTATAGAAACCGAACAAGCCCTTTTTGCCAAGCGACGGGTCTCTCATAAAAGACAATTGGATCAGGTCAAAGAGACAATCGCGGCCCGCCAGTTGGAATTGCAAAGTTACAAGAAAAGAATGTCGTCAAAAGATGATCTGAATGATCAAATTGATAAAGAGGTCAGAGAAGTCCGAAAACTCAGAAAACAGGGACTTGTTCCTGTCGAGCGGGTTAATCGATTGATCCGCGAGCAACTGAATATCCGCGGGCAGGTTTTGCAAACCAACAGCCTTCTTCGGCAAGCACAGGTTTCCCTGAGCCTTTCCCAGGAAAAACTGATTTCGCTGACCGAAGGGCTCAAAGTTGAACTGGCTCGGGAAGTGCGTGAACTGGAAGATCAGATTTCAATTCTCAAAACCTCCATTAAAGGGGAATTGGAAATCATGGAAAGCACCGGGGATGGGTATAGACGCTCCGCCGGGTCTGATCAAATCGGGTATGGGTTTGAAATACATAGAAAAGATCAGTTGCTTACTGGAACAATCGACTTCAACACACCGATCCTGCCGGGAGATACGCTCATTGTCCTGCGCAATCGTCCCAGTCTGGATACGGTTCAACTCTATGAAAGAGGCGGGGGATGACAACGGGGGCTGTCGATCAACGACCGATTTCAGAATAGGGCGAATGCATGAACGGTAGGGCTGAATACAGGGTTGTTCAACCGGTCGCGCGGCGCGACGATAATCACCGTGTCATCAATGCAATGAGTATTGATGTTGAAGACTATTATCATGCCCATGCATTGGAATCCCAATATCCCAGAAATCGATGGTTCGAACTGGAAAAGCGTGTTGAGCGGTCGACCCAGCGGTTACTAGATCTATTTGATGAGCATAATGTTCGCATTACATTTTTTGTTCTAGGCACCGTTGCTGAAAACTTTCCGGCGCTGACTCGGGAAATGATCAACCGAGGGCACGAAGTTGCCAGCCACGGTCTCGATCACTACAAAGCTAATGGTCAGGATCCACAGACCTTTCGTCAGGATGTGAGCCGGTCAAAAACCATTCTTGAACAGATAATCAGCAAGCCCGTGTCAGGATACCGGGCCGCCAGTTTTTCCATAGGCCCGGAGAATTGGTGGGCTTATGAGATTTTGGCAGAGGCGGGCTTCACATATAGTTCAAGTTTGTGCAATGGTCGCCTTGACCGGGCGGATCTTTCAATCCCTGCCATTCCGTTTTATCCGACCGACCATGATTTATTGGAAATACCGATCACGACAGTGTCCCTGTTGCGCCGAAAAATTCCGTCGGGCGGTGGTTTCTTCCGTTTGATGCCCTATGCGATTTTCAAACAGGGGGTTGCTTCTGCTCTGCGAAAGAAAGCCGCCACTTCAATGGTTTTTTATGCGCATCCGTGGGAGATTGATCCTGACCAACCGGTCGCTTCGGTGAATATGAAAACGCGTCTCCGCCATTATGGCGGCTTGTCTCATATGGAAAAGAAGCTAACCAAATTGCTAACTGATTTTTCCTGGGCGCCGATGAGAGAGGTTTATGATGAGGCAATCCCCACCCATTCAACGCCCCAGCAGCCAAGCGGTGTAATAGCGGGCGCGGCCTATGGGAATGCACCATGAAATACGGCGCCCGAGTCAGGTGGCCCGGCCTGCGGTTTCTCGTCAGGTCATTGCTGATCGCCTTATTGTTTCTTTCATCCGTCATCACGCAGGGGCAGGCCATGGAATTCCTGTTGGCCGGGGCCCCGCGCCCGCTGGTACAAAATAAGAATTATTCGGCGCTATTTGCGTTATTGCAGGCTAATAAAATAGCGGCCTTTCTGCCGACCTTTCAATATCAGGAAATTCCCGAGCCGCGGTCGTTTGGCTTTGAAAGTGATTTTGTTGCACCCTGTTCGGTAACTGATCCGCCGTTTAAAGCCCTTCGCAGGTCTGGCGTGAAGCTATTGGTTCCGGGCGAACTTATTTATCCCGATGCGGAACAATTAGCGGGGCCGGCCCCGGAAAATGATCCGCTGGTACAGTTGATTTCCTGTGTCGGACGGGATCAAATCTACGGTATTACAAATTATGACGAGGCTGCCTTTCATGGTCGGTCCATCACGGATGTGCAGCGGCTGTATGAGCGGGTGAAAGCCGTGGATCCAAGCCTTGCCGTCTTGATGGTGCATGGCCCGCTGGTGATGGATCGACCGGAATTTTCCAACCATTCCAAACGTCAGAAATACCTCCATGATGTCGTCCGTTATAGTCGTTATGCAGATATTGTCGGTTTTGACGTTTACCCGGTGCCTGGCATGATTGCCAAACTGGCGACCCCGCTCAGCGATGGGGAACAGGTAGAAACCGATCAGGCCGTGCCGGGCTACCTTAAATGGATGTCGGATCATCTTCCGGAAAAACGAAAGTTGATGGTGCTTCAGGGCTTTGCCTATACGGATATGTACGAATTTGATTTTCTAAAATCCGCCGTGCCATATGCGTTGCGGGCAATTATTCAGCCCCCGGATAGCAACCAGCTTGAAACCATGTTGACTGCTGCCCAGGCATATCAGGTCGAGGCTGTGATATGGTGGGGGCAGGCAGCTTTGCGCGATACGACACAAGCCCCTTGGCCTGATATTTTAAAGTTTGCCAAGCAATTCTCTGATTAAATGACCCTGGCGGTCAGCCTGTTGTCTTTTGCGCAGGCCTCTCTGGACAGGTGTTCTTCCCAATGTAGAGCATGGCGGGTTATCAGGTCGAGGTCATTATATTGGGGGCGCCAGTCCAAGGTTTTGCGAATTTTTTCTGTATTGGCAATCAGGGCCGCAGGGTCACCCGCACGCCGTGGGGAATATTTTAGCCTGAAATCTCTGTTCGCCGCCTGTTTCACAGAATTAACGATTTCCAGCACGGAACTCCCACGGCCATATCCGCAGTTCAGAACTTCACTGCGGCCGCCGTTTCGCAAATAACAAAGGGTTGCCGAATGGGCCGCCACGAGGTCTGAAACGTGAATATAGTCTCGGATACCTGTCCCATCAGTAGTGTCATAATCAGAGCCAAATATCTCCAGATAGGGGCGAAGTCCAAGACTGGCCTGACAGGCGACCTTTATCAAATGTGTGGCGTTTGGTGTGGACTGGCCGATACGCCCCTCCGGATCTGCTCCAGCCACATTAAAATACCGAAGCGCAACATAGTTGAAATTATGGCTGGCGGCGGCATCTGATAACATTTTCTCAATCATCAATTTTGAGGATCCGTACGGCGAAATCGGTTTCTTTGGTGTATCTTCAGTAACAACAAATGTATCCGTGACCCCATAAACCGCCGCTGTTGAGGAAAAGACGAAATGTTTAATCCCTTGTTTCAGCGCCGTCCTTATCAAGGCGCAGGATTTGGCCGTATTATTGTAGTAATATCCCATTGGATCGCGTAATGACTCCGGCACAACGGAAGAAGCGGCAAAATGCACGATCGCGGTTACCTGATGATCCTGAATAATGTTGGTCACAAGCTCCTGATCACCCACATCCCCTTTCACAAAGATGGCGCAGGGCGGAACGGACCAATGAAACCCTGTTGAAAGATTATCCAGAACAACAACTTTTTCTTGTTCGTTTAATAATTGCAGGACCATATGGCTGCCGATATAGCCTGCCCCTCCTGTAATCAAAATGCTCATAAATTGAAACCTCCATTCTAATGCATAGGGAAGCCGCGTCACCGGGCCTCAAAAGCAACAAAACTCTCCTTAATCGTTTAAGGAGATTGGAATTACACAACATTACAAAGGGGTTATATTCGATAGTATATCAGAATTATCACATAAGCCGAGTATTTTTTATATTTTTCTAATGTTAAGAAGAGGCAGCTATATTGGCACTATTCTTTGCCATAACTTCAGCATGTCTTGCGATGTTATTTATCTATGCATATACTCATAATATTAGTTATTTGTGTTTTATTTCTGCTGCGTTCAGTCGGGTTTTAAATGTAGGTTTTACGGTACAAATCGAACGGTTGTCCGAATAAGGGCACGCAAAGATCAGGTTTGCAAAATATGCTGGGAGTGTCCATGCGTGTTCTATTTATCCTTCCGCACCCGATTGAAGGCCCTTCAAGCCGGTTTCGCGTCTATCAGTATATTCCATATCTCAGAGAGCATGGGATTGAGTGTGATATCAGGCCCTTTGTTTCGTCCGAACATGTTCAGGAACTGTATGCAACCGGCAATACCGGCACCAAAATAGTGTTGACCTTGCGGGGGCTGGCGGCCCGTATGCGCGATGTTGTATACGCGCAAAAATATGACATTGTGTTTATCCTGCGCGAGGCGTTTGCTTTGGGGCCACCCTTTGTGGAGCGTGCCCTTAAAAAAGCTTGTGGGCGTATGGTTTTTGATTTTGATGATGCAATTTATACGCGGTCGCTGGCCTATGATAATCCGGTTGATCGCCTTCGGGACTTTAGCAAAACGGCAAAGGTTATTGCGGCCGCTGACACCATAATCACCGGTAGTTCCTATCTTGCAGCCTATGCAAAGCAACATAGTAAGTCCACCGGACAGGTTCGGGTTTTGCCCACCGTTGTCGATCATCAGGTATACCGACCAAGAAATTGTCGGGCAAAGGATGACACAATCACATTGGGCTGGATCGGGACACCGCGCGGCTCCCATTATGTTGCGGACTTAATGCCTGTTTTTAAAGAACTATGCTGTCGTTTCCCTCAATTGCGCATGGTGTTTGTGGGGGTTGAGCCCTTCGATACTGAAAACTTGCCCATTGAACTTAGAGACTGGTCGCTAGAGCGCGAAATAGACGATATTTCGGACTTTGATATCGGCATAATGCCCTTGACGGATGATGAAGAAACACGGGGAAAATGCGGCTTTAAAATCATTCAGTATATGAGCTGTGGTGTTGCCCCTGTTGTCAGTCCGGTTGGCGCCAATACCGATATTGTCATTGAGGATGAAACCGGTTTGTTTGCCAATAATCCAAATCAATGGCGTGATCAGATTTCCCGCTTGATAGAGGATGAGACCTTTCGCAAACAAATGGCAGAAAAAGGACGCCAAAGAGTTGCAGAGCAATACTCCCTTTCTGTGACGGCACCAAAGTTATTGAAAATTCTTAGAGAAACGGCTGCCAGATGATCCTCATTCTGATGCTTTCGCCGATGACAAAAATGACCAAAAGCGATGCTCGGCCATGAGCGCGCCTGAAGAAACAAATAGCGGGCGCCAGGTGGCCCAATCAAGTATTTTCTATCTAGGCTCACAGCTCGGGGCTCGGGCTCTGAATTTTGTTTTTTTTGTTATGCTTGCCCGGTCGTTACCAACCGCAGAGTTTGGGGTCCTCAATTTTGCTCTGACCTTCATTGTGTTCCTGGATATCGTGATCGATCTGGGGCTGTCGCGGTATGCACTGCGTGAAATCTCCAAATTTCCGGATCAAACGGGTTGGTTTATTGGGACCCTGCTGCCCTTTAAGTTATTCGCCTCAGTAGCTGTGTACGGTCTGTCCAGTGCTGTAATCCTGTATGGAAGTGACTTTGGCGATAATGGCCTTATCTTCGTTGTCGCTGTTCTGAGTATCTTATTTACCGCGCCTTCAATGTTATTGGAAAGCGTGTTACAGGCTCACCAAAAATTCTCAATTATTGCGGTGGCGCATGTCGGCCTTAGTGTTACCCAATTCGTGATCGGGGGGGGCGTTCTTTTGAGCGGGGGCTCTACCCTGATCATCGGATTAGTCTTTTCGGTCTCCAATCTTTTTTATTGTTCGCTGATGATTTATGGCGTGCGTAAAATTGATTTTGGCCCGTTTCAATTCGGTGCGCTGGTCTCTCTGGGGCGATTGTTAAAGCCTGCTTTTCCGTATCTGTGTTCAGCGCTTATTGTCATTCTGGTGATGCGGGTGGAATTTTTGATTTTGGGGTACTTTGGGTCCGCCGAAGATCTGGGTCTTTATGGTATGGCCACAAAAATTCTTGAAGCCGCGTTGCTATTGCCCGTTGTCTTCGGCACCGTGCTGGCCCCGCGCTTTGCGATTGCTCATGCCCGTCCCATGGAAGTGCTCACCAGGTTATACAGGTCCAGCGTAGAGATCCTGTTGTTGATGGTTATCCCGTGTGCCCTTCTTGCTTACAGTCTGGCACCGGTGCTCGTCTGGATCCTGCCTGACCGAGGGTTTGCGCAGCTGGACAGTGTGTTGAAGCTTTTGTTCCTTGGCTATCCAGCGGCTTGCCTGTATTTGCTGAATACCTTTGTGTTATTTGGTGCCGTGAAACAGTCGAAGCCCCTGATCCTGTTAATCGCTCTTGCGCTGCTGCAAGTCGCGATAAACGCGGTGCTGCAAAACAGCTTTGGACTTTGGGGGGCGGCATACAGTTTCCTGGGCTTTATGAGCATTGCCGCGTTTGCATCGACTTTTTTCATTCTCAACAGATTTGTCGAATTGGCAATAACAGCGCAGGCGTTTATTGCACCGGGCACCGGGTTGGCAGTGGTGGCCCTGATCTACTGGTTGATGCCTGCAAGTATGGAAATGATTAGGTTGACTGTCGCACTGGCGAGTTATGCAGCAGTGATTTTTATGACAAGACGCTTATTGCCGGGGGGTGCCCGGCAGTTTACTTTCGAGACTTAACAGGGCCCTATAAGGCTTGTAAAACTGCGACAATTAGAACCCAACCCAACGCACTAAGACCGCCAATAACCAATAGGCTGGCACGTTTACTCAGTCGTTTTGTTCTTTGGCTTGGGGGGGTAAATTCAAAAAGATCTGCCCTGTCTGAAATAAGGGACCCGTTCTGAGAGTTCAAATCCTGACTGTTGCTCGTACTATGCAATGTATACCTCCAACGATCTGATGAGCTTCCCAGATCAACATACTAATCACTTCAAATATCCACTTTTTATTCATTGCACGAATACATTAACAAACTAATAAATTAAATCATAATTAAATCGATCGATTGAGCCGAATTGTCCGTATTGTTGTTGTGAGAAAGCCATAAGTACTTTCGGCGCGCAAATTTGCAAGCTTGCGCCGTTTATGAAGGCTTTTGCGGGCTTCTTTGCAGGCGTCGAGCAGTCCCGAGAAAAAAGCCTGCCAGTGGGTGCGGAGAAATCGTGGCTTGCCAATAATCAAACTGATAACGAAGGCGAGACAATGTGTGCCAAAGGTAAAGATCAAATAGAGGGGGATCAACAGGGCCGGTACATTTTTAAGGATTACCTGATAGGCATTGCAGGTTGTCAATCTGACTGAAAAGGCAGAGGCCGTTCCGCCCGATGATGCGCTTCCCATATGATAGACAATGGCGCCGGGCACAAAAATACAACGATATCCTGCCATCTGGGCCCTGAGGCCCAGATCAATATCTTCCATATATGCGAAAAAATCTGGGTCAAACAGGCCTATCTTTTCCAGCATATCGCGTCTGTAAATGGAAGCTGCGGCACAGGCACTCTGGATTTCTGTCACGGTGCATACATTATTATGGCGGCGGCTCCCCACTTTAAACGACACGCCAAAAGGATAAAACCCATCGCCTAAAGAATCGATTGTTTCACGGTCGGTAAAATCCATAAGCTGCGAGGCACAGAAGCCTGCCTCCGGGTGAGCGTCCATGGTTTTTACAATGGTGTCCAACCAGTTGGGGTGGGTTTCGGTATCATTGTTCAAGGCGGCGATATAGGGGCCCTTGGACTGTTCAATACCGGTGTTTATGGCCGCAGAAAATCCAAGATTTTCAGAATGGCGCAAGATGACCACTTCGGGATATTCTTGTTCTAACAAAGGAATGGACTGATCAACAGAACCATTATCGACCACATATACTTTAAAATCCTGGAAGGTTTGCGCGCGCAGGCTATCCAGGCAAAGGCGCAGCAGTTTCTCACCGTTCCAGTTGGGAATGACCACCGAGACTGTTTCTTTTTTATCCGTCATGAGGGGCTCTTACTTTGGACAAGAACAGAATAATTACTGCTTCCACCCGAAAGGATCCGAAGCCCGTGATGTAAAATCCTGATCGGCCAGGAATGTGATTTGTGGGTTGCTTCAAAGGACAGGATTTCAAACCCGGCTTGGCTAATAAAGCTTCGCACCTTATCTGGATCATAATATCGGAACTGATCATGCTGGCCAAACAGACGTTTCACCCACTGTGTCCGACTGTTGATAAAGTCGAAATATATAGATCCGCCGGGCTTTAGAAAGGGTGACAAACGTGTGATCAGGGTTTCCATTTCAAGGGCTTTTTCAAACAGAACGTCATGTATGATGATCAAATCAAAAGCTTTTTGCGGAAACTCCACGGCCATCACGTCAACTTGTTCAAAGGATGTATTGGCAATATACCCTTCCTGCAGAAGAAGCTGATAAAAGGGGGCAAATTCAGGCGTGTAATCGATGGACTGAATCTGCTGTTTCTGCAATCGCTCAATGAACAATTCGGTTGCAAAAGGACCGCTGCCTACGTTCAGAACCGTCAACCCGTCTTCCTGAATATGGCGCTTGAGAATGGCCGCCAGGGTTTCAAGCCTTTGAGTGCCAGAAAAGAACCTGTCAAAGTCAGAGAATTTATTCGGCAGGTTCGCCCGCAAGATTTCTGCGTAGCGATCCACAAAATCAAGATTACACAGGCCCTTCCCATCCTGCCCTTTTGGGGACAACTGCTTATACAACATCCATATCTCCCCATGAAAATGCCCATTTATCCGGATGAAAGGCAATCTCACCACGGTCTGTCGACACACGGGCGACCATACGGAATTGTTTCGGGTTATGGGCCGGCGGTATTTTGAAGAAACCGCACCGTGTCAATGCACGCATTTGGGCGCTGCCCGGGATTTGCTGATCAACAAGGATCGAAATTTTATCCTCTTTCTTTTTGTAAAGCGCATTGACAAGCAGCGCGATCACCAGCGGATCATTTCCCTCCACGGATAGATCACAGATCAGTCCGGCCTTGGTGTTGAACAGTTGCCGTGGGCTCATGACGATATATCCAACCAGTTGGCCTTGCCGTATGGCTGCATATTTTTGATATTGATATATCGGATGCTGACAAAACCGCCAATTCAGTGTTTTTGAATCCCGGTTTAGGCGAATTTTTCCGTCACGGGCGAGCCGTTTATTCAAGTCATCAAATCGATCATCAAATCTTTGCAGCTCCTCAATCTGAATATCCTTTCTGAAGCGTAATGAAACAAGAGTGGAATAAACAGAGGCGAGATTTGCTGCACAGATTTTGAAAATCTGACTGAAAATGGCACCTTTTTCAAATGTCAGAAATGAAAAACCTGGTAAGGGGCGCACCATCAGTTGGGGTTCGAAAATCTGTTGATAGCCCACATGCTTGGACGTCAACATCCGAACAGAACTGTCGTTTGGAAAATTTATGGCAAAGTCATTCCCCGCCTCTTCAATGCGCTGATTATGGGCGGCCATTAGTTGAAAAGGTACGCGGTTCAAGTGGCGCATGGTTTCAGGGTCGACCATAAATTCCAGACCATGGGCCATCTTTAAGGTCTGTTCACCTGCCTGGCAGGGCCGTGGGATAAAACCCGCAAATCCGATGATGGTATCGTCCCGGATTTTCACGATCCCGGAACCCTCTCCATTCGGATTGTCCTGGAACAGCCACTTAAAGAAAGCCGGATTAGTATGGGGATGGTCTGCACCCCATACTTTTGCTCGCAGGCTGAGTAAGGCGGCGTCATCTTTACCGGGACAATACAGGCGCTCATGCATGGACCACCTCCCGGCTTTGGGCAAGAACAAGGTTCTGGTACAGAATTTCCGTTTGGGCGACCATCGCCTGCTGAGAGAATTTTTCGTTCAAGAGGTCAAATCCGGCCTCTCCATACTGGTGGCAGAGATCAGGGTCAGCCAGAAGATCAGAGATATGTTGGGCGAGGGTATGCGGCTCTGCAGCGGGAACGACCCGGCCGGTTTTTCCAGCAATGATCATTTCGGAAACGCCCCCTACATCGGTTGCGACAATCGGCAGGCGGGCAGCCATGGCTTCCAGAAGCGAAATCGGCAGTCCCTCAGATACTGAGGATAAAACAAACAAATCGGAGGCAGTTAACAAGGCTGGAACATCTCGTCTTTCCCCGCAAAAATGAACATGTTTTTCCAACGAGAGTTGGTGCGCCTGAGCGCGAAGGCTGTCCTCCAACTCGCCGCTGCCAACAATGGCAAGATGCGCATCGGGATGATTTTTGGTGACAAGGGCGAAGCCGTCAATCAGCGTATCAATGCCTTTAAACCAGACCAGTCGTGCGACACAGATGATGATTTTTCCAGATCCTTCATTACCAATAATCTCTTGCCGGAAGCAGCTGTCTTCGGCGGCCCGGCTTGAAAAACTCTGTAGCCGAATGCCGTTTGGAATGACAAATACTTGATTGCGGGGCAGGATGCCTGCGTGAATGACCGCATCTGCAACCCGTTGTGAAACTGTGATTGTCGCATCAATGCCTAACGCACTGATGATCTTGTCATAAGCCCAGAAAACGAGTTTCTTCCAGCGTTGGGGCATGGCGATAAACCCAAGATTATGGGCGGTATTAACAACGATAAGATCGCGGGAGAGGGTGCCGATAATGGCGCCGAGAAGAGCGGCTTTCGACATATGTGTATGAAGAATATCAAAACCGCCTTCCTTCAGGATTTGGCGAAGCTGCCGCAGCGCTTTTATGTCGGCGCGGATATCAAGCAACCGGCTCATTGGAAGAAAGATGACCTTGATGCCTTTGGCCTCTATGGCGCTTTGATGCTCCGGGTGAAGGCTGTCCGTTATCAGGGTCACGTTCATTCCGTCACTCATCCCGTCAAGCAACGTCATGATATGGTCGGGGACACCGCCGATATCCATGCGGGTGACAAGGATTGCAATACGAATGGGCGTGTGTGAAGAACGGCGATTTAGCATCATGTGGTCACTTTGTGATTGGTTTTGTTGTTTCGGGCAAACAAAGTGTAGGTCTTGCGCAGTGTATTTCGGTAGAGCATTGTGTCACGAAAGCCCAACCAGTCGTATACGCCTCTTATTTTAACGCAGAAGATAAAATAGGGGTCACTGGCTGAAACTTCCGTTCGGTTAATTCTTAAGGGGTGAGTCTGTGCTTTGTTCACGCCGGAACGGGTTGTAAACGCGAGGCTGTAGCCTGCACTTTTGACTGCATCGGCGACCTGATCATTTACATCTCCGGTGGGATAAGCAAAGGCCGTGCAAGGGTGTTTGAATTCTGTTTCAATATAGCTGCGCGATTCACTGAGTTCTCTTTGTAATGCGGGGACCCCAAGGGTTGTCAGGTTTGGGTGTGAACAGGTGTGAGAACCAATTTCATGGCCTTCTGCCAACCATTGATGCAGGGCTTGAACATCCATCATCTGGCCAAATTCTTCAGCGTCACTCATCGGCCAAGCGGCATTATTGCTACCGATCATATCGGTGACGACAAATACGATGGCGGTAAAGCCATATTTTTTGAGCAATGGCGCGGCACATTCCAGATTGTCCGCATAGCCATCATCAAACGTGATCAAAATTGCTTTCGGGTCGATGGCCTGCTTTCCGGTCCTCATTTTTTCAAATTCATCAACCGTGACCGAGCGATATCCACAGCGCGCCAGATGGGCAAGCTGGCGTTCAAATGCTGTTTCCCGTACGGTTGTCTCTCGCGAGACAAGGCCCAGTTCGTGAAACGCGAAAGAATTGACCCGATGATAAAACAGAACGCGCAAACCGTTGTTTTTCCCGGGGATTAACAAACCGACAGGCATCAACAGACATTTAAGGACCATTTTTATAAACAGTCTTGTGTGCGAGAATAATATGCCTGAGCGGTCCATATATATTAGCCTTATGTTTATTCTTATTTGAAATATCTAAAAAGGCTGTCTGACAGTCCTGAAGCGGTTGATCTTTCCTGTGGCATCATTGCGGTTCGGCAACACGCCTCCGCATTCAATTTTAAAAATATGAAAACCAAGCCCTGTACCGTCAAAACTAACGCGCCCCTTCCGCAAACAGGACGATGCGGACAGTCTGAATAATAATGGCCAGATCCAACCACAGAGACCAGTTTTTGATATAATATAAGTCCAATTGGGTCTTGCGGATCGTTTCCGCCATATTGGCGGTATAGGACATGTTGATTTGTGCCCACCCTGTCAGGCCGGGGCGCACGCTCAAACGAAGCCTGTAGCCCGGAATTTCCGAGGCGATCTGGTCCACAAACTCGGGTCGCTCAGGGCGCGGTCCAACTAACGCCATGTCACCGCGAATGATATTGATCAATTGCGGTAATTCATCCATACGGGTCAGCCTGATGAACCGGCCGATACGGGTTACACGGCTGTCTCCGACACTGGCCCAGCGGGCTTTTCCATCGGCTTCGGCATTCTGGCGCATGGATCGAAATTTCAGGACGTCAAACACACGATTATTTTTACCAACTCTTCTTTGGCGGTATAAAATGGGTCCGCCGTCATCCAGTTTTATCGCAAGGGCAACACCGATCATGACGGGGAGAACAAAAAGCACGCCGCAAAGAGCAATGAAAATCTCCGCAAGATATTTTGCACGCCGGGCCAGTGGCTGGCTCTGAACGCGCGCAACCGTCAGGTCGTTATCTTCGGTTTCTGACCAGCGGGCACATTGTTCTATGGTGTTGGAAATAGTGGTGAGTTTGACCGGGAGGTTGCCCGGCTGGTTTGGTTCACTTCGGGTATATAATGCATTGATGTCTTTGGGCGGAAGATCGACAATCACCTGATCAATATCGTCCTGTTTGCATAGATCTTTCAGAACCGTTCTCAAGTCGTCTTTTTCCAGTTTGCAATCAACGTATTTATTCCTGACCACTTCAAATTCTGTTGGTGTGGTCTGGCGAATCATATCCATGAAAATCGACTGCATGGCTTCGGAACCAACCAAGGCGACACGGCGTTTTTTTGCGAACCGGCGGAAGTAAAAACAGACGATTGGGCGAACACAGATTAATTGCGCAAATAAAAGGATGTGCACCAGCAGGAAGTGGAAGGTTGGGACATGGTCGTGCAGTAAACCAGCCGTTGCCATCGGCCATGCAATAAGCAGCCAGGTCAATAATCCTGCAGTCAGCCCGCTTTTCAGTAATCCGATACCGCGCAAGTATCTGCGTTGATAAAGACCCATTGAAAACAAGGCGGCATGAATTGACAGGCCATAAACGATAGCAGCAACATTTCCCATGATCGGGGTAAATTGAAATCTTGTTGGCGCATCAATAACGGAGGTATTCGCAAGCTCGAAAATAACGTTCGCAAACAGTCCGGTCATCGTTCCGATAACCAGCAAATCTACAAAAAATATCGTTTGTGCTGTACGAGGAATTCGAATGCTTGCGATCTTCATACCAGCCTCCCCCCCTAAGGACGCATTTTCCTAATTTTTGTTTAGGCCATAATCAGTAAGAAAGTTACAAAACATTACAGAATGTTAAATTAGAATAAATAAAATGCGATGCGTCAACTATAAATTAGTGAAATTTCATATTGAAGGGTATGGAGTATGAGCTAGAAGCGGAATCACTGACCCAGGGTTTCGGCGATTACGGTGCCGACGATTGCATGACCTTCCGCACTCCAGTGTGTGTCATTTGGAAAATAAACATCCTTTTTACCCGATCGAACAGCTTTTGATAACGGCGAAAAAACGTCAATGTAATAGCTGGCCGCCTGCTTGGAGAAGACCTCCAGAAAATTGATGGCCTTTGGTGGAAGGCCGGTTTGAATCCAAGGGGCATAGACGGATCGTTTGTCGGGGGCAATCAATAGATATACAGGTGATAACCCATTCGCGGCATTGATAACATCATGCATGGCGCATAGGGTTTTTTCTGCAGCAACCTCTGGTTCCAGTGGTAAAAAGGCCCGCTCTGTATGCCGAACAATGTCGCTTTGATAGATTAATAATCGATCAGAGCGTGAACTGGAAAAAAGATCGGACCGTGACAAAGCAACGTCTACTGTTTTACCAGGTTTGAGTAGGCGAAAGCGTAAAGCCAGAGCTCCCCAGGAGAGCCGTTCGTCAAAATTTGCAAAGTCCGCGCGTTGCTTCCAGCGGATGCGTGGGACAGTTTGAGGAGACAGCGTAAGCGCTGCTTGTTTTGGTGGCATGGCGCAGTTCGCCTGATCCATATTTGGGAGCGCGCGACGAAAGATCGTGCGTTCGCCCATTTCCAGGATAATTGCCTTTGGAGGTGCTGTTCGAAAGCGATCTGATTGGATAAACTGCCGAATCTCTTTCAGTGTTTCAATTTCTACGAAATCAATAGTCAGTCCGGATTTCTCATATAGTGTATTTTGCCAGGTGATATTATGATCTTTAGGGGTCGAGAATGAATCACCGAAGGTAAGGATCTGGCCTTTTCCCTTCCCGTTCATAAGGTCGTCATACGTCAATACGGTAAAATGGTTGTCGGCAAATCCAATTCCTTCGCGACGAAAACCATAGTTTTTTTCGGACAATCCACCAATCCGGGTGAGATCCCCAACGGGAGGTCCGAGACTGTTGCCGAACAAGCTGATGCCAATGGCACATAGGGCCATAACCAGAACGATCAAAATCGAGAAAAGTCTGGCATTGTGGGTGTTTGTTATGGTGATTTCTCTATGCATCTAATTGTCGGCCATCCTAGAACTGGAAATACAGAAATTCGCTGATTGAACTTGCAAAAAGCATGGCGAAGAAGAAAATGCCGGAGACGGAGACAAAGCCCACCATGTTTGGCCGCCAGATGAGAAACCCCTGTTCCTCCACGTTATATTCCGGATCGTTCGAGAGAAATAACTGGTTTGTATTTGGCATTGTCCAGACAATCAAAAAGGAGGCAATTATCATAGGCACCCCAAGGGTCGCCCACTCCCCAATTGCAACATGGCCGGGCCCGGAAAAGGTAAAACCAAGAAATTCCAGTATTGGAGCGAAGCCGCCCAGCTCCAAGGCGAAACTGGCAGGCAGCGTTAAACCGTTAAACCCCATGGCGGTTTCCGTCATATTGACAAGCCCTGCAAAATTAACGGATTTAAAGAAACACCAGCCAAATGAGACGGCTAAAAAGGTCATGATACAGGCGACAGGCGCGGGTATGAGGCTGCCCCGGGTGATGCCCAGCATCTGATTGATCCGCGACATGATCACATTGCAGCACAGCCAGAACCCGTTCAAAAGACCCCATAAAATAAAGCCCAAACCTGCACCATGCCACATCCCGCTTAGAAACATTAAGATTATCAGATTGGCAAGATTTCTGGGAAGCGTCACCCGGCTGCCGCCAAGTGGTATATACACATAATCCGTCAGAAACCGGCCCAGGGTAATATGCCAGCGTTGCCAATATTCGCGGATTGATAGCGCCTGATAGGGACTTCTGAAGTTGATCGGCAGGCGAATACCAAACATCAGTCCCAACCCGATGGCCATATCGCTATACCCTGAGAAATCAAAATACATCTGGAAGCTGAAGGCGACGAGTGCCCCCCAGGTTTCGACAAAAGTAACGTCTGCGCCGCTATCGCTTGCAGCAAAAACAGCACTGGCGAAGGGGGCAATATTGTCTGCCAGAACCAGTTTCTTGAACAGACCGGCGATGAATATACTCAAGCCGATTGCAATACTTCGAGCCTCTGGGCGGGACGCGGTTTTGAATTGTGGCATCATTTCAGAATGATGAACGATCGGACCGGAAATCAGCTGCGGAAAAAAGGCAACAAAGACCGTGTAGTGCAGCAGGTCATAGCGGGCCGTTTTCCCGCGATAGGCATCGATAAGATAGGTGATTTGTTGAAAAGTGAAAAAAGAAATACCAATGGGTAGCAGGATGTGAACAGACAGGATCGCGACACCGGTCAGGCTTTCACTTATTTCTGAAAAGAAGTTCATATATTTGAAAAAACCCAGCAAACCGAGATTAAAGATAATCCCAGCTATAAGCCAGCTGCGTGAATAACGCCGCCCTGTTCGGGTGATCATGCCTGCAACGAAGTGATTTATGCCGATCGAGAAAAGAAGGACGGGCAGAAACCTCACATCCCAATACGCATAAAAGAAAAGGGAGGCCATGCTGAGTGCGATCATTCCCCATTCATTGCTGCGCCCGCGGGCGATCCAATAACCGATCCAGGCGATTGGTAAAAACAGGAAAATAAAGCTATACGAATTAAAGAGCATTTATGTTTATCCTGGGCTGGTTAGTGCGGTTGCAAACGGGCTGGTGGACGCGTCTTGTCCGGCAGGCTGCGGGGCAATATGGCCGCGGCGGCAAAGAATACGCCAAAAAATATGATGGAGATGGTGTAGCCTATAATATTGGCGACGGTCATACCGCTCAGCAGATAGGCGAGAACCCCTCCCAAGGACCCAAGCGCCAATGTTCGTGTCTTGACGGAGAGTGTTTGCCGCAGGATTTTTCGTATGATGCTGAAATATCTCAACAACATGACAAAGAAGGCCGTCAGGCCGACCAATCCGGTTTCGGCGGCAAGGGTGACATAAATATTTTCGACCGTTGTCACCAATTCTATTCGTTTCCAATGATATTCGTACATTGGACCGATCTTGTTTTCACGAATGGATTTAACATGGTGGGAGGGGTAGGCGCCATAACCGATCCCAAATAGAGGATTTTTCTGGAAAATTGCTAAACCGTTCTGCCAAAGCTGAAACCGCAGGGAAACATTTTCAGTGCCTTGAATTCGATCCATCAATTTTTGATCGATAATCCAGGGAGACGCGCTGATGGATAGAATTGTTAAACAGGTGATACCGATCATCACCCATTTTCGCAGCGGCTTTTCAAGGACCGCGAGGACGAAGATTGTAATCATCAGGGCCAACGTAGGGCCGCGTGAAAAAGTGACGACATAGCCAGCAAAAACGATAATGATCGACAGCCCATAAATCAGCCGACGTCCTAATAGCTTTTGATTTACAAAACTGAGAATGGCGTAAGGCATCATCATGATCATGAAGGCAGAAAATTCCAGCGGTTGGGTAAAAAAACTAAACACACGGTAGGGCTGTTCAAGGGTCTCTCGCTCCCCCGCCACCAAATACCAGAGAAAAAAATCATCTTCTGGCGACACCTCTGGTGCAAAGTAGAGTGCGACTATATTGGTGTTTGTCACAAATTCATGAACGGCAAGAACACCACAGGCAACCGCTGACAGGAGCAGCATATCCAACAGGCGCTGAAAATCATCGATGCTGTTAATTGTGCGGACGACAATGAGATACATCAAAACCGGGATGAACGCGGTTTTGATCCACATCTGTATGGCGGTAAGGTCTGGCGTTCCGATTGCTGTGGTGAACAGCAGAATACCACTGTAAAGAAGGAGGGTTCGGGTCAATAACCGCTCGTCCCTGCCAATGTCTATGCGGGCAGGCTTCAGCATTCCTTTTAGAATGACCATGCTGCAGAAGATGGCCATCAATAGCAAGGCCAGCGGCACAGGTGGCAATCCCGGAATGGGCAATCGTATGTAGGGCGGGATCAGAACCTGCGCAACGGTGACAATTATAAGCGTGATGAGTGGTCGTTCAAAGCTGAGCCAGACAAATGCGATACCGGCTGCAAGTATCAGCAGAACCGCGCTAACGAGTATCGGGTTGCTGATGGCAAATGCGAAAGCAATCAGTCCGCCCAAAATGACCAATGTCAGGACCAGATATCTCTCCATTCCGCGATTTTCTGCCCATTGGGTCATTGGTTATTCTCTTGCAGATGCCATGGGTCTCAATCTCCAACGGATGAATTGGGGTGGACAGGCCACTTCGAGGTTGGTCGAAATGTGGCCGTTTTGGGGCCTTCATCAGAGGCCGTCCCAGCATCCTGTAATGCGGGTGAGGCCGGTTTTTCTGATGGCCCGGACTGTTCCGTTATCTTGTTATTCGATGTGGCGTACAGGCTTCGGACGCGGAATATCCATTCGGTAATCAGGGCGGCTGCCATCGCCAGCATCAATGAAAGAAAAAATCCGGTGATAACAAGGAATAACCGAGAGGGTTTAAGAGGATGATAAGGGACGGTCGGGGCGTCAATAACCTGTGTGAGGATTTGATTGTCGCGATCAAAAAAGGTCTCCCGATCTTTTGCGGCCTTGCTGTAAGTTTCATACGAAGCCGCCAGCACACGCGTCTGACGGGACAGCCAATCGTAGCGGGGTTGAATTTTCTGTAGGTATTCAAGCCTGGCCCGGTCTTGTTCGATCACTTCACTTAAACGCTCAAAATCGCCGCGCAAAGCCTCACGCAGACTTGATATCTGTTTGTCCAATCGCAGGACGTCGCGCTGGTTTTCCGTGTAACTCGCTGCCAGCCGGATCCGCTCGATCAATAAGCCGTTAAGGGTGGTGATTTTCTCAAGAATTTGCGGCGGGGCGGCAAAACTGGTTACTGTAAATTCCAGCCTGCCTGTATTTTTGCTGGCCGCTTTTAGGGAGTTTATCAGGGGGGCAAGACTATCCAGTCGGGTGAGGATTTGTGCTTTCTCAGCCTCGATATCAAAGACGTTTTTTTCAGCCATAAAATCTGCCAAGGCCTGCTCTGCTTTTGCCAGTTCCGTACTGAGCTTTTCGGCCTGTTGCAAATAGACGGTTGCGCCCTCAGAGGTAGATCGCAATTTAGCGAGTCGGGTGCGATAGATGTCGATAAATGCTTCTAGGACGACTTTAGGGACCGCGGGATTTTTTGAAGTGAAGCTCACCTCAATTACCTGCGATTTACGAACGGGAAAAATCTCGAGATTGTCTTCGATGAGCTTGATGCGCTCATAACGCTTGTTCTCAGGTTCGATCAGCTTCATTTTGACAAGCACGGTGTCCAAACCACGCAGGAAAAAATCGGCCACATCCACAATCATACGGATATACCATTTAGAGGAAGGGGTTCGTTCAAAAATCCAGGGGGGAACGGTATCCACCAATTCCTCGATAAGGCTTTTGGTTTGCATCAGTTCGACCTGAGAGGCCACAAACTCCGAGGGTTGGATGATGGCGAGATTGTTTTTTTCTTCTGATTGTGACGTGTCAAGGCGCGGTGAGGCAAGTGTGACATAGATCGTCGCCTGAGATTCGAATTTTTGGGGCTTAAGATAGGCACCGACGATAGCCGCCAGGAAACAGACAATAAAAAACACCAAAAACAAACGTCGCCTTCGCGAGATGGTTTCGCCTAATTGAATAAGCAGTTCGTTAAAATCCATACCAAGCCCTATAATCCGTTGTTATTGGCGAATTACTTCTGGAAACTGATTTAACCCTACTGTCTATAATGAACTATATCTAATTTAGACAAAATAAAAATAAAAATAATTATTGGCCAAAAAGGGGTTGTGGTAGAAATTTATTTGAGATTACCCTGTATTTTCGGCGCAGGTACTTTGATTTCAACAACAGCAAATAGGCGTGTTTTTCTAGATTACATCCTTGGTCAAAGTCATAGGTGTTTAGCCTAAAAGACACCGCAAGGAGGTAGAAGAAGGCGGGGATGGCGCCGGTAAAGTATAGATCTGGGGGAATTCTGGCGGGGCATATGATTAGTGAAGCTGAGAGTATAACGCACCAACATTTATTGAGCGTTTTGAATACTGAACTTACAAAATTGGATCTGGCCGATACGGTTAGGGTTCTTGATATTGGTTGTGGGGATGGCCACCTGATCAAGTATCTGACAGCGAATATCGGCGTCCTTAATCCGGCGATGAAATTCGAGATATATGGATTTGATGTTGACGATCATGGCGTGCAATCCGAAGGGTATTTCGCGC
Source organism: Sneathiella aquimaris (assembly GCF_026409565.1). NCBI lineage: Bacteria > Pseudomonadati > Pseudomonadota > Alphaproteobacteria > Sneathiellales > Sneathiellaceae > Sneathiella > Sneathiella aquimaris. The sequence goes on from NZ_CP112881.1 coordinate 370,201, forward strand.
AAACAATTGTCCTGTTGGAAGAAAACTTTCCGAACATTCCCTGGCAGGAAAGGTTGCGGGTAATCTCAGCGGATGAGCCGTGGCCCTATCCGGATGGATTTTTTGACATTGTCCTGTCCAATCAAGTGCTTGAACATGTCGCCGACCATCACATGTTTTTTGCCGAAACTCACAGAACTCTGTGTGATAATGGCATTGCTGTGCATCTTTTCCCGTCAAAACACTGTGTGTACGAAGTTCATCTGCATTTACCCTGGGTCCACAGAATTTCGAACCATGATCTGTTGGAAACGTATATCCGTTTTCTTAGCCGGCTCGGTCTTGGAAAATACAAACGCCATAATAAAAAGAGCCCCCTTTCAGTTGAAAAATTCGCGCAACGCCATGCCGACTACATTTTCTTTTTCACGAATTATTTAACCTGCAGCGAGCTCTGCAAGTTAGGAAAAACGCATCATTTGCCAACAACTTTCAGGTATACGAAAGAATTCTACAGCGCAAAGCTGCGTGCCATTCTGGGGTTGAAGCCGACCTATATATTCAACAAAAACAGATCGGTATTAGCGGACTCGCTATCTGCATTTTTCCTAAGATATGTGTCAGCGGTGACCCTTGTTCAGCACAAAACCCAAAGGTATACCGAACAGGATTAGGGTATTTGATACGAGCAAGGCTGTTATTTGACACGGCGGTTTTAGTGCATTAATTGGACTTATTTTTAGTAATTCATCGGTTTTTTTCTAATGAATTAAATGAGTATTTATTCGTAGTTTCAGATGTTTGGTAGCTATTGCATTTGTTTAAACGTCGTGGAATTTTCTACTCTAGTATTAGGCGTACTGTTGACCGGTGCTTCGATCAATATACGAACAGTTGCGTAAAAAGAGAATAGTATGCTTGAGAGAATTTCCTTTGTTCAGTGATTACACGGATGTCGATCCAAGTGGCGGCGGAAGAAAATAAAACCTTTAAGGCTTCCAATAACACAGACGCACATAAGCCGCGGAATGAGACCACAGCCTTCACGATTGATACGGTCGCGGCAAATAAAATCGAAACCGAAAAAGCGGCAATTTTTTCGGGCGTTGATTTTGACATCTCCTATTCAATGCCGGTGGATAGTTTTTTAAGGAATGATGTCTTCGGAAGTACGCCAATTGTCTCTTTTGGTTTTGGCTATTTAAACGGTTCTTCCTATTCTTCCCAGGTTGATACGGGAAATAATGCCAATTCGGCCTTAACCGTAGAGGGTGCTCAGGGCGGTAATTGGGGCACGGCACTTGGTACGCAGAAAACGAATATACAATTGCAGATTTTGACTTGACGATTACCCGAAACTCTTCGACGGATAACGCGACGTGGTCTTTTGCTCCACTGGTCGACCTGGCAGGTCGATTTTTCGAACAGAAATATAACCTGAACGGAGATTTTACCGCAACCAGCTTAACTGATGTTCATGATGGTGATCTGGATGCCAACATGTATGGTGCGCAATTTGGTCTGCAAATCCAGTCCCCCAATTATGACGGCTGGCGTTTTGCGGTGACTCCGACGGCGAAGGTTTTTCTTGCAGATACGGATATGAGCGTTATGCAGGATAAAGACGGTGTTATCGGCGGTATTTATACCGACAGATTGACGGTCTCCGATTCAGACACATTCGTTGTCTATGAAGGTAGGCTTGAGTTCGACGTTGTAAAGCAGATTGAAAATGTTTCCTTCGGTTTAAATCTTCACGGTACGGCAACGTCTGGCATGCCCTATATCGAAATGCCTGAGTTTTCGGGCGACGCTGCCAAACTTAATAATGACGGAATGTCTTATTCCGCGGGTGCCCGCATTGGCGTTAGCGTTCCGTTTTAGGATGTAAAAATCTGATAGTAGAGGTTTGCTTTTGCGGCTTTATCCTTTGGGTTTTCTATGATGGGAAATCGCAAAAAATGACGGGCTCACGGTGCTCTAAAGATTTGTAGAACGCGGCCCCTCTATGATGAACGTGATGTCAGCTTGATTGATGTTGATCATGCTAGCGGCGGGCGGATTGGCCGTGCAGGCTTCTGCATATGGAAACGCCGCCCTCAGATAAAGAGAGCGGCGCATCGTGAGTAGGCTCCAGACTTATTCCATGAACAGATTGCCATCAATCCCACTGTCTGGCGACAAGTAGCGGTCCTCAGACTTTCTCTGACTGTCAGGCTTTCCCAAAATCTTATGGAAGGCCTGATAATGTCCCACTTTTCTTTCATAGCTGCTTACATATAGATGTCGGCAGGTCAGAAGATACGTGACGGCATTTCGGATATAGCAGCTGTTTCCTTGTTTATCGTTTCCCATTTTGGCATAGAAATATCCGCGATATCCAGCGTCTTCACTGATGGCAGCAATCAGCGCGCGCTCTTTTTCGAGGTTCCAGTCGCCTTGGTTATAGGAATTCGCAAATAGCGGAAGAAAACCTCGTTTTTCACCGGTCAAATCCAAACTATAATCCGAAATATCTGCGTATTTTTCGCTCAGATATAGATCGGTTGCGGGCGTCTCTGCTTCAACGCTGGGCTCACCATCATCGAAATACCGTGTTCGGGCATAAAGACTGATTGCGTCGTCATTTGTCAGTTTGGTAAAGCCATTATTGTCATGGGAGGCTTTGCGCATATAGTGTTGCGTATCGTTTGAACGTCGAACAGTACTGCCTGTTGCGGGTGGATGAGACATTGTTGTAATCAAAATCTGATCGATAAGGTCAGTTTTCTGTAATAGCGCCGCCTCGAATTTTGAATAGTCTTTTTCCATTGCAAAGTCAGGAAGACCCTCATGCGCTATTTTTTTCTTGTCGACCATCATGCTGTAGCCTTCAATGCACAATCCTTGTGTGCCTGCTTGTTCTTTTGTCAATTGGTCGGCAGGAATATGGATGAACCTTTTTGTTTTCGGGCAGGGGCTAAAATAATAAACGCCGCCCCCTGAATAGGTGTAGGCATACTGATCAATACCTGTAGGCGTCGCAATAATCCTTCGTAAATCAAGAATAATCGGCAATTGACGAACGAACAGATACATGTACATCAGCCGTTTGTTTTCATAATAGGATATCACATTGCCCGCAGCGGTTTTCGGAATGTAGTACCATTCGGTTTCCTGAAGCATCTCGTTCATGTGCTCAGCCGCGGGATTAAAGCCGTTATCGACCTGATCGGTACAAAGATGAAAACGTCCGTCCTCATGGGCAAGCTGGGAATAATCAAAATCCAGGTCATCAACAGGACCGTTTTTCTCATACGGTAGATCCACCATATCTGTAAAAATGGCTTTGATATAGGCAGAAGAATACCAGGCTAATTCCACATATATTTCCTGCATCTCGCTTTCGGTCATCACGGGAAACTCTTTTGAAATTACATGTGAAGTGACGTAAAAATCATCGTAAAAAGACAGTCTTTTAACGGTGAGGGCCCGGCAAAGCGTAAGATACCGCAGTGTGCTGGTTTCAGAGAAATAGACCCGCTCGAATTTGGTCGTCATATAACTGGCAGGAACGTCCTGTACATTTTTCCAAACCTCTTCAAGTGATTTCGGCTCGTTTGATGCAAAACCGGTCATCGTTGAAAGCGTTAAGGTTGAAAGGATTTCCAGAACAGTTTCGTACGCTTTTTTAAACGCTGGCATGGTATCGAGTTCAAGGGCCGGGCAGATATCCTGCTCAGGGATTTCCGGTATCTTCCAGTCAAATGTCGTGAATTTATGGGAAATCTTCTTGCTGATCTTTTTCATGGTAGTGGATTGTTTTGAAGAGACAGTGATTTGACTGGTTTGAGCCATGAAATCGATGACATCAATGCCTTTGTGTTTGTATTCGGCTGCGGCTGCGGCAAGGTCAGCGGGGTCAAACTTATTGATAACCGCCGCGTATAAATCGGCAACAAAAGGGACGCGGAACTGACAGGATGCATCGCCGTTAACCGGGTCCAGTCTATGCAAATCACCGGCAATCAAGGCATTAACGGCCTCATACTCGCAGGCTTTCATGAAATTGTCGTCAGGGCCCGACAGACGGGCAAAGATTTTGTGACTTTCTGCTATTACGGCCTCGAAAAAGGTTCTGTAATCATCAATTCCTTTGCCAGCCTGAAAACAGCGTTCCAATTGATCGGAAAAAATCTGATCGGAAGGTGCGGAAGCTGCCAAGGCAGGAGCCCGTGATGCGACGGGCGAAGCAGGACCGGGTTTGGCCGCTTTTTCAACAGATCGGGCAAGCAGTGACGACACTAACGAAATATCGATCCGAATTTGCTCAATGTGATTATCGTCATAGGCCCCTTTTTGTTCGAGGCGCAAATTCTCCTCGTGTTCGTGAATGACCGCCGTCATTTCGGCGATGAAGTTTTGCACGTCCCGAGCCGTTTGCGAGGAGGAGAGGAACGTCTTGGCGTCTCTTGATTTTAGATTTCTTAGGGTTTTCTGATTGCATTTGATGGTTAGCGTGTCAGGGGCGGTGGCCAATGAGCCAAACGGGGCGGGTCGGTTGATTTCTTTTCCCTCTTTAAGGGCGGTTAATTGTACTGCAACATAAGGCGGTATGTGATCGCCCGCGACTGTTTCGACCAGGTAACGACTTCCATCAGCGCTTTGATCTGACCCAAGGAGATAATCGACGGCCTCAATATTGCGGTGGAGTTCTCGTAGACCGGCGGATTTCGAGAAACGGATCAGGTCTTCCAGCTTTCTGATTTCTCCGATGGGCTGAAGTAAATCTTCTTTATTGTCTCGAACGACGCAATTCGCCAGTGCCCAGCGGAAATCTTTTACAATCTGACTGGGAAGTTTTTTTAAAGAAAATTTCTTTGCTTTTCGGTCTGGCACCCCAATACTCGGCAGGAGCTTCTTGAGGGCTTCTTTATAATGTTTGAAGTCTTCAGGCGTTTCTTTGCCCGGTTTTTTGAACCTCTTGAATGTTTTGGATAATATCCCAAAGTATTTGTTGTAAACGAAATCCAACGCTTTCTGTTCGGTTGTTCCCTTTTTCTTGGTCTCCAGCATGGCTCTGACCTGATTGTCAAGGGGACCACCCATCAATTCTGCCAGAATAGGGGCGAAGACTTCGTCTGGCCAAAGAGACTTGGCCGCTTTTTGGCCTTTTTTGCTCCAAAAATAGATCGGATGATCATTTTTATGACTGGCTATTTGTAAAAGCCACATAATCATGACTTTGTGTTGCGATTCTAAATTAGATTCGCCAAATTCATTCGTAAAATCTTCAATAATATTTTCTAATGTCATGAATAATCCATGCCTTTACTACTAAAATCCAAGTAAAAACAGGACGGAAATAGAGAAATAATGTGATTTAATTCAACTTATGGATAATAATATGAGATGTTGCTCATAGTACGCGTTTGTACGTATTTCCAATTTTTCAGGCTGGGTTCATCCTAATGAATACGCTGTAGGTGCTGTTCCGCTGAAAACAAGAAAATCAAGAGAGCAAAAACACATTGTTCTGATCTCGTGGGAGAACGGTTCGTCACTTGCATATTCGCAGTAGAATTTCGTGCTGAAATCCGGGAGGGATTTACGATGAAGCATTGGCTTAAAGGACTAACGAGCGGCGCAATAACAGGGTGCCTGGCTTTGGGAGCTGTCGCGGTTGGAAATGTTAATAATACCGAAGCGTTCGAAAGAGTTGATGGTGAAAAGGTTCTGGTTGTGGCCGGCCGACAGCCCGTTGATACTTTGGATCCGAGTATTAAATACAATGCCTCTATCCGGATGATGCAGCAGGCTCTGTATGACGGTTTGGTCAAATATGAGGGGACACCACCAAGGGTCGTTCCCTGGTTGGCGGAAAGCTGGGACGTGAGCGAAGATGGTAAGAGCTGGACATTTAATCTGGCAAAAAATGCTAAATTCCACAACGGAGACCTGGTAACGGCGGATGCAGTTGCTTTTTCTTTCAAGCGGACGATGCAGATTAATAAAGGCCCCTCATGGATGCTCGCCGGTTTTTTGAAACAGGAGGGGATTGAAGTTGTCGACCCCCATACCATCCGGTTTAATCTTGAAAAACCCTATGGTGCGTTTCTGTCGTTTTTGCCTTGGTGGTACGTTATGAACCCCGCGCAAATCGCTGCAAATTCGCAAGAGGGTGACCTGGGTCAGAAATGGATGATTGAGAATGAGGCGGGTAGTGGTCCTTATCGGCTAAAACGCTTTAAACAAGGAACACTTTACGAACTTGAGAGAGTAAAAGACTACTGGAAAGACGGGGATAACGGCGCCAATATTCGCGGCGTTGTATATAAACTTATTCGGGAGTCATCGGCACAAAGAGCCGCTTTGCTCAGGGGGGAGGCTGATATCGTTCTTGGGTTGTCACCGGATGAATTTGATCAGGTGTCGAAAACGAACGGGATCAAAACATCCACTGAGCCGGCACTGACCTCCTTTGGTCTCAAGTTTAATACCAAAGGAAAATACATGTCGGACAAGAATTTGCGAAAAGCCGTCGCCTTTGCTTTCGATTATGACAGTTTACTCAAGATTTTCAATGACAAGGCGGAGTTGCAAACCAGCCCGTTTACAGATGGAATTAAGGGAAAAATCAGCGTTGAGGAAATCCCGCGATACAATGTGGTAAAAGCCAAGGAATATCTGGCAAAATCCAGCTATCCAGAGGGCGGCATTACTTTGGACTATGTCTATGTTCAAGGCTTTGAAGTGACCCGCAAAATGGGTTTGGTTCTCATCGATAATCTGAAGGCACTGAACATTTCCGTCAATATGGTGCCTCTGACATGGCCCAATATTGTTGCCCGAGGATCAAAACCGGAAACGGCAGCTGATATTACGGCGATTTTTACAACGCCGGTTTCCATAGATCCGGATGCTGTGGCCTATCAATATCATCCAAATTCATGGGGCAAGTATTACGGATCGCACTTTTACGATAATCCGAAAGTCACTTCGTTGATTGAGCTGGCCCGTAATACAACAGATTGGGAAAAGCGGGCGCCACTTTACGCAGATATTCAGCGTATGATCGTGGATGATCAGCCGGAAATCTTTGGCATGATGAGGAAACGGCTCATTGCTTACAGGGATTATGTAACAGGATTCACATATAGCCCGGTCCGAATGGCAGCGGAAATCGATTTATACGGCCTGGGTATTGGTAAATAACGCTTCAGGTGATCAGCCGGGCCTGTCCGCAGGTCCGGTTTTTTTTGGGAACTGATATGGTCAACATGGTGCTGAAACGCAGTGTCTTAATGGTCGGGATGCTTTTTGGTCTCCTGGTCATAACCTTCTTTATATCGCATGTGACCCCAGGCGATCCGGCTGCCTTGGCTGCAGGTCCGGATGCGACATCGGAAATGATTGACCAGATCCGTAAAGAAAGAGGATTTGATAAATCAATACCCGAACAGTTCTTCATGTATACGACAGGCATCTTACGGGGGGATCTGGGAACATCAATTCATACAACACGGGAAGTATTCGATGATATCATCACGTATTTTCCAGCGACATTTGAACTGGTGTTGTTTTCAATAACCTTGTCTATTCTCATCGGAATTCCCCTTGGGGTGATCTCCGCAGTTCGGCAGAATAGTTGGGTTGATAACTGCATACGTATTTTAAGCTCGTCCGGTGTGGGGCTTCCCATGTTCTGGCTGGGCCTCATGTTACAGCTTTATTTTGGGTTGGAACTGGGATGGTTTCCTTTAGGGGGGCGACTGGATCTTATGACAGATCCACCGACCACGCTTACCGGGCTGTATACGCTGGATGCCTTGCTGACCTTTGAGTTTGCAGTCTTTTTTGAAGCGCTTCATCACTTGATTTTGCCGTCGATTGCCCTCTGTTTTCCGGCACTGGCTTCGATTATTCGGGTCAATAGGGCCGAAATGCTGGAAACCCTGAATCAGGATTATATCACGAACGCAAAGGCGCAGGGCATTTCGGCGACGCGGATCGTTTATCTCTATGCGCTGAAAAATGCCATGTTGCCGTCATTGGCCCTGATCGGACTACGGTTTGGATGGATGCTGGGCGGGACAGTTCTGATTGAAACCGTTTTTGATTGGCCGGGACTTGGCCTCTACACGGTTCAGGCGGCGACCGCTTCAGATTTTGAACCCGTCATTGCAGCGACGCTTGTGCTTGGGGCGTGGTTCATGATTGTCAATTTTGTCATTGATTTACTATACGGCTGGCTGGATCCCCGTATTGCTCAAAAGGCTTAGGGGGCCGAGATATTGAGTGACATCCTTGAAAAACCAGATGAATTCAGTTGGCAGGATCGCCATGCGAGCAAAATCCGAACCTTTCGGTTATATGCAAAAACATTTTCCAGCAATGGCTCTGCCATGTTCGGGTTGGGCATCATAACGGTTTTCATGTTCTTCGTTATTTTTGGTCCTTTCATTGTTCCTTATCCGGAAGATGCGATGGGGGCGGTGCATTTGTCTAAAAAACTTCTGCCGCCAAGTACGGAACATTGGTTTGGGACAGATGAAGTTGGAAATGATGTCTTCACCCGTGTGGTGATCGGGGCGCAGATTTCTCTTCAGATCGGTGTGATTGTAACCGGCATTGCCATGCTCATCGGCGTGCCACTGGGCATTATTGCTGGTTTCATGGGCGGATGGATTGAAGAAATCATCATGCGGGTAACCGATGTGTTTCTGTCGGTCCCGGGTCTTATTCTGGCGATCGCGATTGCCGGGGTTCTGGGGCCGGGTATCTTTAATGCCATGCTGGCACTGTCATTGGTGTGGTGGCCCGGATATGTGCGCTTGATACAAGCGAAAACCCTGTCCCTGAAAAATGAAATTTATGTCGAAGCGGCCCGCTCTATTGGCGCTAGCCGACTTAGAATAGTGTTCGTTCATATTCTGCCCAATTGCATGTCTCCGATTGTCGTCAAAGGCAGTATGGATATGGGGATGGCCATTCTTGGTGCGGCTAGCCTCGGATTTCTGGGGCTGGGAGCGCAACCGCCCTATCCAGAATGGGGTGCCATGATCAGTATTGGCCGCAATTATCTTCCTGACTGGTGGTGGTATTCAATGTTTCCCGGGCTGGCCATCTATTTTACGGTTCTGGGGTTCAACCTGTTGGGGGATGGCCTGCGGGATATTCTTGATCCCAGAGGGAGGGAATAGGAATGGATACAATCCTGAGCATCAAAGACTACTCTCTTAATTTCAAGACGTTCGATGGGGTGTATCACGCGCTGAATAATGTGAATTTATCCGTAAAAGAAGGGGAAGCCTTGGGTATTGTTGGTGAAACCGGATGCGGAAAATCTGTAACTGTGCGTAATATTCTGGGCCTGTTACCAAGCCCACCGTCAGAGGTGGTCTCGGGGGAAATTCTCTATGCAGACAGAAACCTGCTGACGTTATCGAAAAAGGAAATGCAATCTATTCGGGGTGTCGAGATTGCCATGATTTTTCAGGATCCGATGACCTATCTCAATCCGGTATTCTCGATTGGAAGTCAGATGATGGATGTGATTATGGCACATCAGAAGATCCTGCCAAGAAAGCAGCGCAAAAATAAAAAGGAAGCCCGTTTGCATGCCATAGAGATGTTGCATAAAGTGCATCTGCCTAATCCGGAAAAACAGTTGAGCCGATATCCTCATGAATTGTCGGGGGGTATGCGGCAGCGGGTTCTGATCGCCATGGCGTTGTCGGGAAATCCCAAACTTCTGATTGCTGATGAGCCGACCACTGCCCTGGATGTCACCATTCAGGCCCAGATCCTTGATTTGATTGCCGAGTTGGTGGCGCAAATGGGGCTGTCCGTAATTATCATAACCCATGATTTGGGCGTTGTTGCAAAGGTCTGTGACAAGGTTGCCGTTATGTATGCGGGTGAGGTCGTGGAATATGGAACGATCAAGGATGTGTTTGGCAAACCACAGCACCCTTATACAGACGGGTTGCTTAAATCCATTCCGCATCCGGAACGGCCAGCAGAAGATCTGTCCGGTATCCCCGGATATCTTCCTAATCTTCTTAATCCGCCTGCAGGATGTCGATTTTTCGAGCGATGTTCGCGCGCCGATGAAAAGTGCAATACCCCGCCGCCCTTGAAACACTTCAATGCCGGCCGGCATGAGGTGCTTTGCCATTTGGCGAAAGGAATATGACAGATGCTTGATGTTAAAGATCTGAAAGTCGCTTTTCCTGTCCGCCAAAGTGGTGAAAAAGCAGTACTGATGGCGGTCAATGGAGTCGATATTCGTTTGGAAAAAGGAGATGCCCTTGGTCTGGTCGGGGAATCCGGGTCCGGAAAATCGACCGTTGGTAAAACCATCCTGCGGCTGAATAAAAACTCGTCTGGACGCATTGTCTTTGATGGTCAGGAAATTTCCAGAATGACAGCAAAGGAAGAGATGCGTTACCGGCAAAGAGCGCAAATGATTTTTCAGGACCCCCATTCGGCCTTAAATCCGCGAATGACCATCTTCAGGTCAGTATCAGAGCCGTTGATCCTGCAAACAAAAATAAGAGGGGGCGCCTTGAAGCAGAAAGTTCAGGAGCTTCTCGAAATTGTCGGGTTACAGAGGCAGTTTTTATACCGATATCCCCATGAATTATCCGGCGGCCAAAAACAAAGGGTTTGTATTGCCAGAGCGATCGCCCTCAATCCTGAACTTCTGGTATTGGATGAGCCGACCTCTGCACTGGATGTATCTGTTCAAGCCCAGATCCTTGAGTTTCTTAAATCAATTCAGACAGAGCTGGATCTGACTTTTCTGTTTATTTCCCATAATCTGGCTGTGGTTAGACATGTCTGCAATAAGGTTGCCGTCATGTATCTGGGGCAAATAGTCGAACAAGGCGATACAGAAGACGTGTTTAGCAACCCCCAGCATCCTTATACGAAAGCCCTCCTGGCGGCGGTGCCATTGCCTGAAATTAATCAGAAACGGCGTTCAGAACCGCTTCATGGTGATATCCCCAGCCCCTTAAACCTGCCAACAGGTTGCTTTTTTGGCTCGAGATGCCGTGAGAAAATTGTCGGTTTATGTGATCAGGCTTCTATAATAAATACTGAGTTACCGTCGCAGCATCTGGTCCGCTGCATCAAGGTTGCGCGCGCGAGAGAACTGTCTGAAACACAGGCAGAAATGCCTGTCCCGTTAAAGGCGGAATAGTATCAATTGATTGAATTGGATTTGGCTTTGCTGATATTTTGCAGGATCAGGCGCATAAGCTCCTGACTATTGGATACCCCCATCTTCGCCAGCATTCGGGCACGGTGGATTTCAACAGTACGATAGCTGATCTCAAGATTTCGGCCAATTTCCTTATTGCCCAAACCATCCAGCACATTTTCAAATACCTGTCGTTCCCGTTTGGTGAGTTTCTTCAACCGATTGCTTAGAGTGCCGCCTTGTAACAGTTTGTCGCCGTTCGAGGTGGGTGAGGATTGCTTGAGAATTTTGTTGATAACTCCGGCGACGATCCGATGAGCAAGGATAACGGGTTTGTTTGAAAATCGACATAAAATCTGCCGATCTTCGTTTGTATAGCCCATAGAGCTCAAAATCAGAAAATCGCAGTATTTCAGTTTGTCCGCAGCATTTTCCAAAGCCTTGATATCTCCTGATCCTGCGGATATCTCCGTCGCAAAACTGTGCTTTGATTTACCAAACCGGTAGGGCTGACTTGACAAGGGAACAATCTTACCGGCAGTTTGTCCTGCAATGATCATGGTTTCCATGAACTGATCCAGCATGTTCTGACTATGAATGACAAATTCGTTCGTATTGCCCACATCAAAGGCACCGGTTGACGCAATTACTGTCAGATCTGACAGGCTTTTTCCCCGTCCATGGCATAATTCGTTGACACGCAGTCTAAGCCAGCTTTCTGAAATAGCGACAGCCGTGCCATCGTTCAGGAGTGTGGAAATACCGACTTCATGGGCAGACGGCTCCAATTCAGTGATGTCTGTGCGGGTTAATCCGTCCAGGGCCCCAAATTCCGTAACCTCACATGACATGTCGATATGTTCCAAGATTGACTTTATCAGGGTGTTACGGGGCGTTTGTCCCATAGAAATAAAGGTAATTCGCTGACCCATTCAACCCTTCTTTGCTTGTTCGTACAACCTATTGGTTTTTATATACTAGGATGAAATGCCTTAATGGAAAGGGAAAAATTAGGTGTAGCTACGTATTCTTTGAAAATTTCGCAGGGTCTATGCTCAGAATAATTGAATAGTAATGATATGAAAGCGTTGTTGAGCAATGTTCGAATTAAAGGATAGCCCGGCCCTTGAAAAAGGAGGAAAAGTAGCGCGCGCTCCGGGGCAGCGTGTTCTGACGTTAGAGGATATCGAGGCATTGGCTGTGGGGGCATGGATTCTCGGAACTGGCGGGGGTGGGTCGCCGTATCTCAATCTGTTGAACCTGCGAAAACTGTATGCTGAGGGTCATCGCGTTATTCTTCAGAACCCGGATTATGTTTCGGATACCGCGCGTATCGCAGTTCTGTCTACTCAGGGGGCGCCTATTGTTGGGCAGGAGCGGCTCAGCAATCCCGCCAATTCGATCAAGCCCATGCGAGCCATGGAGCGGTTTCAAAACCGGGATTTTGACGCAGTGATGGCACTTGAAATTGGCGGCGGGAACGGATTGCTTCCCTTATTGGTGGCCATACTGGCGGGACTGCCTGTTATCGATGCAGATAGTATGGGGCGGGCGTATCCGGAAGCCCAAATGACCAGCTTTTCTGTGGCCGACTTGCCTTGTGCGCCGATGGCTATGGCAGACATTCGGGATAACGAAATCCTTATTCATAAAGCCGAAAACTGGAAATGGATGGAACGGCTAAGCCGGACAATCTGTACAGAGATGGGATCCACGGCCACAACCTGCAAGGCGCCCAGAACCGGGAAAGAGGTAAAGGAATTTGGTGTTTTGTACACAACGACAAAGGCCATTGATCTGGGATATGCGGTTCTGAAATCCCGCGCCGAACATTCCGATCCTGTTCAGGCGATCCTGAACCAATGTACCGGGAAGCTCATTTTCGAAGGAAAAATTGTTGATGTCGAGCGGCGGACGACCAAAGGGTTTTTACGAGGCAGAACTAAACTGGAAGGCATGGGTAAGGACCAGAATGCTGACTTTATTCTGGATTTTCAGAATGAATTTTCGGTGGGGTATTGTGACCTTGAACCGGTTGTAATGACGCCAGATCTTATCTGTGTGGTCGATAGCGTTAGTGGAGATGGAATAGCGACAGAAACATTGCGTTATGGGCAGCGCGTTTCCGTTCTGGCGCTTCCATCCCCGCCTGTATTTCTCTCAAAGCGTGGTCTGGATCTGGTCGGCCCGAGAGCATTTGGATACGACTTTGACTACAGATCCGTTTTTTAGGGGGGCTTATGTTTCGTATTGGAATAGATGTTGGCGGCACGAATACTGATGCAGTGTTGATTGATGAAAACTCTGTTGTGGGGGCCGTGAAATCCCCCACAACGGAAGATGTCACAACGGGCATAAAAAATGCGTTGGTTGAATTGAAGCACCTATGCGGTGATCAAACTGGTCTTGCTTCAAGCATCACGCTGGGAACAACCCATTTCATCAACGCAGTTGTTGAAAGAAAACGGCTTAACAAAATCGCCGCACTGAGAATTTGTTTACCTGCTGCGGCCAGCTTGCCGCCCTTTATTGATTGGCCTGCTGACATTGCAACCCTTGCAAACGGGGGCATCTATATGGTCGGGGGCGGTGCAGAATATGATGGTCGTCCCATCGGGGCGCTCGATGAAAAAGCAATATCTGAGGCGGCTCGTTCGATCCGGAATTCTGGCATAACATCTGTTGCCGTGAGTTCCGTCTTTTCCCCGCTGATTTCCGATTACGAAAAACGGGCGGAGGAAATTTTACGGTCTGAATGTCCGGATATCAGGGTCACCTGTTCCCATACCTTGGGCCGAATTGGGTTGCTGGAGCGGGAAAATGCGACGCTTCTCAACGCGTCTCTTCTTGATCTTGCAGAAGGGGCGACGGAGGCGTTTCAAAACGCGCTGGAAGAAATCGGCATCGCTGCGCCGCTTTTTATCAGTCTGAACGACGGCACCGTCACAAGTGTGGAAATGGCGCGAAAATACCCGGTCTATTGTTTTGCCTCCGGTGCGACGAATAGTATGCGAGGGGCGGCGTATTTATCCCATATGAACGACGCAATTGTCTGCGATGTAGGGGGTACAACAGCAGATATCGGCTGTCTTGTTAACGGATTTCCCCGGCAGGCCAACAGCACAGTTTCCGTTGGTGGCGTGCGCACGTTGTTCAGGATGCCCGACCTCTTATCAATTGGCGTGGGCGGCGGCACAAAAGTGTCGATGGATCCCGTTACGATTGGACCGGAAAGTGTGGGCTTCAGATTACAGAAAATGTCTCGCGTTTTTGGCGGTGAACAGCTAACCCTGACCGATATCGCGGTCGCTGCGGGACTGATGGATGTTGGCGACAAAAGCCGTGTCTCGTCCATAAGCGGTGCTTTCGTGGAGAGCGTCTTGACCGGGGTGCGAGAGAAGCTCGAGATCGCGATTGATAAAATCAAAATAGGAGCGGGGGATGTTCCCCTGATTGCGGTCGGGGGTGGTGCGGCACTGGTTCCAAAACTTCTAAAAGGCGTTAGTGAGGTTCACCATGTTGAAAATCAGGCAGTCGCGAACGCCGTGGGGGCGGCAATCGCTCAAATCAGTGGTGAAGTTGATCAGATCTTCAGTGGGATGTCGCGAGAAGACGCTCTTTCTGAAGCTCTCCGTTTAGCGGAAGGAAAAGCAATTGCGGCCGGCGCGTCGGAAGCTGATCTTAAAGTTGTGGAGATGGAAGACCTGCCAATTTCTTACTTGCCAGGACATGCCATAAGGGCCCGTATCCGTGTGGTGGGCGAGATACAATAGCGATAATCGAAACAATCTTCTCCCTGTCGGGCGGTAGGCCACCTTTTTCAGCCTGCCGCCTTTTTTTATGTCTTGGCATATAAGGCACGAACAAAACAAAATGATTTTCAGATAAAGTTACAGCGAGTTCATCTCACAGGGAGGCATGAGAAAGCGTCAGTTTTGTGCTGACGATTTTTCGCCAGCTTTTTCTTTTCAGGAAGGATGAGCGCCCCCATGAAAATATCAAATGTGATTGAATGCGCCCCACTCGGTAGCTTTTATGTCGATACCAGAAATGCCGCGGCCTGCTATGAACTTCCTATAGATGTTCCGGTGGGCGTGCGGGGTGTTCAGCCTGCGCTTGTCCTTCGGTATAGAAGTTTTCAATCGGTTCTGCAAAAACCCTATCTTCCTGCAGGCTGGGATTTAAGCGGTATCCCGACGATCGAAAAAACCGGCGAGAGCCGATATATTCAGGACGGCGCCGAACTATCGGTCAATGTCTGCAAGGATGGCACCCTTGTTCACTTTGATGGTGAGGGAGTCAGGGCAGAGTATGTTCCCCAGCCCGGCACCGGCCAAACCGTGTTTACCCTCTTCGCCATGAAGGATCTATACGGGAATACCATCCGGGTCGCTTTCGATGAAAGTGGACGACCAAAAACGATCGCTTATGGCTGCCGGCAACTTCAGAATAGACGGGTTGTCTTTTCTTATGACGATGAGAGCGGTCAACTGATTGGTATTGTCAGCTTTTTAGGCAGTCGTGAAATTCTTGGATATTCCCTTTTTCAGGAACGCAGGATGCTTAGCCGCATTCAGATTTCAGCAAGATCCGAAGGTGAATATTTCGCGCGAAAGCCGATTGTCTTTGCCTATGACGAAAAGAACAAACATTTGCTGACCTCCATAATTAATACAACCGGTTTTAAAATCGACCCGTGTTACGCCGATGAAAGAGGTGTTTTGGCAGGGTATCAGGAATATGTCTCTGGCCCGCTGGGAAAGGTGCAGGCGACCGAATATTCAGTCACCGCGGCAGGTGAGACACATGATCAGTTCGGCACACTTATGTTCGAGGAAATCGCAATCTGGTCCGTCGGTTCAGGGAAAGGAAACTTCTGGAAGTATCATGTTGTTGGCCGGCAAACCGGACTGCTGTGTTTGGAAGGCACGTTTAAAAAAGGGAAAGCCGAGGCGCCAGATCTTATTATCGAAGAAACCCGGTATGATTATCAATGGTTTGATCTGATAAATGGATTTCTGAAAACAAAAGAAGTGACCACGAAATGGGTGACTGAAAAGGACAAGCTTCCGGCGAAAATTCGCTATTTTGCTTATGATATGGACGGAGCACTGATCCGGTTGGAGGATGATAAATCTATCACCAAGCGGCAGTATATCAACGGCCCGGATGAAGGGCATGCACAATATCTGGTTCAGTCCGCCCTCTATGATCGAAATGGGACTTTGCTGAAACAGGAGATATTTGATTACCAGTTTGAAGAAGGATCGGGAGTGCCGGTCTCCATTTCCCGTCGGTCGATGATCGACAAAGATCAATATTCAAACGTCGAAACAAGCCGATTGAATTCTAAGGGGTTGATTTGCCATCAGGTCAAAGTCGGCGGCACCGTTCACACTTATCAATATGACGATTTTTCCTTGCCGTGCCGTGAAACGATCTCTTCGCCACAGACGTCCGAAGAACAGATTATTGAAAAAACACATGCCCCGGCGTTCGGTCATCTGGTGTATGAAAAAAATCCGTTTGGGGCGATTACAACAACGACGTTGGATGCGTTCGGCACCGTTATTGGCATCAATACCTGTGATTTAAGCAACCCTTCAGGCTGGGGGAAAGCCACAGGACTTGTCCCCATGCACACCGTTGATCTGTATCAAGATCAGTATTTCAAGACCATGGTCCGGTTGGAAAAACGGTTTAGGGGTGCACAGAGAGACCCCCATGAAAGGTATGAAATTCTCGATAGTCAAATGCGGGTTGTGGCCGAAATTACAAATATAGAAACTGGAAAATGGCAGGTTCAACTTAATAAACACTCGATTTCGGCCAGTGAAAGCCGCCAAAGTCTTCCTTTTGTTATTCATTGCAAGAAAGAAAATCTGGCCAAAAAAATACGAGCCATTAAGGCCACCAAAGTTAAATGGATCGTGCAGAAAAGAGATCTGTTTGGGCAGGAATCAGGAGCGGTCCTACCCGATGGCTCGCACACAGTCATTACCTATTCCGTGAATAATGATGGGGATTTTTGTAAACAGGAAGTGGCCTTCAGCCCCAACGGCACTTTCGTCGATCAGAAAATAGAAACTGTAAAAGACAATGGAAGTTTGCACACCCTCCTTTCTGGCGATCAGGAAGAAACTCGGATTGAGTTTGATATGTTCGGGCAAATTATTTCCAAATGCGGCCCTGATAACCAGAACACAACCTACAAATGGAATGCATTGGGGCAGTGTGTATGGGAAGAGAATACGGCTACCGGAATAACGAAACAGGAATTTGGTCCGGATCTCAGAATTTCCCGTGTGACGCAAAATGAAAGAGTGTCAAAGCTGTATTATAACGGGTTCGGACAATTGATAAAAAAGACCCACAATGTTGGTAGCGAGGATGAAGCAGATTACACATTTCAGTATACGCCGGATCAAGAAAACTGTAGCCAATCCATCACGTCCACCCATCCGGACGGGTGGATATTAACGTTAAAGCATGCGCCAAACGGCGAGATAATCGAGCGGCAGGTTTTTTTCGGTCAGGCAGACGCTGAAATAATTCGCAATGACCTCTATCCAGACGGCAGTGTCCGGTGTCGCCATTACCCGGATGGTCGAAGTCTTGAATTTCAGTATGAAGGGCGCGGATGGCTTTCATCGGCAAAACTTCAGGGCCGGACGGCACCGCTGGTCTGTTTTGAGGATCACGACATTTTTGGTCGGCCGCATCTGACAACCTTCGAAAACGGTATTGAGGAAACCAGAAAAACCAACTGTTATGGGCAGGTTGAACATTTTTCCGTTCACCAGAATAAGGGAAACTCGTCAAAAACTCTTTTGTCTCAGGATTTTCAAATTTCGGCAGGTTTTCCGGGCCTTGTAACGGGGGTGGACCGTAAAAACGAAGATAGCTCACTGATCAGAAAGACTTACGATTATGATGAGTTTTCTCGATTGGTGGGGGGCGCGCAATCAGGTGGCGGTATGGGCAGCGTGGCTCAAACTCCGACGAACGGCCTGAAGCCTGTCGGGCAATCAACTCAGCCGGAAGTTCAGTTTGATGTCGACGGCCTTATGAAGCGGGCTGCGCATATTAACGATGCCTTGCGCTTCGAATATGGGCCCGATGGGCTCCTTAAAACCTGTCACAGGTCGCCGCGCCGTGATGAGAGCATGGTGGTGTCCACCTCGTTCGTCCATGACGCCTTGGGCGATCTGCTGATTAAAGATGACGGTATGGGTACAACAACCTTTTTTGTCGATGAAGATTACCTGCTGACCAGACTGCCCGATGACAGGTTGTTAGCGACAATTAAGATGTGCTCGGAATTGGGTACGGTTGCGGAGCTCACGGCCTCTTACGCACGCGGGCCGCGGCTAAAAACTTTGTTTCCCGTGGCCAGGCGGTCTCGATCTGATGTCAGAAATGATCGGGACGAAACGATAGCAGGCGGGAGCCGCGACGGGGGTGAGACAGGCATAGGCGCGAATTTTTACCAAAAGCAGGTCGGCACGCTTTATCTGCATCTTGATTTTCAAGCGACCAGCGTTCTTGCAACTAAGGAAAATGGCCATATCGCGGCCCGTCTGGATTTTGATGCATACGGATGTTTGGATCCACAGAACAGCGTTGGAAGTATCGGGTTTGATCTGGTTTACGCGGGTATGAGGTTTGACCCTTCTTCCGGTTTGTATCATGCGGGACAGAGATTTTACGCGGCATTCCTAAAGCAGTTTTTAAGCCCGGATCCCTTGCGATCGACCACGGATCTGCATGCTTATCCGGTTGATCCTATTAATAATTTTGATGATCAGGGACTGTGCCCCTGTTCGAACTGTGCCCGAGCTGCGCGGCGGAATTATGGTCGATCGGCGACCATCTGGGGAACCGCGTTTATGACGGCGATCAGTTCGTTCGGATTATTTTTTGCCTGGGATATGGTGTTGTTTGGATATGATTCTGAACTGGCCTTTAGATGGGCCATCTCCATTGCTTTGTGGTTTACGCAATTGGCCGTTATCCCGGGCGTGTATGCGTCCGCAAACCGAAATCGGCGGATTATATGCTGTCGCGCCCGCCGACATGCAATCGGCACTGACGAAATAGGGGAATGCGGTACAGTTTTGATCCGCGCGGGGATCAGTGCCAGCGTCGGGGCTGTTTTTATGGGGCCTCTTCTCTCGTTTATTGGAAACAGTACCTGTGGACCATGGACATTGTTCCAGTGCCCTTCGGACTATTACAGTATGAACGCTGCGAGAGGTGTTTTTGCAAGCGGCGGCTCTTCGATTATATCCAGTTTGATGCGGATCGGATTGGCGCGCTGTCCATGCAATCGCAATTCGCTTTGTATGCGCTATTGTTCGGGTCTGGTTAATCTATGGGTGGGGTTTGCTGTGTGGCAGGCGCTGGATCTGGTGATCCTGAAATTTGGATATGGTCAGGATACCATGACAATAATGGCTGGTAAGCTGTCTTTTGCAACCGGTGAGATTCCCCTGAGCATGCTGATGTCGCAACCCAATCCATTTTGGGGCATGATACCGGCCCTTTTCAGTAATTGTTGCCCAAACTGGATGAACAGGTGTTTTTCACCGCGGGCTGTCTTTGACGATGAAAACCATCCAAGGCATGGAGACTTGGTTCCCTTTTTTCCAGGGGGGAGAGCTCATTTGGAAATGGATGAAGCGGTGCAAATGGAGGTCGTTGTTGACGGCCCTTCAGGAGAGAATGATGGGTCACCAGCTGCGGAGCGCGCTATCCTAATCGAGGAAATTGCAGAGAACAGCAATTCAGACCCTGGGGACCGTGATTTAGAGATCGGTGAGGCACCGGCAGAGAATGACGCGAACATGTCTGACGAGGTAGACCCACCGGATGGAGAAGAGGTCTGAAATTGCACTCTGGCTGACTAGGCATGGATGGATTGCCAACCAAGAACGACAGAATGTGTGAGGGACCGATTTTGCCAAGCGGGGTAATCCGCTTTTGACGGTGGTTTAGGTTTTTATGCGTGTCAGATGAGTACCATTGGTGCCCAAAAAATACCTTCTGTCGTTGCCGTGCAGGCCAGTTAAGGCCTTGGCCGCCATCAGGGATAATTTTGTCTGGCCTCTATTGCTGCCCTCGGGATCAATATTTTCAGACAAAATCTGCGTTTCTCAAATGTCGTTCAATGAGTTTGGCAAACAGGTAAGAGGCCTTGCCCAGATTTTGGTGGGCTGAGACGATATTGCCCACCGAATAGTCCTTCAGTCTGTTGTCCTGAAACGGGATAAATCTGACTTCTCTATTTTCGACCTCAGACAGAAATCCGATCTTGGTATAGATCCCGATGCCGATCCCTGAAAGGATCGCTTGTTTCGCCATGACGTGGGAGTTTGTGTAAAAGATCGTGGAGAGAGGCGTTTTTATCGTATCGATTTCTAGATCAATAAAAGAAGATTTCCGCCGGGCATCCAATGTCCTTACCTGCTGGAAGGGAATGCAGTCTTCAATATTGACAAAATCCCGGTCGGCTAAAGGGTGGTTCGGTGCGGCGAGCAGTCCGAGGGGGGCCGGCACTTCGGCAAAAACCCGGAGTTCGGGATGCAGGCTGTTGACCTGATTGGTAAAGTTCAGACCGATGTCGGTCTCCCCCCGTGCGATGCTTTCATTGATTTCACCGGGGCCCAGAGTTTCCACGGAAAAAGAAACACCAGGATATTCAGAGGAGAAGTCTTTTAAGACGCGGGGTAGAAAATCAAACACCATCGAGTCTATCGCGGCAATCCTGATATGCCCGGTTTTTAACTCGCGAATATCGTCGATTTCGGCTCGTGCCTGATTAAAATAATAAAGTGTTTTCCGGCAATGCTCGACAATGACCTTTCCTGCCGGCGTCAGTTCAACTCCTTCCGGCACCCGATCAAAAAGGCGCATTCCAAACTCTTCTTCAAGTTTTAGAATCTGCCGGTTTATGGCCGACGAAGCCACGTTCAAAACCTTGGCTGCCTTGCGAATAGAGCCCTGACGAGCGACCTCATCAATATATCTAATGGATGGATGGTGCATATTATTTAAATATTACAAAGACTTAAAGTGTGATGCCTTTTTGGCATCGCCATAGACTAATTTCTCTTCTAATGGCAGCATACTTATCCTGCTACTGTCAACCAATAAGAAATATAAGGTCAAACTGACTATTCTTTGGGAGGAAAACCAGTTTGTATCAAACAAAAAGGGGATATCAAAATGGCACTCAAACAACATTTAAATACGGACCGCAGGCGTTTTGTAAAAGGGATCGGGGCAACTGTCGGTATGGCCGCAGCCGGAACCTATCTTGGATTTGCAAAATCAGCACAGGCAGACACGTTCAACGTGAATATGCAATTGGGCTGGATCGCATCGAACGGCCAATTGGGAGAAGTTGCGGCGGATCATCTTGGATATTATGAAAAGGAAGGTCTGTCTTTAACCATTACGCCGGGGGGACCCAATGTCGATGGGGTCGCGTCCGTCGCCTCTGGAAGGGCACAGGTTGGTCAATTGTCTTCCAGCCCGTCTTTGATGCTGGCGCGTTCAGCCGGTATTCCGATTAAATGTGTTGCTGCAGGCTATCAACAGCATCCCTTTACCTATTTTTCGTTGAAGAAAAATCCCATCAAAACGCCACAGGACATGGTTGGCAAAACAATCGGAACTCAGGGAACTGCGCGTATTCTGCTTCGGGCCATGCTGGCGAAGCACGGCATTGCCTATGATGATGTGAACGTTGTTGTAATGGGCGGTGATATGGGTCCTTTAATGAACGGTCAGGTTGATGCGGTTTCAGGATGGCAGTCGAATATCAACGCGCTCAATATTCTTGGTGATCAACGTGTTGACATGCGCCTTTGGGACAGCGGGATTCAGCTTTATGCAAACCCGTTTTATGTCACAGACGAAACCTTGCAACAGCATTCGGATAAAGTGGAAGCCTTTGTTCGGGCAACGGCGAAAGGGTGGGGATGGGTTCATGCCAATCCACAAAAAGCAGTTGAACTGCTGGTGAAAAGATATCCAAATCTGAACGTGGAATCCGAACGCAAAGCGGTCGATGTTATTCTGAAATACGTTTTCAATGAAGAAACCAAAGCGGGTGGTTGGGGCACCATGAAGGCCGTAAACTGGGAACAGCAAATCGAAACATATGCAAAGCTTGACCAGTTCAAAGGGGACGTGCCGACGCTGGGCGATGTCATGACTCTGGACATTCTGGAAGCGACGAAGGCTGATCGTCCGAAGGTGGGCTAAAGAAAATGCGTAATAATCTTGCCGTTGAGAACCGAAGCCCGGAAATCGATCCGTCTTCTTATGCCGCGCACCTGACCGACGCGTCGGTCAAGTTTGGAGATTTCACCGCACTCGATAAAATAAATCTATCTGTCGAAGATGGAACCTTCATGACAATTTTGGGACCATCCGGGTGTGGCAAGTCGACTTTGCTGAGATTGATTTCGGATCTTGTTCCGATCGCCGGGGGGGATGTTCGGATTTTTGGCCGGACTCCAACAGAGGCAAGATTACCACGCGAATTTTCGTTCGTTTTTCAGGATGCAACATTGCTGCCCTGGAGAACAGCTCTTGAAAATGTGAGGCTACCACTGGAGATGGGCGTTCGGAAAGATCGCCCCCTTCACCTGAGCGAAAAATCACCTGAAGAGCTATTGGAACTTGTTGGATTAAAAGGCCGGGAAACGGCATTACCGCATGAACTTTCAGGGGGGATGCGGCAGAGGGTGGCAATTGCGCGGGCTTTGGTTTGTAAACCCCGTTTGTTGTTGATGGATGAGCCGTTCGGTGCCCTTGATGAGATCACGAGGGATCACCTCAATGAGCAGATATTAAACATCTGGAAAGAGACAGGTGTCACCATTCTGTTTGTTACGCATTCCATTCCTGAAGCCATTTTTCTGGGACAGAAATGCCTCATGTTAAGTGCCCATCCCGGGCGTGTCATGGAGGTTGTGGATATTGATTTACCCCGTTCCAGGAAATTGCCCGTTCGGGAGACACCGGAATTTGTGGCAATCGCGGCGCGGTTAAGAAAATTGCTGGAGGCAGCACAATGAGTAACGTCACAGCGGATCAGAAGGTTTCAAAGCCTGCAAACTTTTTGATGGCATTGTTCAAAATAAAATATGTTCCGCCGGTTTTGGCAGCCCTTGGCCTGATCGTGATCTGGGAAATCGGTGTAAAGCTTGCGGGCGTTCCCACCTATATTGCGCCAGCGCCAAGCGATGTTGGAACAGTTCTTGTGTCTGAACTGGATCTTCTGGCCAAGAATTTCTGGCCTACATTGATCGAAAGCCTGCTTGGATTTCTGTTTGGCAACATGTTCGGTATTCTCGCCGCTATCGTGTTCGTCCATTTCAAGAAGCTGGATGCGGCCTTCTTTCCACTGGCAGTTTTTGTGAATACCATACCGATTTTGGCAATCGCCCCCATCCTTGTTTTGATCTTTGGCAATGGATTAATCGCCAAGGTGATCATTGCATCCTTGATCTGTTTTTTCCCAACCTTGGTCAATATGGTTCGGGGATTGCAGGCGATCAATCCACAGATGCTGGAGCTGGCGCGGATCCTGTCAGCCTCCAAACCTGAGATTTTCTGGAAGATGCGCCTTCAAATGTCCCTGCCATATCTGTTTTCGGCGCTCAAAATTGCCTCAACCACCTGCGTTATTGGTGCAATTGTAGGCGAATGGGTCGGCGCGGATGTCGGACTGGGGGCCTTGATTATCGATGCGACGTTTAATTTCCGATCGCCATTGTTGTATGCGACTGTTTTCGTTTCATCAGGGCTGGCCGTTGTCTTGTTTGCGTCGGTAACAATTGCCGAAAAAGTACTGATCAAGTGGAAGCCCGAACAGGCTGTCTGATCTAAATCACGTTAATTAGAAATTTATAAATCGTGCCAGCGATGGCACTGGTTGAGGAGATAACTGTGTCCAATTTCGATAGAAAAAGCATTACTGAAATGACGCGTGAAGTGCCCGTTGTGGCGCAATCAGATGTCATCGTTGTTGGGGGTGGGCCCGCCGGGTTTACTGCTGCTGTGTCCGCCGCCAGAAACGGGTGTTCTGTTACGCTTCTGGAACGCTATCATCATCTTGGAGGGATGGCATCCGGGGGAATGGTGTTGGTGCTGGATGATATGGTCAACGGCATGGAAGTGACAGTAAAGGGGATCGTTGACGAAGTCGTGGCAAACATGGCCCGAGAAGATGGCGCCGTTTTCCCTCCCCCTGAAGATTATGGATCCAGTCAGGCCTTGTGGGAGAAATGGTCTCGATGGGGGGTGCATAATTTCCACCTTGCCCAACATCCGCAGCCGATCATTCATGCGGTGGCTTTTGATCCTGATGCCTGGAAACGGGCCTCTCTTCAGATGGTCAAGGACGCGAATATCAATTTGCGCCTTCACAGCTGGTTCGCCGATACAATTGTTGAGGATGGTAAGGTCAAAGGTGTGATCGCCCAGACGAAAACCGGACGACAGGCCATTTTGGGGGATGTTGTTGTGGATGCGACCGGGGATCTGGATGTTGCCGCAGGCGGTGGCGCCGAATTCCAGACCGGTCAGTATATCGTAACGACGGTTTTCCGCATTGCAAATGTCGATACAGATGAAGCTGAAAGGTTCCAGTTCGAACATCCCAAGGAATACAACAAACTGGATCGTGAGGCGCGCCGCATCATTGGCGGTGCGTGGGAAATGTGGTGGCTCAAAACTCCAATTCCCGGCGTTGTCTGGTGTAATTGCCCTCATATGCCGGGCTATGACGGCCTTACGGTCGAGGATAATACCAACGCGGAATATGAGGGTCGGCGCAGGATGATGGCGCTTTTCGATTACGCCAAGAAAAACCTGCCCGGTTTTCAGAATGCCAGCATGCTGGGAGCCGCGGAACAACTGGGGGTTCGCCAAACCCGCATGCTCAAAGGGGAATATATTGTCACGAAAGAGGATGTCACCAGCCGACGGCATTTCGCAGATACGGTTTGCCGTGGTCGGGATTATTACACGCCTTATCGTGCCTTATTACCCAAGAACCTTGATGGATTGATTGTCGCTGGCCGCCATTATTCTGCAGAGCCGGATGCGCAAAAAATGTCACGTGAGATTCCGCCTTGCATGGTTCAGGGGGAAGCGGCCGGGATCGCCGCATCCCTGGCGCTAAACGGAAATATTGCCCTGCGGGACGTCGATCCAAAAGCCATTCAGAAACAGATGCGCGCCCAGGGTGCTGATCCTGGTGACGTGCCGTCCGACAATGCACTGGTTGAAGAACTCGCAGCAACATAAAGCTTATTGAAGAGAGAATAGTGGATATGACCAAGACGAGAGACTTGCCCCTTGATGGGATCCGGGTCGTGGATTTTACACAAGTAATGCTGGGCCCGTGTGCAACACAGGTTCTGGCGGATTTCGGGGCGGATGTGGTGAAGATTGAACGCCCCGGTTCAGGCGAGCTGTCCCGCAATGTTTTTGGCGGCAAGACTGAAAAGGATCTGAATAATCCGGTTTTTTACAGCCTTAACCGAAACAAACGGTCCGTTACTTTGGATACGCGGAATGAAGAAGACAAAAACCTTGTCTATGAGTTGGTCAAAAAATCTGACGTTGTTGTCAATAACTTCCGTCCCGGTGTTATGGAACGGATGGGGTTCGGATATGAAACGCTTAAGGAAATCAATCCTCGGATCATATACGCTTCTGGATCCGGTTTCGGGCAAACCGGGCCTTATGTTCACAAGGGCGGACAGGATGTGCTTGCGCAAGCCATGACCGGAGTGATGGAGCGCCGTGCCGATCGGTCTATCCCACGTTCAATTTATCCAACAGCCTTGTGCGACTATACAGCGGGGATGCATCTGGTTCAGGGTATTCTGGCTGCCTTGTTAAACCGTCATAAGACAGGTGAAGGGCAGGAAGTGTCTGTTTCCCTTTACGATTCAATGCTGGCCATGCAGATGCAGGAAGCGTCTTTCTGGACATCAGAACAGACAGACCTGAATTGGGCTGCTTTACCGTTGACCGGTGTCTTCGATACGACCGACGGTGCGGTTGTTCTTGTCGGGGCATTTAAAGTAAATCCGCTTCAGGATATCAGCACGGCGCTGGAACTGGGCGAAGATCTGTCTATCCATTACCCGGATCTTGAGACTCAGATTAAAAATAAAGCCTATCTACAGGACCGTTTCAGGAAGGCTTTTGCATCCAACACAACGGCTTATTGGATCGGCCGTCTGGAAGATCAGGATCTCTTATGCGCTCCTGTTAAATCGTTGGAGGAGGCACTTGAAGACCCGCAGACTATTCATAATCAGATGGTTACGACGCACAGTCATCCATTGCACGGAGATGTGAAGGTCATTTCTTCACCCGTTCACTTTTCAAAGACACCGTTTCAAGTATATCGGCCAGCCCCGACACTGGGACAGCATAACGATGAAATTCGATCGGAAATCGGGGGTCAGAAATGACGGTTACTTTTGAGCGCAAAGATCAGGTTGCCTATGTCACCATCCGGCGGCCAGAGCGTATGAACGCTATCGACAGCACCGCCGAAGCCCAGCTCGAAAAAATATGGACCGAGATTGAGCAGGACGAAACTTTACGATGTGTTGTTCTTACGGGCGAGGGTGAAAAAGCCTTTTGCGCCGGTGCAGACATGAAATCGGGCAATGATGCCGGTGGTGTTGATTATTGGGCCCGATCGCAGGTCAATGGATTTGGAGGGCTGGCCTACCGGGACAGTCTCTCCATCCCGGTCATTGCGCGTGTGAACGGTTTTGCGCTTGGTGGTGGTTTCGAAATGCTGATGGGCTGCGACATCGTGGTTGCGACCGAATATGCGAAATTCGGCCTTCCTGAAGCCAAGGTGGGTCGTCTCCCCCTTGAGGGCGGTATGGTTTTGCTGCAACGCCTGATTCCTGAGAAAATCGCTCTTGGGATCATGCTGTCAGGCCGCAAACTTTTGGCGGAGGATGCCAAGCATTATGGCTTTGTAAATGAAGTCGTTCCCTATGACGAACTGGATGATGCTGTCGCCCGTTGGGTTGCCGATATTAAATCCTGCGCCCCGCTTTCGATTAAGGCGATCAAGGAAACCGTCAAGAAAACGGCTCATTTATCCCCCCGAGACGCTCAGGCCCTCAGAACGCCTGCATTGATCAAAGCGTTGCAATCCAATGATTCTGACGAAGGGGTAAAAGCCTTTGTCGAGAAACGTGCCCCTGTTTGGACAGGCACATAGGCCAGGGATGTAGCGGCGATGACTTATGTAATCACAGGACCGTGCATCGATGTCAAAGATGGTGAATGTACCAATGTTTGCCCGGTTGACTGCATTTATGAAGGCAGGCGGATGTTTTATATCCATCCCGATGAATGTGTGGCCTGTGGTTTATGCGAGTCCGTCTGTCCCGTGGATGCCATTCGAAAAATCGCCTTTGTCGAGCCGGAGGAGGAGCCGTTTGTGATTGCAAATGCGGAGTATTTTTCATCAGCAGTTACAAATCTTGGCCAACCCGGTGGATGGAAAGAGGCAACAACGACAACGCTTGATCATCCGATTATTGCAAAGATGCCAGCCCAAAAAAGTGATGGCCTCTAAGGTGGAGAATGAATTTTGAACAATAACAAACTGGGCGGTGTTATTGCCGCCATCCCGACCCCAGTGAACGAGGCGGGCGATCCGATGATTGATGTGTTTTTAACCCATGCGAAATGGGCTTTAGGCAACGGGTGTGACGGTCTGAATGTGCTCGGGACCACGGGTGAAGCCAATTCCCTGAGCATAGAGAAACGGATGCAGGTGATGAGCGCAGCGGCGCAGCATTTGGATCAATCTGTTCTCATGGTCGGAACAGGGACTCCGGATTATGAAACAACCGAGAAATTGACACTCTATGCAGCGGAACTTGGGTATGCAGGCGCGTTGATCCTTCCTCCCTACTATTATAAACCTATTCGGGATGATGCATTATATAACTGGTTTGCGCGTCTTGTTGCAGCCGTCTCTGAGACAGACATCAAGCTCTATCTGTACAATTTTCCGGCGATGACCGGTATCCGGTTTTCAGTGGCACTTCTGATGCGGTTGGCGACAGATTTTCCCGATAAAATAGTGGGGATTAAGGACTCGTCCGGGGATCTGGCTTATTGTCGCGATATTGTAAACCGGGTGAGCGGTTTTTCGGTTTTTCCAAGCAGTGAAACAACCCTGCCGACGGCTCATGCAGAGGGATACGCCGGTTGCATATCGGCGACTGTGAATTTAACGGCGCCCGTGTCTCAACTGGCCTGGCAAAACAGGAATGAGGCCGTAACAGCCACTTTCGCACAAAGGTTAAAAGACCTGAGGGAGGGAATTTCTGCTACCCCCCTTATCCCGTCAATAAAATACCTCCTGGCCCGCCGCCACGAAGAAACGGCCTGGTGCGCGCTTCGACCACCGCTTCAGCGGCTTGCGGACCAGGACAGGCACGATCTTGATGCAGTCTTTGAACTGCTGAAAACACAAACTCAACTCTCTCTTTAAAACGGATTATCAAATGCAAGTGAAAGCAAATCTTATCGGCGGACAATGGGTCACAGGGCAGCAGGCACAGGAAAATTTCAATCCATCAGACATATCGGATGTGATCGGGGTTTTTGCGCAGGCTTCTGCCGAGGATGTTACCAGCGCAGTTGCTGCAGCCAAGGACGCACAAGCCGACTGGGCGGCGCTTGATGCCCAGAGTAGACACGACATTCTGGATCGAACCGGCAATACAATTCTGGCCCGCAAGGAAGAACTTGGAGCGCTTCTTGCCCGTGAAGAAGGAAAAATCCTTTCCGAAGCAATCGGTGAAACGATCAGAGCCGGAAATGTATTCAAATTTTTTGCCGGTGAATGCCTGAGAAATACCGGGGATCTTGTTAGCTCTGTTCGTCCGGGAATTGACATCGAGGTCACGCGGGAGCCTGTTGGTATTGTCGGGATCATTACACCATGGAATTTCCCGATTGCTATTCCTGCCTGGAAGATTGCTCCGGCACTTGCTTATGGAAATACTGTTGTTTGCAAACCGGCGGACTTAACACCGGCTTGTGCCCATGCCATTGCCGAAATTTTGATGGAATGTGGTTTGCCCGGTGGTGTCTTTAATCTGGTCATGGGGCGTGGGTCGATTGTTGGAGAAGCAATACTGGACCATCCGGACGTCACCGCGATTTCATTTACCGGGTCCGTAAATACGGGTCAGCATGTGGCAGAAAAATGCCTGCAATCGATGAAGAAGGTGCAACTTGAAATGGGCGGGAAAAACCCTACGGTTGTGCTGGACGATGCCGATCTGGAGGTGGCAGTTTCCAGTTGTCTGAATAGTGCTTTTTTCTCAACCGGTCAGCGCTGCACGGCGTCTTCCCGTTTTATCGTGCAAGAGGGTATTCACGATGAATTCGTGCGCCGCATGACAGAGGAAATGAGTGCGTTGAAGATTGGCCCGGCATTGGATTCAAACAGTCAGATGGGTCCGGTTGTCGACGAGCGTCAATTGGTATCCAACCTTAAATATGTGGCATTGGCAAAAGAAGAGGGCGCTACAGTCATAGGCGGGGAGCGATTTGATGGACCAACTACTGGCTTCTACCAGAAGCCTGCTTTGTTTACCGATACCCATAACAAAATGCGGATCAATCAGGAGGAGATTTTTGGTCCCTGTGCCAGTGTGATCAAGGTTAAGGATTTTGAAGAGGCCATCGCGGTTGCAAATGAAACGGAATTTGGACTGTCGGCGGGTATCTGCACACAAAGTCTGAAATATGCTGCGGCCTTTAAAAAGAGGGCGCAAGCGGGGTTGGTTATGGTCAATCTTCCAACAGCGGGTATTGACTATCATGTCCCCTTCGGCGGCCGAAAAGGGTCCAGTTATGGACCACGGGAGCAGGGTAGCTATGCGAAGGAATTTTATACAATCGTCAAGACAAGTTATGTCTCAACAGGCTAACTGGAGGAAACATGACAATTACCACTGAGAAGAGCGGTTTCAAATGGCACCGTCGTTTCATGGGATTGGCGAACCATATTTCAGAGTGGACTGAAGATCGGGATTTCAAGGTTGGGGCTGTCATTGTTGGCACCAACCATGAAATTCGCTCGACGGGATATAACGGTTTGCCGCGTCAAATTAAAGCCATTGAAGAAAGTCGTTTTGACCGGAAAAGCGGCGAGAAATTTTTTTGGTTTGAACATGCGGAACGAAATGCAATTTACAATGCGGCATATTTTGGCGCGACCCTGTCAGGCTGTACTCTTTATGTAAACAGGTTCCCCTGCGCCGATTGTGCCCGCGCCATAATTCAAAGTGGTATTACGACGGTTTGCTGTCCTGCAAAGCCTGAAAAAGACGGTGCGTTGGATCATAGTTTCGATGTTTCAGAAATACTTCTGCAAGAGGCTGGCGTACAACGCATTGAATGGGAGTAGAAACCAAGGGATCGGCAGACCTGTCAATGGACAGGGCGTTTATCGTCTGGCGATAGGGTCCTTTTTGGCTCGGCTCCTGTTTAAAGAACTGGAGCAGCTTGATGGATCAGGTCAGCAAATGGCAGGAAGCGAAATGGCCGTCCCCCCAGTCTTTTAAAGGAGGCGGTACAGAAGCACAGCTTTCAATGGCCACCGGGCAGCGTCCGGCAAACCGACATCCTTTGGGAAGGTTTATGGGGCTGGGCGGGTCACCGGTAAGCGCACTTCGCCGGACAGCTTCCGGATTGGCATGTACCCGCGGAACGGCTGCAAGCAGGGCTTTGGTGTAGGGATGCTTGGGGTTGGTGAAAAGTGTCTTACGGTCTGCTTTTTCAACAATCTGCCCCAAATACATAACAGCGACATCATCACATAAATGCTGAACAACCCCCAGATCATGACTGATAAAAAGATAGGTAAGACCCATTTTTTCCTGAAGTCTGCGCATGACGTTTAAAATTTGCGCCTGAACAGCAACATCCAGTGCTGAGACGGGCTCGTCGCAGACAATCAGGTCGGGTTCGGTTGCAAGGGCGCGGGCAAGACCCACGCGTTGGCGTTGGCCCCCTGAAAACTGATGCGGAAAAAGGGTGATGCTTTCTGGCCGTAATCCCACCTGTTCAAAAAGATCTTTTACCTTTTGGTCCCGTTGATCCGGTTCCCCGATATTCATAAGATCAAGCGGTTCGCGTACGATATCGCCGACCCGGCATCTGGGATCAAGAGACGAGTATGGATCCTGAAAAATCATCTGAAAATGCCGCCGCGCAAGGCGCAGTTCTTCTTTTTCCAGATGGCTTATTTTTTTGCCAGAAAGTGTAATTTCACCCTCGGTAATCGAAACAAGCCGCAGGACGGCAAGAGCGGTTGTTGTTTTCCCGGAACCACTTTCGCCAACAATACCCAGTGTTTTCCCTTTTTCAATTGAGAAATTCACACCATCCACAGCGTGGACAGTCATCGGTTCCTTGAACATTTTTTTACTGGAAAAGTGAACCTTCAGATTTTTGACTTCTAGCAAGGGCTCCGATGTCATGCGATAACTTCTTTCTTCACATTAAAACAGGCAACTTTGTGCTGGTCGGTAATTAGATCAATGGTCGGCACATTGACACGGCATTTTTCCATAACATGCCGGCATCTTGGAGCAAACGCACAGCCTGACCCCAATTCAATAAGCGGCGGTACAACACCTGCAATTTCTTCCAGATAAGGTCGCTCGTCAGTTGGATTGTCTTCAAGATGGGGAACACAGGCAATCAAGCCCCTGGTATAAGGGTGCTGCGGGTTGTCCAAAATGTCCCGCGTGCTGCCTGTTTCGATGATGTGTCCGGCATACATGACGGCCACACGATCGGCAAGTTCTGCAACGGCGCCCATGTCATGGGTGATTAAAATAATGGCGGTTCCGGTGTCCCTTTGTAGATCGCGAAGTAAATCGAAAATCTGCGCCTGAACCGTGACATCCAACGCCGTTGTCGGCTCGTCGGCAATCAGAACTTTCGGTTTGCACGCCAGTGCCAGGCCGATCATAACCCGCTGGCGCATTCCTCCTGAAAGTTCATGAGGATATGATTTTGCACGAACGGCAGGTTCAGGAATACCGACTT
This sequence comes from Sneathiella aquimaris, assembly GCF_026409565.1. NCBI lineage: Bacteria > Pseudomonadati > Pseudomonadota > Alphaproteobacteria > Sneathiellales > Sneathiellaceae > Sneathiella > Sneathiella aquimaris. The sequence continues at coordinate 402,512 of NZ_CP112881.1, forward strand.
TCTCAAGCATTTCAACGGCACGGGCCCAAGCCTGCTTTTTTGTTACTTTTTCGTGCAACAGGACACTTTCAGCAATTTGATCGCCAATGCGAAAGACAGGGTTTAGCGAGGTCATGGGCTCTTGAAAGATCATCGAAATGACGTTTCCGCGGATTTCCCTCATTTTTTTCGGGGCAAGGGTTGTGAGGTCCTGTCCTTCCAAAGAGATGCTACCGGATGTAATCTGTCCGGGGGGGCTCGGAACCAGTCCCATGGCGGATAAGGCGGTCATGCTTTTACCGCACCCGGATTCTCCAACGATACCGAGTATTTCCCCTTCTTTTAAATCCAGATTGATATGATTTAAAACGCGTGCGTTCCCGGCACGGGTTTTGAAGTCAACGACAAGGTCTTTTATGCGTAATAACTCAGACATCACCGCTCTCTCAATTTAGGATTAAAGGCATCGTTCAGTCCATCGCCAACCAGACTGAACCCCAAAACGGTCAGAAAAATCATGAAACCGGGCAAACTGATTGTCCACCATGCGTCCAGAATATACTCCCGTCCGGCGCCGATCATCATCCCCCAACTGAAGACATTTGGATCGCTCAGACCAAGAAAACTAAGACCTGCTTCAAACAAAATGGCGATCCCGATCGTCAATGTGGCCGAAACGATGAGGGGGGCAAGCGCGTTGGGTAGGATGACCCGCCAGATAATACGATTGTTTTTCGCGCCGATTGACCGGGCGGCGCTCACATATTCCAGATTTCGAATCCGCATGAATTCGGCTCTGGTAAGCCGCGCTGTTGCCGGCCAGCTGACAATACCGATTGCCAGTGAAATAATAAAAATGGTGGGCGGAAAAAGGGTTACGAGAACCATTGCAAATAGGAGGGCGGGCAGAACCTGAAAAAATTCGGTGAGCCTCATGAGGGCTTCATCGATACTACCGCCATAATAACCGGACATGGAACCGACCAGAATACCAATTGTCACAGTTAAAAAACCTGCGGTAAGGCCAACGAATAAAGTGGAGGCGCCGCCATGAATAAGACCTGCGAGCATGTCCCGTCCCAACTGGTCGGTTCCCAAGGGAACAGAAGCCACCTCTCCGGGGGCTGTGAGCGGGGCCCAGACGATTTCAAAAGGGTCGACGGCATACAGGAAGGGGCCGACGAACGAAAATAAAGCGATGATGACCAAAATGATTAACCCGAGCATTCCAGCCCAGCTTTGACGGAACGCGCGGACGGCTTCCGTGAATGGACTTTGGCTTTTCGGTTGTATGTCAGTGTCAAGAGCAACCATGTCAGTTTCCAGTTCGAATGCGGGGATCAACGATCCGGTAAATCACGTCGGTTACAAGATTTGCAAGAATGACCAAGAGAGATGAAAAGAATAAGATACCAAGGATGGTCGGGAAATCTCTTGCGAGAATGGAGTCAAATGCAAGAGTCCCAAGACCGGGCCAGCTGAAGACTGTTTCAACCAGAACCGCTCCAGAAATCACGCTGCCAAACTGCAGGCCTGCGATTGTGACAATCGGCAGAATTGCGTTTCGAAGAGCGTGCCGGGTGTAGATCGATATTTCTGACACGCCTTTGGATCTTGCGGTGCGGATATAATCCGATCCCAAAATTTCCAGCATGCTAGCCCGTGCCAGGCGGGCATATTGCGCAAGATAGACAATCCCCAACGTCAGTGCAGGTAAAACCAGATGATGGGCGATATCAATCGATCGTGTCCACAGGTCATCACCGAGCGTGATATCAAACATTCCTGAAATGGGAAAGACCGGGACCAACCAGGCAAACAGGATAACCAGTAACATGCCGGTCCAGAAAATTGGTGCTGAATACCCGATGACCGAAACAAGTGTGACCAGACCGCTGACAATGCCCTTGGGATTGTGAGAGGCGAGTACTCCCAGAAGGGTTCCGACAAAAATTGCAAATAGAAGGGCGGTTACGACTAGAAGAATGGTTGCTCCAACCCGCTCAAGAACAAGGTCAAGAACAGAGGCGTTGTAGAAAAAGGATTGCCCCAGATCCCCTGTCAGGGCTTTTCCAAGATACGTTCCCAGTTGTACATAGACCGGTTTATCAAGTCCGTAGGATGTCCGAATATCGGCGAGCATTTCCTCGGTTGCGCCTCCCATTTCCCCGGCGATGACTTCAGCTGGATCGCCCGGGGCAATGTGAATAAGGAGAAAATTTAAAACCAGAACCGCCGATATCAGCAGGAATGCATGAAGGAAACGACGGATCACTATCATTAAAATATTCACGAAATTTAGTCTCCGTCGTAACCCATTAAGCCTGCTTACTTGAAGTAAACTTCGTCAAGCGGTGCCATTGTGCCCCAGATGGAAAGGGGCGGGTTGCCCAATTTCTTGCTGTAGGCGCTGTGGTAAGGCAAAACATTGATAAATGCCTGTGGCGCATCATCGACGATAATTTTTTGTGCTTCCTGATAGAGTTTAATGCGTTCGGCCTGATCTTGCTCGGCACTGGCTTTTTCAAGCAAAGCATCGACGGTTTCGTTGCAATAGCCTTGCGTATTGGACCAAATGACGCCTTTGCGGATATTGTTGCACAGATACGTCCGGTGCACCCCAATCACTGGATCCGCCCAGTTGAACACGATGTCCATGCTCATATCAAAATCATGACCACCGACACGTTTTGCCCATGTTGGAAAGTCCGGGGACGCACGCAGTTCGACTTTAATACCAATTTTCTTGAGCTGAGGCTTGAGATATTCCGCGATGCCTTTCTGTTGCTCTGCTGAGCCAGGGATATAATCAAGTGACAATGCGAAACGAATATCATCAGCGCCCCGTTTGAAGCCGGCTTCATCGAGAAGCGCATTTGCCTTGTCCAGATCCAGATCATATTTTTCAACACCAGGTGCAAAGAAAGGGCTGCCCGGTGCAACAGGGCCCGTTGCTGGTTTTGACTGACCGCCATGGAGAGCATTGATGATGAAGTTCCGATCGAACCCGAACGCAATTGCGCGGCGAACCCGTTTGTCCTTCAGATATTTGTTCTGGGTGTTGAACGCCAACCAGTTAAGGGGGCCGACGGCGGCATAGCCGTTGCTGGTGACAACAAGGTCTTTATTCTTCTTAAGCCGCGCAATGTCTTTGGTGGGTGCAAGAAAAGGGTACAGAGTAACTTCCCCTTTATCCGTCGCTAACGCCAAGCTTGTTGGGTCTTTATAGTTTTTGATGATGACTTTGTCGAGATACGGCCGCCCTTCAATAAAATAGTCCGTGTTTTTCTCAAGGATAATATATTGACCGGGTTTGAATTCTTTGAATTTGAACGGGCCTGAGCCGACAGGGGCGCTGTTGGCGGGGTGGCTCTTAAGGTCCTGCCCGTCTCCATATACATGTTTTGGGATAATCGGTAGCAAGGCACCGGACATCGCCAAAAAGGCCGCTGGATGTGATTTGGAAAACTTTAAAATTGCGGTATGAGGGTCCGGCGTTTCAACGGATGAAACCGGTTCGAACATGGTTTTGAACGGGTGATTGGCTTGCACTGTTTGAACGGAAAAAGCGACGTCTTCTGACGTGATCGGTTCGCCGTCATGAAATTTTGCATTTTTACGAAGATTGAGGGTGATGCTTTTGCCATCTTCTGACGTGGTCCAGCTTTCTGCGAGGTAGGGCTGCGGATTCCAGTCCGCATCATATCGAAGCGGCGTTGCAAAAATCTGAGTTCCAGGTACAGCCGTTGCGATGCCTGATTGAACAGCGGGGTTTAAGTGGCGCGCTTTTTGAGTACTTCCAATTACCAGTGTCCCCCCTTGTTTTCCCTCTTCTGCCTGAAGAGGGGCTGCGGCAAATGTGCCCGTAAGAAGAGCGGCACTAAGTGCCCATACTCCAAATTTTCTCATCCCAGCCTCCTGTTAAATAAAACGGTTTCTGTTCAATTTTTTTTCCCGTTTTGTGGTTATTTTAGGCTAATTGAGGTTAGTTCTTTCGTAAAATATATTTTTAGAGGGTATATCCTCAATAAAATAGAGGATATAGCTTTACTCGGTGGGATTGATCCTAAGGACAGCATCATTAAACGCACCGTTGTCCCGAAGCTGTAAGCAGGTTTCGATAAACACATTGTCTGCTTTACTCAGGAATGCATCCAGGCGGTACACAATGCCAAACTCCACAGTGCGATAGACGGGCGCCAATGGAATTCGAACCAGATCGCCGACCGTGTATTGCTGTTTCTTCAAGGGACGCAGGTTGAAGATTGAGTAGCCCAGTCCGGACGCCACCATGCTTCTGACCATCTCAGCAGATTTTGATGAATAAATCACCCGTGGCGTCAAGTCATCTTCAGCAAACAGGCTGAACATATAATCGCGGGTTTGTTGAAGATCCAGCAAGATCATCGGTTCCTTGTAAACGTCTTTCAATGTCAAAACGTCACTTTTGGCAAGTGGATGATCGATTGGAAGTGTAATATGGGGCGGTGCCGTGAACAGTGGGATGAAAGAAAGGCTCTCATCCAGATTGGATCTGAAGCCGAGCCCCATATCAATCTCATTACGGGTAACGCGGGAGATGTTGGCGTTGTTATCACCCTCCATAAAGTGAATTGAAATATCAGGATAATTATCGGCCAGTGCCCGTGTGATCAGGGGAAGCAGGATCGGTGCTGCGGGGGTGAAGCACCCCATGCGAATAGAACCGTTTACAATATTGGTTTGTTCATCGACGGATTGTTCAAATGTTTGATGCGCTTTTAAGAGTTGGCGGGCATGGCCCAGAAAGGATGCTCCAAACTGGGTCGGAATAATTCCCTTTGAGGGAAGGCGTCTGAACAGCTTTCGAGATAGTTCAAGTTCGATTGCATCAATGGCGGCTGAGATGGAAGAGGGAGAAATATTGAGTTCTCTTGAGGCATTTGTAATGGATCTGTGGCGCGAAGCGATTTCAATATATCGAAGTTGCTTGAGCGTATACCGCATCTTGGACCTCTTGTTCGGATTTTCTGTGGAATACCCGCAGTACTATCTATTTTTCAGAGGGTATCCCGCAACCTAAACTCTGTCTAACGAAAAAATTCAGCGATAGGGGAAGTGCGCGTGTCTTTAATCACCGTTTTTAAAGCCAAAAAAATTATCACCATGGATCCTGATTGCCCCGCGGCAACCCACGTTGCTGTAAAAGAGGGCAAAATTCTTTCAGTGGGGTCGGTTGATGATATGCAAGGCTGGGGAGATTTTGAGATTGATGAAACCTTCGCTGAAAAAGTGATTATGCCGGGTATGGTAGAAGGTCATTCTCATCTGATGGCCGGCGGCATTTGGGATTACACCTATGTGGGCTATCAGGATCGGGTTGATCCGGATGGAAAATTCTGGCCCGGGGTTAAAACGATCGATGATGTTATTGACCGCCTGAAGGAGGTCGAAAAAACGTTGGCCCCCGACCAGCCGCTTGTGGCCTGGGGGTTTGATCCGATTTTCCTGGAGGGTCCCCGAATGGTCAAGTCTGATCTGGACGTGGTCTCGCAGGAACGGCCCATTGCCGTGATGCATTCCAACTTTCATTTAATGACGGTCAGTTCTTCCGCTCTCAAACTGGCGAATTATGTGGCTGATATGGGGATCGATGGCATCGCACTCGGCGAAGATGGAGCTCCTAACGGCGAACTTCAGGAAATGGCTGCAATGTTCCCGATTATGAGGCGGCTCGGCGTTAATTGGCGAGAAATCGGCCGGGCGCCGGACAGCGTAAAGGCTTTCGGGCGTGTTTGTAACCGGGTAGGGGTGACCTCGGCAACAGACCTGATTAATGAGTTGGCCGACGAAGACGTGATAGAGATGACGGCCGTAACAAATGAAGCGGACTATCCTGTTCGACTGCATTCCATGCTTAACGGATTAACCCAAACGCCCGAAGAAACATGCAGCCGGGCGCTTGAGTTGCGTGAGAAAAGTACCGACAAGTTTATTCTGGGCGGCGTAAAAATTATCACGGATGGTTCCATTCAGGGGTTTACGGCCCGTATTCGGTGGCCAGGTCACTTTAACGGTGCGCCCAACGGTATTTGGAATATCGCACCGTCGCAACTGAACGATTTGGTCGACATTCTGAATGCGGCCGGTATCCAAATGCATATTCACGCAAACGGAGATGAAGCGATTGAAGTGTCGCTGGATGCGTTGGAAGCGGCAAAAATAAAAAACAACCGACCGGATGTTCGTCATGTGATTCAACATTGTCAATTGGCGGATCGTGCGCATTTCCGAAAGATGAAGCGTTTGGGGGTGCTGGCTAATTTATTTGCAAATCATATTTACTATTTCGGCGACAAGCACGCAGCTCTGACTGTTGGCCCGGATCGGGCTCGCCGAATGGATGCGTGTCGGTCCGCGCTGGAGTTAGGGGTGCCTTTTACGATCCATTCAGACGCTCCTGTGACCCCAATGGCTCCGCTCTTTACAGCCTGGTGCGCGGTCAATCGATTAACGGAAAGCGGAAAAACATTAGGGGAGTATGAGAAAATTTCGGTGGCGGATGCCCTCTATGCTGTAACACTGGGTGCGGCCTATACTTTACAGATGGATCATCTGGTCGGATCGATCGAAATTGGAAAATGGGCGGATTTTGCGGTACTGGATGATGATCCGGAAGCAGTAGATCCGATTGCCTTAAAAGATGTCGGCGTCTGGGGAACAGTGCTCGGTGGACGGAAATTCCAAGTGCAATGAAGGCGCGCTTGAAACCACTTCCTATGACGGTCCTTGCTGGCTTCCTTGGAAGTGGTAAAACAACACTGGTAAACCACCTGCTCAAGAATGCGAATGGGCACCGTATTCTCGTCCTTGTGAATGACTTTGGTGATATTGCCATTGATGAAGAGCTGATCGACGCCCGGGACGGCGAAATGTTGTCTCTGGCCAATGGCTGCGCCTGTTGCAGTATGGGGTCGGATTTATTTGACGCATTTGACAAGGCGCTCTCCTTTAGCCCGGCTCCTGACTATTTGCTGATAGAAGCAAGTGGCGTTGCAGAGCCACAAAAAATAGCCAATTTTGCGAGAGCTGAACCGGATTTGGTTTTGAATTCCATCGTCACGATTGTCGATGCCCTGAATTTTGAGCAAACATCTTTGGATCCTCATGTGGGGACACTCGTCAGGCGTCAGGTGGCGGCAGCTGATTTGCTGCTGTTCAGCAAGACGGATCTGGTATCTTCGGTGCAGAGCGACCGCTTGAAGAAAGATTTGCAAGGATTGTCCGAAGCCCCTTCGATTGTTACGGTGGCAGAACAGGTAGACATTAGTGATCTTGTTTTTGGTCCCACTCTTTTCGAACAGCCTTTGAATAAGCAACAGGGTTATCAGGGAGCGCCGCCAACTCACGCTCATTCTGAAATGTTTCAATCCTGGTCCTACCGGGTGAACGGCGACATATCGCTTGAGGCCATAAAGGATCTTGCCACGAAATTGCCGCGCGATGTTCTTCGTTTTAAAGGGATTTTTTCCAATAAGGAGGATGGCAAGGATTATGAAATTCACCGTGTCGGGAAACGGGTGGATTTCAAAAGAATGGGATCCGGGGGGCCACACAATCGTGACGCTCGATTTGTTGCGATTGCCATAAAAAACGATGATCTGAACAGCCGGATGATAGACATACAAAACCAGCTCAACGCCATGACCTTCGGGCGTTAAGCGCAAGACCGTATGACCGCTTTTTATAAGGGTCGCATCTTTGCCGAGCGTTCAGGCCTGATTTATTCTGCTAAGCCACAGATTGGGTTTACCTGTAGCGGGGCCTATCTAGGGGGCATCCCATTTAAGATCCATCTGGTCCTGAAGGAGTGTATGGGCCAGACAGTCGATTGGTCGCAAAGCCGGTAGATTGCTATACTGACATTACGCGGGAGATCCGCGTCTTCTTTACAAAAAGGACCGACTTTGTTCCGCATCGTTAAGGGCGCACGATTGTCCAACCCTGTTCATTGAGTTCCATGAGTGTTACCACGCCAGCCGGGACAAGTTCAGCCACATCCATTAACGGGGGTTTGGCCCCTTCCTTTTTTGTCATTGCGGTCAGCGTATTGCCGCAGGCATGAAATGCGACATTCGGCATTCCTTTGGCAAAAGATTGCATTCTTTTGGCGACCGGCGACGTATCAGATCGCAACATATGCAGTCCTGCATTAAAGGCGACAATCTTGATTTCGACTTCCTCGCCCAATTCGCTGTAATGGCGGGAGACATTGGCCGCAACGTTTAAAACGGTGTTCATTTTTTGTGGGTCTTTATCACTAATCTGCAGGGCCAATTGGTGTCTGCCTTCACCAGCATGTACGGCAGTTACACTGAACAAAAACATCATGAATAAGGTACCGAGTGATACCATTATTTTCTTCGTCATTGTCTTTCCTCCCATTGATTTCTGAAATGTGTGAATTAGTCCTCTGTCTCTGGTGTGACGTCCAGGCTTCTTGCGCGGCCCAGTATTTTCACGTCTGACTTGCAGTTTTTCATACACGGTTCCTGCTGCGACACTGTTGCAACATCCGGGCGAGGGTCCATCCTGAAATTTACTTCGTTTGGCAGCCGGAAATCAGTGAAATTTTCGTCAGACAAGGTGCCATCGTCGTCCATCAGGTCATTCAGATATAACAGATAGGCGACAAGTGAATAGGTTTCATCGACTGTGAGGGTTTGGGCTTCACCAAATGGCATCGCGCGCTGGATATAATCAAATAACGTAGACAGATAAGGCCAGTAGGACCCAATTGTTTTAACCGGGTTATTGGACTTTAAGGTCCCCTGTCCCCCGGCAAGAACTGGCCAGCGTCCATTTCCTTCTCCGAACTCACCATGACAGGAGGCGCATTTTTCTGTGAAGACGCTTTCTCCCTCGGTAACAGTACCGCTTCCCATAGGCAGGCCCTGGCCGTCTGGGCGTACATCAATATTCCAGATGGCAATTTCTTCTGGCAAAGCGGCGCGACCGATGCCAAGTTTATCGGCACTCGCGGTGGTGCCTAGGCTTATGAACAGAACACAAAGGGCTGAGAGCTTAGGAAATTTCAACATTTTCAGTCTCCCCGTTCTTCATGACATGCCAGGTTTGAATGCCGTTGTTATGATAAATGGAGTTAAGTCCCCGAACTTGCCTGAGTTCTTTTTTAGTGGGTTGAATATAGCCCGTTTCATCAATTGCCCGAGACTGAATGAGCATGGGGTCCCCGCTCCATTGGAACGGAAGGTAGAACCGCGTCAGGCACTTATCCAGAACAGGGCCAGACAACTCGGCAGTTCGCCAGTTCTTGCCACCATCCAACGTCACATCAACACGCCTGATTTTACCGCGGCCGGACCAGGCCAGGCCGCTTAGTATGTTGTGCCCCTTATGGAGCAGGGGTGCCTGCGGACTCGGGTTGGTAACGATGGATTTCGCGTCCATGATCCAGGTAAACCGACGGGAGGATCCGTCTTCCATCAGGTCTGTATATTTGGATGTCTCTTCCCGCGTATGCCAAGGCTGATCACCAACTTCAATTCTGCGTAGCCACTTGACCCACATGTTGCCTTCCCAGCCGGGAACGACAAGCCGCAGCGGATACCCCTGTTCCGGGCGGAGGGCTTCACCGTTCATTTTGTAGGCAACAATGCAGTCCTCCAATGCTTTTTCAAGAGGGACGGATCTGTTCATCCCTGCCGAGTCTGCGCCTTCCGGCATCAGCCATTTTGCATTGGTTTTTACGCCAGCTTCTTCCAGGAGATATTTTAATGGGACGCCCGTATATTGAACGCAATGAACCATTCCGTGAGTAAACTGGCACCCGTTCAGTTGGGCGCCGCGCCATTCCATGCCGCTATTGGCGGCGCATTCTAAGAAGGCAAAGCGATTGACCCGCGGAAATCTTTTTAGATCTTCCATTGTGAAAATCAACGGGTTGTCAACCAAGCCATTGATCATCAGGCGATGCGCTGAGGGTTCAATATGGGCGGCGCCGGAATGGTGCCGCTCAAAACACAGGCCGTTTGGGGTAATGAAGCCTTCCAGTTCGTGCAAGGGTGTGAAGCTGACCGAAGATTCCTGTGACGCAGTCAACCATTCAACATTGCGACGCACAACATGTGCTTCATGTTCGGAGGGCACGCCGTAAGGATTTGTTACGACCGCATCGCCCAGATAGGTATTCCAGTCTTCAACCTTGATTTCCGGCGGTGACTTGGCAAAAACCGACTTGCCCGAGCTTGCTGCCAGAAGTGTGCCCCCTCCTAGAGCTGACAGACTTCCCTTCAGAAAACCGCGTCTTCCAGTTGACGGCATTACTTTGTCCCCTTGCTGATTAAACACATTGCAATATTTGAATATATTAGCGTTGAAGTCGATCTCACGTCAATCATTGTCTGGTCAGCTTCTTCTCAGCTTTACTGCGTTATGTGGATTTACGGTGACGGTTTTTTGTTTAACGATGTAATCGGAGACAACATCATAAATTGCCGGTCCCTGAACGTCTTCATTGACACTTGCCCAGCCGGAAACGACATAGGCTTTGGAGGCATCGATCTTCTCGCCGGTTTTCAACAGGGTCATATTGCTAATCCGGGAACCGATTTGGGCGTTGGGGTTTATGTGATATCCCATTCCACCAACGCGGACCATATCGCCGCCCTGCTGATAATAAGGGTCTTGGTTAAACAGATTGTCCGCAACGTCTTCGAGTACATTTTTCAGAGTTTCACCTGTCATTTCGTTTCTGTAGGCATTTGGATAGGTTATGGCGGTCATATTGTAGACATCATCTACTGTAATCTCCTGACCGGGAAGGAGGCTCGCCCCCCAGCGGAAACCCGGTGACAATGCAATCTCGGCGTCTCTTTCACTGAGTAAAGCATCGCAAATCAAATCGTCAAAAGTACCGTTCAGGTTTCCCCGTCGGTAAAGAAGGCTTTCGGTTGTACCAAGCACCCTGTCTATTTCCTGTTGATGTGGCTGCCGGATTTCTGTGACAAGTGCCGTCATCGCAGGATCTGGCTCAATGACATCTGATAAAACAGGGATCAGTTTGTAACGATAATCTTTAACCTGACCGTCCCGAACGTCCAGATCAAGTCTCGACAGGAACTTTCCATGGCTGCCAGAGGCGATCAAAAGCGTTCCGTTTACGTCGATTGCAACTGGCAGTGCATCGTGAGTATGGCCGGTAAGAACAACGTCAATTCCACTCACGCGGGAGACAAGTTTGCGGTCAACATCAAAACCGTTGTGAGACAGTAAGATGACAAGTTCCGCCCCTTGGGCCCTTGCTTTGTCCACATGCGCCTGAACTTCATCCTCCCGAATACCAAAACTCCAATCCGGGATTTTATAGCGTGGATTGGCGATGGGAGTGTAAGGAAACGCTTGCCCGATGACCGCAATCTTGACACCGCCCCGCTCAAAATAAGAGGTCGCTTCGAACGCCGGCTCATCCCATTCGGTGTCCCGGATATTTCCTGCCAGAAAATCAAAAGACAATTCTTCCAACAGTTCGTTCACCCGCTCTTGCCCATAGGTGAATTCCCAGTGTGCTGTCATCGCGTCAGTTTCAAGGGCATTCATGACTTTTACCATGTCCGCACCGCCTGTTTTTAAGGACGTGTAAGATCCTTGCCAGGTGTCTCCGCCATCTAGAAACAAGGTTTTTCCCGGCCGTTCCGCGCGAATATGGTTTAAAAGAGTTGATAGTCGATCGACCCCACCAACGCGCCCATAGTCCCGCGCCAAGGCGGTGAAATCGCTGCTGCTCAGGGAATACGCACTTGCCGTTCCTTTCTCAATGCCAAACTTTTCAAGAAACTCTTTCCCGGTAATATGAGGCGGCAGACCCGACATTTCCCCAACCCCTAAATTGATCGATGGTTCCCGGAAATAGATGGGTACCAGCTGGGCGTGGATATCGGTTATGTGGGTAATCGTTACATTCCCAACAGACTCAAAATTCAAGAGGTCATCCTGGGTCAGGGTTTGCCGGGCGGATGCGCGGACGAGATCAGTCCCAAAGCCCAAAAGCCCAACAGTTGCACAGGAAACCTGTAAAAAATCGCGGCGTGAAAACATAATAAAAACCCACAAAATTGATAAAGGAGTGTCACTCTTTGACGGAGACCGTTAAAAAAAGGCCGCACCTCTTTCGAGAATGCGGCCAAATGTTCGCTAGTTGCGAACAGCAGGTGCTTCCACCTTGAGGCCTTGGCCGCGATAGGCAATGTAGAGTTCAAGATTGACAAACTCATCTGAACCGACGGCATAGGGTGTCGCCCTGATATTTTTCATACACCCTTTGAAACGTCTATGGGTTGACCCCAGTTTTTGCCATTTGAGGCGATAGGTTGGAAAGCCGTTGGTCTGCCCTTGACTTAACAGGTCCGACCGGATTTGGTTACCGTAGTTGTCTTCGTGACAATTGGAGCAGGCCATATCGAGTTGACCGACACGTGTGTAATATAGATCCTTGCCCTGCTCAAAGAACGGCTTCATTTTGCCGTCAATTTCCACCTTCACCGGCTCACCGCGAGATTGCATGCGGGTGTAGGCCGTCATGGCCAAAAGTTCCTCGGATTCCCATTTCCAGGCTTTGGCCTGCATCTGATCGGTCCGGCATTTGTTAATCTGCTGTTCGAGATTAATCGGTTTCCCAAGGTCGTCGTTCCATTTTGGGAAATGGGCACCAGCGGTTTTCAGTGTTTCCGATGCATCTTCGTGACAGCTTTCGCAAGATTTACCCGCAGCTCCGTCAACGGCGCTCCAAAGCTCTTCCCCTTTTTCAACCCAGATGAAACCCGGATTTTCAAAATCATCATCCTGCAAAGACTGTGTTTCCGGGGTGCGGTAATTATAGCCGGAAATTATCTCGTCAAGCGGATGTCCCGCAGGCGGCTGTGCTATTTTTCCAGTTTCACTGCTGTTGACGGATACGGCGAGCGAACCGAAAGCCACAAGGGCCAAGCTACTCACTGTCGCAATAATTTTTAGCCTCAGGCGCATCTACTTATCCTCCCTAATTAAGTATGCCGCAATTCAAACAAGCAATGCGTGATTGCGAGCCTTTGCTTCTGTTCAACTGACTTTGATTTTCTGCTTTTTCTGATAAACGTCTCCGTTATCGTCCTGCCAGATGAATTCAAACTCGCCGGCTTCTTGCACCTTGGCGTTAAATTGCAGATATGGATTTGCCGAGACTGCGGGTTCCATGTCGCACCCGAAAACCTGTTCTCCGTTGAACTTACAAACAAATTTATTGATAATAAGCCGTGGAATTTTCTTCCCGGATTTGTCTTTTCTCTGTCCAGTTTCCATCTTGTGAGAGATGATGGTTTTAATCGTGATCACTTCCCCTTTGGTGGCGGATTTGGGAAGCTTGACGCGGGGTTTGGATTTAGCCATTTTTCGTTATCCTTCCAAAGAGTGATTTAGCCGCCGCAGCCGCCAATTGTCACTTTCACTGTTGTTGAGGCGCTGTGGAATGAGCCGTCACTCATCGCGGCGACGGCAATGATATTTTGCGTTTTTGCCAAACGCATCCGTGTTACCGCTTCAGCGACCCCGCTTTTTGGTGAGAAATGAAATTTCGCAACCTCTGGGCTTGGATTTCCATCGGCAAGAACAAACACTGACTTTACGTAATTGTCTGCTGTCATCGGACTATCGACACTGATACCAACTGGTACTGTATTTCCGTTTTCCGCAATCTCGGGCATATCGATTGAAACAAGCCCATCTTTTGGCTCGGCGCCTCCGGTGAAATCCATAACCGCTTTTTTTGCGTCGGTTTCACTTGCGAAAGCGGAAAAGGGGATAGAAATACTTGAAATCGCCAACAGTCCCGCGCTGGCTCCGAGCATTTGACGACGAGATAGGTCCATCATCTTTTTATGTCTCCAATAAAACTTTTTAATTTTGGTTTGCTTATTGCGTTTTTAAGAAAGCAATAATGTCTTCAATCTGTTGGGCAGATAAAATGGTTTTGCCTTTGAATTTTTTAGAAACGCGGTTCAAACCATCGGTGCGATAGAATGCAGGCATAATCGTGCCATCGAACACTTTCTTGGAATTCACCAGAATCAGTCGAAGTTGGCCGTCATTGTAGCGTTGCGAAACGCCGTCCAGCGGGGGCCCCACTTCACCATGAAAGGGTTGGTTGGCCAAGGATGTGACGGCGTGGCAGGCCAGACAATTTCCTTGTTTCCGGTTAATCACGGCTTTGCGCCCTTTGTCTGGATCACCGGCTTCCTTCGTTAAGGGATTTGGTATGGCGTCCTCAACAATTGTGTATTTCACACTTTCTGCCGCTTGGGGGTGTCCCGTGATTGCGACTGTGGTCATAGCGATTGCGAGAACTGCCGTTCCCAGCAGTGTCGGGTTTTTCATACTTTCCTCCCCAGTATGTACCGTACATTTTTCAACTGATAGTCAGTTGTGTGTAACTGGCACAAAGCTTCCCTGTGCTTGTGAATGTGTCATCTTTTTTGAAATCTGCGACACTTTGTCACACCCACGCTAATGCAGTTTTAAAAATATATCAATTCATAAAATGCATTTTTTGAATATGTTAACCGGAGAGGTTTTGAAGATAGGTCTTGAAGTCCTTATTGATGTAAGCTTCTTCAGCCACATATTTAAACATCAATAGGAAATGATCTGGTCTCATATAGCCGGGTAAACGGGCCACTTCGCGTTTTTGTGGGAGCGAGTCAGCCAATGCGTCTATGGTTTTTGGGAAAAACTGGAAGGTTGGTGTAAAGCGAACACCATATTTTCGGGCCAGATCTTTTTCCGAAAGTTCCTCGCCGTCAAAATCGGTAACTCGTTTTGAGCCGATAATATTGAGTTGCAGGATTTCAAAATTACCGATGATGAAGTTTCGAATCTTTTCATCCGCGAAATTGACCAGATGTGTCTCTTCGCAATAAGGGCAACCCTTCAGCTCCCACATGATCGCCAGATGTTTATTTTTTTCCGCCGCCTCTGACACGTCATCGGCCAATTCCAGAAAGCTTTCAAGAAACCAGGGCTGGTAGTGCAGGCCGTCTTCGGTCAACTCAACCTTATTTCCCGCAGCGCTTACCATGCGCGGTAGTGACACCCCTAAAGCGCCTGCCAAAGAGATTTGTGTTGAGTGCAGAATCAACTGTCTTCTTGTCATTTCCCTGTTTGACATTTTGGACTCCCTCCGCGATATTTATATTCATTAATTCATATGTTTCTATGTTCTGCAAGGGGAATTTGATGCGTGGCCTTGTGAGCCCATATCTGGTTTTTGTGTTCATTGGTTTCTGCCTTGTGGCGAGCCCTGCACAGGCAGACCCGACAGATTTACATCAGGAAATTTATGAAACTAATGCTTCCTACAAGCACGCCAAAAACTATTTACGCACCGGCAATCTTGCTTTCGCCAGCCTGGAATTGGACAAGGCAAAAGACCGTTGGGATAAAGTTTTAAAAACCTATCGGGAGAACCCACCGGCGCCATATGTGGCTGAAGAGCCGTGGTTCAGAGCTTTGGATGAGATCCAGAGGATATTGAATACTGCGACACAATCTTTTGCCAAGGGAGAAACTGACAAGGCCCGGCAGGTTCTACCGCATGTTCGCACAGAGCTTCATCAGTTGCGCCGCTATTATAAGATAACCCTGTTTGAAGATGTCTACATTCAAACAACCGACGCGATGAACACGGTATGGTCATTTTACAAGAAGCAAGAAGACTTTCACGACGGCGCGAAAAGAAGCGCCCTATTGAAACACTCCGTCCAGCTGGAAGACGCCTTGAGAAAGAGCCATGCCATTGCGGATGACGGGTTAAAGGAAAACGTAATCTATCAACGGTTAATGGGCACTGCCCTGATATCGGCCCCAGCGATGAGCCAATCGGTTCGAGATCGCAATTATTCAGGATTTGTGAATTACCTCAGAGAGCTGAAGTCATTGGAGCAAATGATTTATTTGCACTTCGGTTAGTTCAGCCTGTGTTTCCCAGCCAGGGGAACCATTCTAGTAACCCGTATCCCAATGCCGACATATTTCCCGTAATCAATAAAATGCCGGTTGCCACCAACAGGATCCCAACGGCTATTTCAACCTTGTGAAGGTGCCTGCGGAACTTTTGCATGAAGGTAATAAAGGGATTTACGAAGATGGCGGCCAGGATAAAAGGAATACCAATTCCCAATGAATAGGCGGCTAGTAAATAGGTGCCCTGATGAACGCTGTCTTCTGTGCTGGCGACCATAAGAATTGTTGCCAATACTGGCCCGACACAGGGGGTCCAGCCAAAAGCAAAGGCAAGACCGACGATAAAACTTCCCAGAATTCCTACTGGCTTATTATTTGTCTGAAAACGCGCTTCCCGGTACAGAAATGGGATTTTTAATATCCCGGAAATATGCAACCCAAGGACGATGATGATTGCACCAGCGGCTTTTTCAAGGACGCTGAAATAGTCAGAAATGAATTGCCCGAAGGTTGACGCGGTAGCGCCAAGAGCGACAAAGATGACAGTGAAACCGGCAACAAAGGACAAGGTACGGTAGAAACTGCGTTTTCTGATCTCTTTTTTATCGGAAGAATGGGCCAGTTCTTCGAAACCAACTCCTGCCAGGTAACACAGGTAGGGCGGCACCAAAGGAAGAACACATGGTGACAAGAAAGAAAGCACGCCTGCAATGAACGCACCTGATACTGTTAGATCAAACATTAGCGGCTTCCCGACTTGACTAAAACATTCAAATTTTTATATATATAAAACATGCTATGTGTTTGAGTAAATCTAAATCTTTAAAAGACAATTAGATGAATGTCAGTCTTCTCACAGGCACCGTCGTTGGGTTTTTCCTGTTTTTTGCTATGCAGATCAATCCATTGGCGGCTGCAGAATTGCTCATGTTCAGAGAGCGGGGATGCTATTGGTGTGAAAAATGGGATGAAGAGATTGGCCCGATTTATCCAAAAACCAGTGAAGGGAAAACGGCGCCCCTGAAACAGCGCGATATTCAGGACCCCATTGAAGAATTCATCACACATAATGGCATAGTTCATTACACCCCTACCTTTGTACTGGTGGAAGGTGGGCGGGAAATTGGCAGAATTACAGGGTATCCCGGAGAAGATAATTTCTGGTGGATGCTGGAAGAGTTGGTAAAAAAATTAAAACCAAACAAAGCTGGAACAAAGGGGTAGGGGATGAAAAAATCATTTGTCGGCGCAACAATTTTTGGGTTGTTTTCTTTGCTATGGGGTGGGGCAATCGCACCCGCTTTTGCACAAAGTGACGAAGCCTTGGTGTCCCATAAGGTTATGACACCCGAGATAGCCATGGAACTTGCACAAGCCACGCTTAAAGCATGCCGGAAAGCAGATTTTCAGGTTGGCGTTGCTGTTGTCGATCGATTTGGCATCTTGCAGGCCTTTGTCAGGGACCGCTATGCGGGGGTGCATACACCGGATACTGCGAGACAAAAAGCGTGGACTGCGGTAAGCTTTCGAACAGACACTGCCGCGTTGGAAGAGTTGGTGAAGTCAGGTGAATTGACTCAGAATATTACTCAGATCAAAAATGCTATGATGGTTGGCGGCGGCGTTCAGGTTCTGGCTGCGGGTTCTTTGGTCGGAGCGGTTGGTGTGTCTGGTGCGCCAGGTGGGGATGCAGATGACGACTGTGCCCGCAAAGGGATCGAAACGATACAAGATAAACTAGAATTTTAATTTCCAAGGACCGGTGGAGTGCAGGTTTAATAATGATGGCATTAAAGAACATGATTGATTTGGATGAGATGTTGGATTTCCCAGATGAAATGGTGGATAACGCGTCGCGTGCATGTACAACTCTCAAGGCAATGGCCCATGAAAGCCGCCTTCTGATCCTGTGCCTTCTGGCCAATGGAGAAAAGTCTGTTATTGAACTTGAAAAGCGGCTTTCCATGCGCCAGCCAGCGGTTTCTCAACAGTTGGCCAGACTACGGGCAGATGATTTGGTTCATGCCCGACGAGAGGGCAAAACGATCTATTATTCGATTGCGAATAGTGAAGTTCAGGCCATTATAAAACTACTCTATGCCCTTTATTGTGCCCCGGATGAAGCAGACTAACCTTTTTACCGGTCAGGATGATTGCATTGGATATCCCTATCAGTACATTAATGGCAATCGCCGGTTGTTTGATCGGTGGAATAGCGGGTTATACGGCTCGGATGAACCAGTTTTGTACCTTTGGTGCGATTGAAGACGCGCGATTGAGTGGTGAATGGCGTCGAATGCGTCTCTGGGTGTTTACGATTGCCATTGCAATCATTGGAACGACACTTCTCTATTACTTTCAGGTTATTGACCTGAAGCAATCCATGCATTGGCGGACGGACTTGATTTGGGTATCCCTCATTGTAGGCGGGCTGTGTTTCGGTTTCGGGATGGCTCAGGTGGGAACCTGTCCGTATGGTGCGTTGGTTCGACTGGGAACAGGGGATCTAAGATCTCTTGTAACACTCCTGGTGGTCGGCGTTACTGGATACATGACAATGCGCGGACTGATGGCCAGTGCGCGTGTCGCCATTGAAAATGTTGGCCTTCAGTCCGATGCCGCGGGGTCTTTGAATATACCGGCTCTTCTGGGAGTTAACTCATTGGTTTCGTATTTGGTGATCGCCTTGTTTATCGCAGGCGGACTGCTTGTCTGGTGCTTTAAAGGGGGTGATTTCAGGCGCTCGTTGAAATCCCAGATGGCAGGCTTGGTGATCGGTTTGTGTGTTGTGTCAGGCTGGTTTGTCACAGGCTATATTGGTCAGGATGAATTTGATCCTCAGCGGCTTGTCTCGCTAAGTTTTATCTCGGCAACGGCCGACGGATTGATGTATTTGATGACATTTTCCGGCGCGACGATCAACTTTGCAATTGGAAGCGTGGGGGGTGTTGTGCTCGGCTCACTTATCGGCTCAATGCAAAAGCGTCAGTTTAAACTCGAAGCTTTCGACGATAGCCGTGAAATGCGGCGGCATCTTATTGGTGGGGCCCTAATGGGGATTGGCGGGATTATGGCAATGGGCTGTACGGTCGGTCAGGGGATTAGTGGTGTTTCAACGCTGTCGCTTGGATCTTTGATTGCCTTTGCGTCCATTCTTGTTGGGGCGGTTTTAGGCCTGCACTATCTTCTTGAAGACAACCTGAAGGATACAATGTCCGCTTTTTTCAGGTCCTGATAAACGACCCGTTTTGTCAACGCGTGCGTGTGGGGCCTTTCTTCTTTTGAGAAAAATCCTTTTCCAGTTCCGCACCGTCATCGATGTCCTTGGCGATGGTTTGAAACGGATCCTTATCCCGCGGAAAATCCGTTTTAACCGACTATTCAATAATCATTTCATTTGCCTTTGGCGTTCTGAAGATAACCGGTTTGGCTCCCGTCAGAGTTCTTTACTTGCTGGTCAGATTGCGTGTAGGTTTCAATCAGTATTCATTTTTGAATAAGTGGGGCGCAATGGATTGGCAGTCAGACTTGGCAAACCGGTTTCCGGAGCATCTGGAAGAAGTGTTTGAAGCAATGGCAGATGCGGTTTGGGTCTGTAATGCAGAGCCAAGACTGCTTTGGATTAATTCCGCTTGTGAAAAGTTAAACGGTATCCGCCGTGAGGATGTGTGCGGTAAAACGGTCCATGAGCTACTCCTCAGTGGTAACTATGATAAGGATGTGACCAGCCGGGTTTTGCAGGAGAAAAAGCCTGTTGTTATTAATCAGCATGTGAAAAGTGGCCGGTCCCTGCTTGTCACCGGGGTGCCCATTTTCGATGAACAAGGTGCGGTTCGGTTTGTGGTGGGGAACGAGCGGGACCTGTCCGAGTTGAACCAGCTTCGCCAGGAGCTGGAGAAAGAACAGCAGCGATCGGATCGAATAGAGCAGGAGCTTTTAACGCTGAATATGCGCGATAAGAGCCTTGAGAATATCGTTGCGGTCAGTGACGTCATGGAGAAATCGCTTTATCTTGCCTTAAAAGTTGCAGCCTATGATACGACCGTGCTGATTGCGGGTCCTTCCGGTTCTGGTAAGAGTATGGTTGCGCGCTTGATCCACGAAGCATCTCCGCGCCGAAATAACCAGTTCCTGCATCTTAATTGCGGGGCAATTCCTCATAATCTGGTCGAGGCAGAACTTTTTGGCTATGAGCAAGGCGCCTTCACAGGCGCGTCCAAAGGGGGGAAGGCCGGACTAATCGAAGCCGCAAACGGCGGCACTCTTTTTCTGGACGAGATCGACGCGTTTCCCATGGATATGCAAGTCAAGTTGCTGACATTTCTTGATAGTCAGGGTTTTATCCGGGTCGGTGGAACCAAAATTCATCAAGTGGATGTACGCCTGATTTCGGCGACAAATAAGGATTTGCGGAAAATGGTGGATGAGGGCCTTTTTCGCGAAGATCTGTATTTCCGGTTGAATATTGTCCCCTTGGAGATCCCGCCTTTACAAAGACGGATGGCGGATCTACCGGCATTGATTGGGTTGACCCTTAAGAAGTTGGGTCAAAAGCATAATAAAGACTTTTCCATTACACCTGAATTTGTCGAAATCCTGTCAAAATACTCATTCCCCGGAAATGTCAGGGAGCTGGAGAATATCCTGGAGAGAGCCTGCGTTCTTTCAACTTCTGAGATGTTGAGTATCGCTGATTTACCAGCAGATATCAGAGATCGGAGAGGCTCTGACGTTGCGCTGGGAACAGGGACTTTGAAAGCAGCACTGGAACAGGTCGAAGCCGAGCTGCTCAGGCAGGCGCTTGGTAAACATGATACGCAAAAATCGCTGGCAGTGGCGTTGGGTGTTAGCCAGCCAACTGTTGCCAGGCTATTGCGCAAGCATGATTTGAAAGCGGGTCGTGATTTTGGTTAGTTGGCTGCCAACCATCTATTCAATGTTGAATAAATGACGTCTTTAAATTCAATTTTGAATAGGGATTTTGATGTGCCGCCGGTTAGCACTATTACGTAATATATTGATTTATATGGAATTATTAAATTTTTCAGAGATTGGCATGCTGATTGCGTACTGAAGAGTGTGAAGTCTGCCAGGGGGTAGGCGGCAATTGCCTGGGAGGGTAAAGTGAAACTTATCAAGAAAATTGCAGTTGCAGTGGCAACTGTAGCGATCGGTGTCAGCGCGTTGACCGCCGCTGTCCCTGTTCAAGCCAAGACCAATTCCGTAACCTATGCAATGTATGGCGATATAAAAGACTGGGATCCTTCAGAAGCCTTTTCTCTTGAAGTTATGATGTTGGTGAACGTGTATGAGCCGCTTCTTTGGTATAATCCTCCGGGGAGCGAACAACAGTTTACACCCGCTTTGGCCGAAAGCTGGGGTGTCAGTGAAGATGGTTTGACCTGGACCTTCAAATTACGGCAGGGCGTCAAATTCCATGATGGCGAGCCGCTGACTGCGGAAGCTGCAAAATCTTCAATTGAACGGACCCGTAAATTGAAGAAGGGGGCCTATTATATTTGGGGCGCTGTTTCTTCAATCGAAGCGCCTGATACCCATACGTTGGTGATTAAAACAAAAGAACCTGCACCAATTGACCTGATTGCGTCCAGTCAGTATGGCGCTTACATCTTTTCGCCCAAGGCCGCTGAAAAAGGTGCAGAATGGTTTAATCAAGGGAATGCCGCGGGTACAGGCCCCTATACTGTTCGGCAATGGAAAGCGGGACAGCAGATCGTCTTGGATAAAAATCCTGACTACTGGGGCGGTTTTGATGAAAGCAACTTTGAACGGGTTTATTTAAAAGTTGTGACAGAGAATGCGACACAGGTGCAGATGCTGAAAGCCGGTGAAGCTGATTTTATTTCACTCGTGCCTGCGGATCAGGTGGATAGTCTCAATAATGAGCCCGGCATTACCGCAAAAGGCGTTCCCAGCTGGAAAAATTCCCAGTTTCTGATCAATACTCAAAAAGCCCCGACCGATAATAAACAATTCCGCCAGGCTCTTACGATGCTGTGGGATTATGACAAAGTTGTAAAAGAAATATATGCCGGTTATGCCGAACCCGGAAAGGGTGTCGTGCCTGCCACTATGTGGGGCCATAATTCAAACATTAAAACCCCGGTATTTGATGTAGAGAAGGCCAAGAAACTTGTTGATGAATCTGGCGTACCTGCCGATCAGCGAAAAGTCACGATGGCCTATATTGGGACATCGGAAGAGTATAAGAATTCAGCCCTCCTGTTTCAGGCAAATGCTGCTAAAGCCGGTATTGAGGTTGAGCTGAAACCCGGTAAATGGGGTGCCATCTGGAAAAATGCGAAAGATCTGCGGACAGCGCCGAACCTTCAGTCCATGACATGGTGGCCGACATATCCCACCCCGAATGACTGGATGATTGGCTTGTTTAGAACAGAAGAAAAAGCCCTGTTCAATTTGTCTCATTACGCAAATTCCGCCTATGACAAGCTTGTTGATGAAGGCGCGGCTCTGGAAGGTTCTGATAGAGACGCTGCTGTCGAAAAATATGCCAAGGCGCAGAAACTGCTGATGGAGGATGCAACAGCAATTTTTTATGCCGATATCAAAGGTCGTGTCGCTTACCGCAGTAACATCGTCGGCTTACAGAGCAATCCTGCATACGCTGGGATTTTCTTCCATCGTCTGAAACGTGCCGCCAAGTAACGCACGGACGATTACTGTTTAAAGAAGGAAATAGGCGATGCTGTTTTATACGGGGAAACGCATACTGACAATGGTCGGGATCCTGCTCGGTGTGTTGTTGGTGACATTTGTGTTAAGCCGTATTTTGCCAGGATCGCCTATTGAAATGATGCTGGGTCATCGGCCAACGCCCGAACAGATTGAGGCCGCGCGGCTTCAAATGGGGTTGGATCGCCCCATAATAGAGCAGTTCTGGCTCTATCTGGTGAACGCGTTTCAAGGCGATCTGGGAACGTCGCTGCGCACTGGCCGGCCGGTTTTGACCGATGTGCTAGAACGTTTCGCGGCAACCTTTGAACTTGTCACACTGGCGATTTTACTGGTTGTCGCCATTGGCATTCCGCTGGGAACGATTTGCGCACTGCGTCAGGACAAACTGGTGGATCATTCCGCCCGGGGCTTTTCTGTTTTAGGGGTGGCGCTCCCCGTGTTTTTAAGTGGAATGATCCTGCAGATGCTTTTTTACGGGTTTTTGGGCTGGTTACCATTGCAGGGCCGGATTGACAGCGATGTGTTGCTGGATTTCGAGTTTCCAGTGGTTACGGGCTTTTATCTGGTCGATAGCCTTCTTGATAAAAATCCGGTGGCCTTTTTTTCAGCCTTGGAACATCTGGTGCTTCCGGTTTTGACAATTGCCATTGCGTCTCTTGCCGTGGTCACCCGGATCACTCGCAATATGATGATTGAAGCCTTGCGTCAGGAATTTATTCTGACTCAAAGGGCCTATGGATTATCTGATTGGATTATCAATTTTCGGTATGCCATGAGAGCCGCCCTCATTCCAATGCTGACGGTTATCGGTCTGGCCTACGGATATATGCTGGGCGGTGCTGTTGTCGTGGAGTTTGTTTTTGATTGGCCCGGGCTTGGTGCCTATGTGGTCGGCGCAATCACTGAAAATGACTACCCGGCAGTTATGGCAGTAACCCTGTGTTTCGCCGGCGTTTATCTGACTGTAAATCTAATTATCGACCTGCTTTATTTCCTCGTCGATCCGCGCTTACAGAAGGCATGAAGATGGAAAAATCAGTGCAAGCTGTCATGAAGCCAAGAAGTGCAATCTTTGCGCGCTTTCATGTAATTATGGGTCGGAATGTCTTGTTTCTGGCTGGATCGGTTACGTTCCTTGTTATTCTGGTCGCCGCTGTTTTTGCGCCCGTTATCGCAACACATGACCCATCTCATATTAACTTTGCGGATAAACTTGTCGCCCCGGGGATGGCGCACTGGTTTGGCACGGACGAGCTGGGAAGAGACCTTTTCAGCCGTATTTTATACGGTGCGCGGGTCAGCCTTTTGGTCGGCATTGTGGTTACGGGGCTGGCGGTATTGATCGGGGTGCCCGTTGGATTGGCTGCCGGATATCTGGGAGGGCGCGCTGGATATCTGATCATGAGGGTGAGCGATGTTTTTATCGCATTCCCGCCCCTTTTATTACCCATTGCCATTACCGCTGCCTTGGGACAAGGGTTGTTTGAAGCGATGATCGCGTTGGCAATTTCCTGGTTCCCCTGGTATGCGCGAATTGTCGAAGCGGCTGTGCTGTCCATTCGGCAGGAGAACTATGTCCGTTCCGCACGGGCTTTTGGATTTTCGCATTTGCGCATCATGGTAAAACATATTCTGCCCAATTGCTGGACGCCGGTGATCGTTCAGGCGTCCATGGATTTCGGATATACAATATTAGCGGCGGCGTCTTTAAGTTTCATCGGAATTGGCGCAAAACCCCCGATGATTGAATGGGGGCTGATGGTGGCCATGTCCCGGGGGAAATTTCTTGATTACTGGTGGACGGCAGGGATCCCCGGGCTGGCAATTGTTCTGACCGTTCTGTCCGTCAATTTAATTGGCGACGGTGTCCGTGACCTGTTGGATCCGAAGGAAAACAAGCAATGAGCGGGTCGGTATTGAATATCAGGGACTTTTCACTGTCGTTGAATTCGCGGCGCGGACCGTTACCTATTTTGCGGAACCTGTCGTTGCGGATTGAACCGGGCAGAATAATGGGTCTGGTTGGCGAGTCGGGTTCCGGGAAATCCATGACTGCACTTGCCGCTATGGGGTTGCAGCCTTCCAATACGCAATTGTCCGGTACGATTGCGCTGTGTGGTCAGGAAATCGTCCATCGGTCTCAAAAAGAGATCAAGAAGGTGTGCCGCAATACGGTAACAATGATTTTCCAGCAACCAATGAAAGCAATGAGTCCGTATCATACGATCGGAAAACAGCTGACAGATGCGCTGGTTGCCCATACAGGGCAAAAACCCAAGGAAGTAAGGCCGCGGATAATGGCGGCTTTGCACGATGTTCAGTTGCCGGATCCGGCATTTGTTTTTGATAAATATCCCCACGAAATGTCAGGCGGGCAATTACAGCGTGCAATGATTGCAATGGCGATGGCTGTTGACCCAAAACTGCTGATTGCAGACGAGCCGACAACAGCGCTTGATGTGACCGTGCAGGCCCAAATTCTGAGCCTTATTCGCGAGCTTGTGGATAAAAAAGGTCTTGGGGTGCTTTTTATTACTCACGATCTGGGGGTGGTCTCAGATATTTGTGATGATGTTTCCGTTATGTATGCGGGCAAGATCGTGGAGCAAGGGGCGACACAGGATGTTCTGTCTCGTCCAAAACATCCATATAGCTCGGCACTTCTGCGGGCCGCGCCCAAGTTGTTTGATCAGGAAACCCTGGAACAGATTCCGGGGCGGGTGCCGGCATTGAATGAATTGCCGGTAGGCTGCGCCTTCGCGCCGCGCTGTCTTCACGCTACGGCAGACTGCAACGCTGTTGATCCGGAGCTTAAAAACGGTGTCGCCTGTTTTAACCCTGCCTCTCAATTGTCTGGTAAAGAGATTGGAGCAGCGTCATGACGTGTCTTCTTAAAGTTGGAAACCTTCGAAAAACCTATCCAACACAGCATGGGACAGTGACGGCACTGGCCGATGTTTCATTTGAAATTATGGCTGGTAAAAGTCTCGCTCTTGTCGGCGAGTCGGGATGCGGGAAATCGACGGTGGCAATGTCATTGCTTCGCCTGATCCCCTTTGATAGCGGGGATGTGATGTTTGAAGGACATGATCTGTCCAGCCTTTCCGGAAATGCCATGCGCCTGCTTCGCGAGAAGTTGGGCATTGTCTTTCAGGATCCCTATAGTTCGCTCAACCCGAAACATCGTGTGGGAAAGATTATAGGGGAAGCGCTGGAGGTGTTTAAATCCCTGAAAGGCCGCAAACTTGAGGAGCGCGTCGCCAAATTGATGACTGAAGTTGGCCTTGATCCCGCTCATATCGATCGATATCCGCATGAATTCTCGGGCGGGCAACGGCAAAGAATTGCAATTGCACGGGCACTTGCAGTCGAGCCTAAATTGTTGATCCTGGATGAACCCACGTCGGCGTTGGATGTTTCTGTTCAGGCTCAAACACTGAACCTGCTGCGCGATTTAAAGGCCAGTCATGGTATCAGCTATCTGTTTATTACCCATAACCTGGCGACAGTTGATTATCTTGCGGACGATGTCGCTGTTATGTATCTGGGCCGGATTGCCGAATGCGGACCAGTAGATCAGGTTTTCCGAAATCCCCATCATCCGTATACGAAACTGTTGCTGGACAGCCTTCCGGGACAAACCCGTCCGGCTGCCCCATCGGTGTATAAACCAGATGGGGAAATACCCAGTCCTTTCGATATTCCGAACGGATGTTCCTTTCAAAACCGCTGTTCACGCGCGAACGAGACCTGCCGGTCAGTAGAGCCTGAACTGCAAGAGTTCCAAAATTCACGAAAAGTGGCCTGTTTTAATCCAACGGGTTTATCCGATATTCTGGCGGAGAAGTTATAATGAGAAGTTTCGCAATTGCTGGTTTGCAGCTGAATTTAGAGACCGCTGATAATATCGATCTGATATCCCGTAAAATAGACAGCGTGATGCGGCGGTTTCCATGGGTTCAAATGGTTATCATCGGTGAGCTCGCAGGCTTTGGCCCCCGTCCTTCTACGGCAGAAACAATGCCGGGGCCGACTGAAAATCATTTTGGTTCAATCGCCAAGAAACATAACATCTGGCTCCTCCCAGGCTCTTTATATGAACAGAGCGGCGGAAAAGTATATAATACAACGCCGGTCCTAAACCCCGACGGGGAAGTGGTGACCCGGCACCGAAAGCTCTATCCCTTTTTACCCTATGAGCAGGGTATCGAATACGGGGAACAGATTACGGTTTTTGATATTCCGGACGTTGGCCGTTTTGGCGTGTCGATTTGTTATGACATGTGGTTCCCTGAAACAACGCGCGCGATGGTAAGTGCCGGGGCGGAGGTTATTCTGCATCCAACTATGACCAACACCAGCGACCGTGAGGTTGAAACCGTGATTGCCCGGGCGAGTGCTGTTCAAAATCAATGTTATTTCGTCGATATCAATTCTGTTGGTGAAATTGGATATGGCCGTTCTTCCGTCATCGGGCCGCAGGGTGAAGTGATATATCAGGCTGGCTGCGGCGAGGAGATCGTGACAGCGGAGCTTGATCTGGAACAGGTGCGACGGGTAAGGGAACGCGGCATCATGGGACTGGGGCAAACCTTGAAAAGTTTTAGGGATGCACCGATAAAATATGTCGTTTATGAAAATGGATTGCATGGGCGAGAGGGATTGTCGAAGCTGGGCAATCTTGAAGTCCCGGGCCGAATATAGATCAAAAACCCGAGTTGCAAGGCCGCGTGATTAGTCTTTAAAAAGACGGGCGGCCTGTTTTTAATTGCCCGATCGGAAACCGGCCCTGTCTGGCATCGTCCGATGTGAAATTCCTGCGGATGTATCGGCACCCTTATCCTTATGCCCGATCCCCCTGAAAAATGAACGGGATCCATTATCTTTCAATTTGTTTGCGGAAGCGCAAATAACCGTTTCTTGATTACCGGTAAGGTCTACCCATCAAGATCTGAGCTTGCTGGCCATTCCTGATGCAGGAATAGGGAACAGCAGGCGCCAGATCAGAGTTTGATGATTGGACGCTTTGGGATGATCAAGTTTGCATTAGGTATTCGTCAGTTTCTTGTCGGTTTTGTTGTCCTCTGGACCTGTTTACTTTTAAGCAGTTTACCGGTTCAGGCGGCGGAAACCATTCGGGATGTCATTGAAAATACACCGGTCGCTTCTTTCTATCCAGAAGCAGACGAGTGGGAGAGCCTTGGAAATGGCCAGCCCATCTACGTGGCGAAAAAACAAAACAAATCAATTGGCTACGCATTTCTGAACACTGATTTTGTTGGCGCAGTAGGATATTCGGGAAAACCGATTGTCGTCTTGATCGCCTTGGATACCGAAGGTTCCATCGTCAATGCGAAGCTGGTCCATCATGCAGAACCAATTATTCTATCGGGTATTCCTGAACAGAAAATTATTGATTTTATCGAAGGCTATAAAGGCACCGACATTTTAACTGTGGCCCGCGAAAAAGGCGGCGAGCCGCCTCCGGTTGATATCGTCTCTGGTGCGACGGTAACGGTCATGGTGATCGATGACAGCATCAAGCGGGCGTCGGTTCGGGTGGCCAAGTTATTAGGGTTGGCCGGCCTGAAACCAGATGATCCAACAACCCGTGTTCAGAGAAGTCTTATACTGAAGGATGAGACTGTCTATGACTGGGATACGCTGGTCGGAAATGGGGCGGTTCGTCGTTTGCACCTTAGCCTGGGCGATATTAACAAAGCCTTTGAAGAGCAGGGAAATCCGAAAGCCATTGCGAAACCGGAAAAAGGCGACCCACAAGAGACCTATATTGATCTTTATGTCGCGTCCCTTGCCATCCCGGAAGTTGCCCGTAGCCTGCTGGGCGACAACGAATACCGCAACTACCAGAAGCGGTTAAAAGAAGGCCAAAGTGCGTTTCTTGTTATGGGTCTGGGGCAGTATTCATTTCGCGGTTCAGGATATGTTCGCGGTGGCATTTTTGATCGCTTTCAGGTGGTTCAGGATGGTGAAACAGTTCGCTTCATAGACCGGTTTTATAAGAATATCGGCCGTGTCGAGGCTGATAATGCGCCGGACTTGAAAGAGGTCGGGTTATTCTACACGCCACCCGATACTGTTTTTGAACCCGCCGACCCGTGGCAGTTGCAGCTTCTTGTTCAACGGGCCATTGGTGCGCTGGAAAAAGTCTTTATCGCGTTTGATGTTTCGTATCAGCTGCCAGATGCTTATGTGAAGGTCGAGGCACCTGCCGTCGTCGCACAGCCAGCCGTTTCTGTTCGCAGCCGTGAAGAGGTTGAAGCCGCGAACGCGCTTTGGCAACGGATCTGGATGCAAAAATTACCCGAAATCGGAATTTTGGTCGGGGCAATTGCCTTGTTGACGATTGTGTTCTTTGTTCAAAATCAGATTGTTCGTCGGACAATCTTGACCGACCGGTTCAGAATAGCCTTTTTGCTGTTCACCTTGTTCTGGATTGGGTTTTATGCACAGGCCCAACTGTCTGTCGTCAATGTCTTAGTCTTCGCCAACGCCTTGCTGACAGACTTCCAGTGGCAGTTTTTCCTGATGGAGCCGCTGATCTTTATTCTCTGGTGCTCTGTCGCTGTGTCCCTTCTGTTCTGGGGCCGCGGGGCATTCTGTGGATGGTTATGCCCCTTTGGCGCGCTACAGGAACTTCTGAACAAGGTCGCCCGCAGGATTGGGATCAAACAAATTACGGTTCCCTGGTGGCTGCATGAGCGGCTGTGGCCGATCAAGTATCTTGCGTTTTTAGGACTTCTTGGCATTTCAGTTTATTCCTTGCATTTGGCTGAAACGCTTTCCGAGATAGAACCTTTCAGAACTTCCATCGTGCTCAGATTTATGCGCGGATGGCCCTACCTGCTGTTTGTTTTTTCCTTGCTCGCTGCAGGCCTGTTCATCGAGCGGTTTTACTGTCGGTATCTTTGCCCGTTGGGGGCAGCCTTGGCCATCCCTGGAAAGCTGGCCATGTTCAACTGGCTGAAACGTTACCGCAACTGCGGCGACCCCTGCCAGAAATGTGCACAGGATTGCATGGTTCAGGCGATCGATCCGCAAGGCAACATTAATCCAAATGAGTGTTTGTACTGTCTGAATTGTCAGCAGCTTTACTACGACAAAGACGTTTGTCCGGTTGTTATTCACGCGCTTGCAAAAGCCCGTAAATCAGAGCCCAAGGCTGACGCAACCGCCGCTGATAAAGATTCAGAGTATCGCAGACCAAGGCGACTCAATCAGCCACGGTCTTATGAGTAATTTTTTTCCAAGTCTTGTTTCTTGTTAGGAGAACGAAAATGAAAGATGAAACAGAAAGAATGGCAGACGTATCCCGGCGTTCGTTGCTGGGTGGATCCGCTGCAATCGCAGGGGTCGGAGCCTTGGGAGGGGCCGCTTTATTGTCATCTCCTCGGGCCGCGCAGGCCTCCTCAGGGAATGCCGCGGTCGCCCCGGGTGATCTGGATGAATATTACGGCTTCTGGAGCGGCGGACAATCTGGCGAAGTCCGGATTATGGGGGTTCCCTCCATGCGCGAGCTGATGAGAATTCCCGTGTTCAATCGGTGTAGTGCAACTGGCTGGGGCCAGACCGATGAAAGTGTGAAAATTCTGACCGAACACATGCTTCCAAAAGAAAAAGAGTTTTGGAAGGATAAAGGCGGATTCCCAATGAACGGGGACACCCACCATCCTCATATGTCGTTTACAGACGGTAAATATGACGGTCGTTATATCTGGGTCAATGATAAAGCAAACACCCGGGTTGCCCGGATCCGTTGCGATATCATGAAAGTTGATAAGATCATTTCGATCCCGAACGCGGCCGATATCCATGGTATGCGGCCACAGAAATTTCCGAAAACCAAGTATGTTTTCGCAAACGGAGAACATCGCGTGCCGCTGCCTAACGATGGTAGCGTTCTGGATGATCCGTCAAAATATCACGCCGTATTCTCTGCCGTTGACGGCGAAAAAATGGAAGTCGCCTGGCAAGTTATTGTTAGCGGTAATCTGGATAATGTTGAAGCCGATTATCAGGGTAAGTACGCCATTGCCAGCTGCTACAACTCTGAAGAAGGCGTGACATTGGCCGAGATGACGTCAAACGAGCAGGATTGGGCTGTCGTCTTTGACATTGAAGCGATTGAGGCCGGCGTAGCAGCTGGTGACTTCAAAACCTATGAAGAAAATGTTCCGGTTTTGGATGGTCGTAAAGGATCGAAATACACCCGTTATATTCCGATTTCAAACAGCCCGCATGGTGTGAACGCGTCACCGGACGGTAAATATATGATGGTCAACGGTAAGTTGTCGCCAACGGTTTCCGTCATCGAAATGGCAAAACTACCAGACGTTTTCAAAGACAAGATCAAACCACGGGATGCCATTGTTGCTGAGCCAGAACTTGGCTTGGGTCCCTTGCATACTGCGTTTGATGGTCGGGGCAATGCTTATACAACGCTCTTCCTGGACAGTCAGATCTGTAAATGGAATGTTGAAAAAGCGGTCCAGAAATATGCCGGTAAGGATGTTGATCCGATTTTGGAAAAACTGGATGTTCAGTATCAACCAGGTCATAACCATACGTCCATGGGTGAAACCAGTGAGGCTGATGGTAAGTGGCTGGTCTCATTGAATAAGTTCTCCAAAGATCGGTATATTAATGTAGGACCATTGAAACCAGAAAATGATCAGTTGATCGATATTTCTGGTGACAAGATGAAAATTGTTCATGACGGTCCGACCTTTGCGGAGCCTCATGACTGTATTCTCGTGCACCGTTCGGTCGTTAATCCGCGTCAGGTTTATGACCGGGAAGATCCGATGTTTGATGAAATCAAGGCCCGGGCCAAAGCAGATGGCGTGGAGGATCTTGAAGATGCGGATCAGGTCATTCGCGATGGGAACAAAGTTCGCGTCTATATGTTCTCTGCAGCACCGGCTTTCTCACTTGAGAAATTTACGGTGAAACAGGGCGATGAAGTGACAATTGTTGTTACGAATATCGATGATGTGGATGATTTGACCCATGGTCTGACCATTTCCAACTATGGCGTTGCTATGGAGGTTGGGCCGCAACAAACGGCTTCTGTTACCTTTACAGCCGATTATCCCGGCGTTCATTGGTTCTATTGCCAATGGTTCTGTCACGCATTGCATATGGAAATGCGGGGCCGGATGTTGGTGGAGCCAAAGTAAGATGAAAAATCGTCTTGAGCATATATCTGGACGATGTTGGGTTGCGGCAACCATTGGGGTTGCCGCGCTCCTTCTTCCCTGTCTGAGCAGTGCAAAAGAAATTACCGTGAAGGGATCTCTTCAAACGGCAATTGCACAGGCTGATGCCGGGGATGTGCTCGCCTTGCAGGACCAAGTGTATCTAGGCCCACTGATTATCAATAAATCAATTACCCTTCGGGGTCAGACAGGATCCGTTATTCAGGGAAATGGCGTTGGTTCCGTTATTACGGTCCGCGCGACGGATGTAACACTGAAAAACCTGAAAATCACAGGATCTGGGTTGTCGCTCGAAAATCAGGATAGCGGGATCTTCCTCGACAACACGGCAACGGGAGCGCTTATTGAACGTAACGAAGTGATTAATAACCTTATTGGGGTTTATGTGTCGGGCGCGAAGAATAGCCTGGTTCGTTACAATCATATTGTTGGCCGGAAAGATCTCAGAATGAACGAGCGTGGTAATGGGGTTCAGATCTGGAACGCACCTGGTACTGTGATCAAAAAGAATCTCATTGAATATGGCCGGGATGGTATTTTCGTGACCACCAGCTCCAAAAACACCTTTACCGGTAATCGGATGCAAAATCTTAGATTTGCCATCCATTACATGTATACAAACCGAAGTGAAGTATCTGACAATATTTCTGTTGGGAACCATATTGGCTATGCGCTGATGTCATCCAACAAGCTGGTTGTTCGGAACAATCTCTCCCAACAGGATCGTGATAGAGGCTTTTTGCTCAACTATGTCAATCGACTTGAAATGAGCGAGAACACCGTCCGTGGCGGTTCTGAAAAATGTATCTTTATCTACAATTCTCATCGCAATAACATAAACCGAAACCGGCTTTCCGATTGCCTGATTGGCTTGCATTTTACCGCGGGTTCACAGAGGAACAAAATTTCTGAAAATGCGTTCATCAACAATCAGACACAGGTCAAATATGTTGGCACACGGTGGCTGGAATGGTCCGTAAAGGGCGTGGGTAATTACTGGTCGGATCATGTTGCCTTTGACTTGGATAAAAATGGGATCGCTGATGCCATTTACCGCCCCAATGATTTGACCGATCAGGTTATCTGGAAATACCCATCCGCCCGACTTTTAATGAACAGCCCGGCTGTTCAGGTTCTCAAATATGCACAAGGCCAGTTTCCGGCCTTGCATCCTGGTGGGGTTGTCGACAGCGCTCCCCTGATGCAGGAGCCCAAGGGCTTGTCAAGGAAGTGAACAGAATGAAAGCATCAATGAACACAGCAATTTCAGCCATCGGGATTTCACAATCCTTTGGAAATATCATGGCGCTTCAGGATGTCTCCTTAACCCTGAACAAGGGGGAATGCCTGGCCCTGGTTGGTCATAACGGAGCGGGTAAAAGCACGCTTATCAAAATTCTTCTGGGATTGATTTCTCCATCCAGAGGCGTAGTTGGGATGATGGGAAAGGACCTGCATGACCGGCAATTTGAAGCCAACCGTCAGAAAATCGGCTTTTTGCCGGAACAAATTCTTTTCCAGAAGAATATGACGGGACGGGAGATCTTAAAATTCTATGCGCGTTTGAAGAAGTCTCCTTTTTCCCAGATTGATGAACTTCTGAACCGGTTTGATCTGGGTGCTGCCGCAGAGTCCCGAATTGGCACTTATTCCAAAGGAATGCGACAAAAGCTGGGAATGGCGCAGGCCCTGCTGGGAAATCCTGAATTGCTGATCCTCGATGAGCCAACATCCGGGCTTGATCCACTTGCCCGTCAACAGATGTATTCTATTCTTGGGGAAGAGAAGAAAAAAGGCACGTCTATTCTCATATCTTCGCATGTTTTAACGGAAATTGATGATCGGATTGATCGGGTTGTCATTCTTAATTCAGGGCATGTTGTCGCGGATGGAACGCTGGCAGGATTATCTCAGGAACGGACCGTTCATTCCCGGATTATGATCGAGGCGACGCCAAAAACATGCCGGCAAATCGAAACAATTTTTTCCCACGAACTCGATGTGGTTCGCCCAACCGAAAGGACGCTTACCTTAAGGTGCGAGAAAAGCCGGAAAGTCCCGATCCTGAACAGCATTTACGCGTTAGGACTTCAGTTGATTGATATTCGGATTTCAGATCCTTCCCTGGAAGAGGTGTTCAGCGCCTATATGAACAGACAGAAGGAGCGGCAGTATGATTAATCTCGGTACACTGATTTTTAAAGAAATCAAAGATAGTTATCGAAATCGCTGGGTTGGAACGGTCATTCTTGTCATGACGGCTTTAGCGCTTGTTTTAAGCCTGATTGGCAGCGCACCCGTCGGGACGACCAGCATTGGCCCCCTGACCGTTACGATTGTCAGTCTTTCCTCGTTAAGTGTGTTTTTTATTCCACTGATTGCGTTGTTGCTGTCTTATAACTCGATCGTAGGTGAAGACGAGCGTGGCACCCTTCTTTTATTGCTGACCTATCCGGTTTCTCGAACCATGGTGGCGATCGGGAAATTCATCGGGCAATTTGTTATTTTGTCAGTGGCGATTATAATTGGGTATTGCGTTGCGGCTCTGACGGTCATTCTGACGGGTGATGTGGCCTTTTTTGAACATGACTGGTACGTGTTTGGCAAACTGATTGTATCGTCCGTTCTTTTGGGCGCGGTTTTTCTCGGCATCGGTATTTTTATCAGCTCTGTCATGAAAGAAAGCTCAACAGCCGCGGCCGCAGCCATCGGCGTGTGGCTCGTTTTCGTGGTGTTGTTTGATCTGGGTTTATTGGGTTTACTATCCTCACCAGCGGCAACCTATCTTCCGGATATGGTCGTAAAATGGGTGATGCTTGCCAACCCTGCAGACGCCTATCGAATGTTTAATCTGGCGACCTCTGAGGATACGGCCCTGCTGTCAGGCATGGCAGGATTGAGATCAGACCAAATGGTGTTACCAGAGGTCATGTTCGCAGTGCTGGTGGTCTGGATCATCGTTCCAGTGGTGGCGTTTTGCGCGGCCTTCGGAAGGAGGAAAGTATGAAAAATCTAATACAGGCTGTTCTTGGCGTCATGCTCGCCTTGACTTTAATTGGCTGTCAGGACGGAGAGCTTTCTCTTCCTAATCCACTAGCCGTCACAAATGAGTCTATCGGTAATTATTGTGGCATGGTCTTGACCGAACATGCTGGTCCTAAAGCGCAGGTTTTTGAAAAACACCATTCCTCACCGTTGTGGTTCAGTTCAGTAAAAGATGCGATTGTTTATCTGACACTGCCCGGCGAAGCCCAGGACGCTGTGGTTACATATGTTCACGACATGGCAAAGGCCGAAAGTTGGGAGAACCCTCAGAATGACGGCATTTGGATAGATGTTCGTGATGCGTATTTCGTGATCGGAAGTCAGAAACTTGGGGGAATGGGGATGCCGGAATTTGCCCCGTTTAGTGTGGCGGAAAAAGCGGCTGAATTTGCCAAAGAGCATGGCGGGAAAGTGGTTCGCCTGTCACAGATTACGAACGCGGACCTTGCTCTGGTTGACCCCGCCCCTGAGATGCACTCTCATAATTAGAAGTGGTTTATTCAATGACGACATATTCAGCTAAAAACGCGTCTCGCCGGTCTTTTTTAATTAAAGCTTCAGCGGCCTGCGCCTTGACAGCGCTCCCCTTTGAGACGGCGCTCGCCCGATCGTCAGCTTTTGAGCCCCTTCATTGGCGAGGCGCTGCGCTTGGTGCAGAGGGGGCGATAGAACTTCATCACTCTGATCGGGAAACAGCGCGGGCTGTGCTTGACACCTGCAGGAAAGAAATCGATAGGCTGGAGCGGTTATTCAGTCTGTACCAACCGGACTCTCAGCTATCTCGATTAAATAAATTGGGGTATCTCGAATATCCTGATCTTCAATTTCTTGAATTACTCTCAGCTGCGCAAGGCTTTGCATCTAAAACACAAGGTGTTTTTGATATTACGGTTCAGCCGCTTTGGGCATTTTACCGGGATTTTTATGCGGATCTTTCCCATCGCGGTAAAGTTCCGGCACCATCTGACCTTCAACGGGTCTTAAAACAGGTGGGATATCAAAATCTGGTGCTTTCGGAAACGCGTATTGAATTTAAGAAACCCGGTATGGCCATAACCCTGAATGGGATTGCACAAGGATATATAACGGACCGTATTAAATCCATATTACAGGATGCTGGATACCGGCATGTTCTTCTGTCATTGGGGGAAATCGCTGCCATAGGACCCAAACAAACGGGGCAACCATGGAAGGTTGGTTTGGAAGCGGGGCCCACCGATCCGAAAAGTTCGCAAAGGATCATTTCTTTGGAAGATCAGGCCGTTGCGACTTCTGGAGCCTATAACAGCCCGTTCGGTACTTCAAATGGCGCAAATCATCTGTTAAATCCAAAAACCGGCGCCTGGTCGACGCTTTCTGGCTCGATATCGGTTGTCTCTGATACCGCGATGATGGCGGATATGTATTCAACGGCGTTGGCGTTAATGACAGAGCCCGAACGACACCGGTTGTTGTCTGATACGAAACAGGTTCAGGCGGTCTATTTCTCGTCTTCGTTGGGCGGGCGCAACTGGTCGGCCTGAGGCCAGAGAGGCACCGTTATTTTTGAACACTGTATAAATTGGTGAATTTGGTTTTATCCGTCACGATGACTTTTTTGCGGCTGCTTTTGACCAATCCTGATTGTTCCCATCCACTTAACAGTCGAGAAACTGTGTGCAAGGTGGTGCCGGACATTTCTGACACATCCTGACGTGTCAGGGGAATATCGATCAGGACACCTTCATCGGTTTCCCTGCCAGTTTGTTCCAGAAGTTTCAGTAAAGCTGCTGCTACTCTATGTTCAACCTGTTCCGTTGCCAGTTCAAGAACCCTGTCCTGAACGTCTGCAAAACGATTTCCAAGGGTTGTGCTGGCCGCCTTGGCAAAAGAAGGAAACCGCCTGACGGTCTCATTCCATAGGGGCATGGGCCACGATAGTGCGACACAATCGATTGCTGCCACCGCGTTGGCAGGATAGGTATCCCGGCCGATGGCACTTGCAATTCCGAACAATTCGTTGCTGGCGATATACCGGACAATGATCTGTTCTCCTGACCCGCTAATTCGAACGACGCGGATATATCCGTCCAGTAAAAGGAAAAAGGAATGCGCGGTTTCACCTTCGACAAAAAAGCTATCGTTTTTTTTGACTCGCTTTGCATGCGCCTGACCAATGAATTCTTTTAACTCTGATCGCGAGAAATCGGCAAAATTTGACAGATGGGAGATAAGCGCAACGTCCAACAAAACTAAAGTACCCTTTTTTGTTTGTCTCATGGCAAAGATCAAAAAGCGGGATCAATGTACATTAAATCCATACTGAAATAAACCGAATGTGGAGTGAAGAGCGATGCCCGTAAAACGCCCTCAGGAATATAAAGGCTTTGCCCTTCTTTCTTTCGGATTTCGCCCGTTTTTCCTGATGGCATCCCTATATGCGGGGTTGTCCGTTTTGATATGGCTTCCGTTTTTACAGGGGTATCTGGACGCGGAAACAGCGTTTCTGCCCGTTGACTGGCATATGCATGAATTATTTTTCGGCTTTATTACCGCGGTCATTTGCGGCTTCTTATTTACATCAATTCCCAACTGGACAGGAAGGTTACCGGTTCAGGGTCTACCGCTTTTATCCATGATGGCCTTATGGCTGGTGGGGCGGGGGGCTGTTTTTTTCTCGGCGCATATTGGCTGGATTGGGACTCTGGTTATTGACGGGGCTTTTTTATGTACGCTATGGACAGTCGTTGCGATCGAGATATTAAAAGGCCGGAACTGGCGAAATCTGAAAGTATTGATCCCGCTCAGTTTTCTAACGGGGTCAAATATTC
Source organism: Sneathiella aquimaris (assembly GCF_026409565.1). Lineage (NCBI taxonomy): Bacteria > Pseudomonadati > Pseudomonadota > Alphaproteobacteria > Sneathiellales > Sneathiellaceae > Sneathiella > Sneathiella aquimaris. Next base: position 440,292 of record NZ_CP112881.1, read on the forward strand.
TGTTTCATCTGGAAGCCCATTACGGTGGCAGTGCTGAATACAGTAAACGAATAGCCTTGGCGGCGATCATTGCCTTTATCCTGTTGATCGGTGGCAGAATTATTCCAAGTTTTACCCGAAACTGGCTGGTCAAATTTAATCCGGGCCGTTTGCCGCACCCTTTTGTCCTGTACGAGAAAATCACGTTGGTTTTTTCGATTGTAACACTGTTCGGTTGGTTCCTTCTCCCGAACAATCACCTCGTCGGTCTGTTCTTTTGGGCTGCTGCTATTCTGCTGGTAGGTCAGTTATGCCGGTGGGCGGGAAACAGGGCGCTTAAAGAGCCATTGGTTCTGGTTCTTCATTCAAGTTATCTTTTCATTCCGGTGGGTTTTATCCTTATGGGGGGAGCTATCCTGTTTCCTTCAGCAGTGTCGCCCGTGGCGGGAATACATGCACTTGGAACCGGGGCGGCGGCAAATATGATTTTGGCCGTTATGGTGCGGTCAACAAAAGGGCATACCGGAAAGGCATTGAGAATGGAGCCCGCTGATTATGTAATTTTCGGATCGATCCTTTTTTCAGCGATTACCCGCGTCGCTTCGGCACTTTTCCCGGATCAGGAGTTGTTTCTGTTAGAAATATCCGTCTTACTTTGGGTGATCGCGTTTCTTGGGTTCGCGGCCGCGTATGGCGGCGCCTTACTCACACCAAAAGCGCGCCCTTTGTTCTGATCTTGCGGGTTCTGCTGTTCAGATTAGTTTATTCTTGGGCTTTTTAGCAAGGTTTCGGGGGATGCGTACGCAGGAGTGACCGATCGTGCCTATTCCATCATGTGGAATTTATTCAACCTGCAATCATTCCAATCTTTGTATTTCTTAAATATAATGTATGATTTTCTTAACTATAAAAAGAAACGGGAGTTGATGAGTCGGGCGCATAAAATCTTTCTATGGGAGGTCTCGATGACAGAAAAGAAACTCAACCGGCGTAAATTGCTTACAGGAACTGCTGCGGCAGGGGCCGCGGCATTTGCAGCCCCGGCGATTGCTACCGCAGCAGGGCATACAACAACGTGGAAAGTACAAACGTCCTGGCCTGGCGGCATTGGACTGAATATCTTTAAAGAATGGTGTGGTTCTATTAAAGAAAAGACCGGGGGCGAGTTAGAGTTTATTCCCTTTGGTGCGAAAGATGTGGTGGGGGATTTTCAGCTTTTTGATGCTGTGAAAAACGGTGTGTTGCAGGCCATGAACCCGTTTACACTTTACTGGGCAGGCCGCATTCCGGCTGCCGTGTTTCTGTCTTCCTATCCTTTGGGGTTGCGGAACCCGCATGAATGGGACGTTTTCTTTTATGGGCTGGGCGGCCTTGAAATGGCGCGGGAAGTGTTCGCAAAACAGGGTATGTATTATGTAGGCCCGATCCATCATGGACCAAATATTATCCATTCCAAGGTCCCTATTCGGTCAATTGATGACTTCCGAGGGCGTAAAATGCGTCTGCCAGGCGGTATGGTTGCAGAGGTCTTTCAAGCGATTGGAGCCAAAACGACCTTGTTGCCCGGCTCTGAAATTTTTCCGGCTCTGGAAAAAGGTACGATTGACGTTGCCGATTATGTTGGGCCGGCGATCAATCATGCTCTCGGCTTTGGTCAGGTAACCGATTACATCTCCATGGGACCTCCAGGTTTTATGTCGGTTTATCAGCCTGTTGACTTGATGGACCTTACGGTTGGTATGGATACGTGGCAAAAACTGAGTCCGGCGATGAAGCAATTTGTTGAGATGGAAGTCAAATCTTACTCAATTGAGCATCATGCCAAAATCCAGAAGGCAGATCAGGAAGCCTGGAAGAAGTTTGAGGAAGAAGGGACCGAAGTGACCCGACTGTCTCAGGATGACATAGAAGCTTTGACGGAAGTTGCTGTTGAACGGTGGTTCGCGTGGGCGAATAAAGATGCCGACGCTGCCCGGATTTTCAAAGTGCAATTGGATTATATGATGTCAGGGTCACTGGGCTATGTAACACCGGAAATGGTGGAAAATTATAGCTTGAAATACTGATTGCTTCCGTTGGTTGAAGGGTCAGCACATGCCGACCCTTCTTTTCTATGTTTTATTCAGAGTAGGAGAACGAAGAGATGCCAAGCGTCGACTTCGTCTTGCCCCACTGGCTTTACTGGTTTGGGCTCATCATTTTTCCCTTGGTCGCAATGTATCTTGCGCGCCGATCTCGACGGCAACCGAACGGGACGGGATATTCGCTGGGAACAGCGTATTTTGTCTGGTTGGTCGGTGGCTTTCTCGGGCTGCATCGCCTCTATTTGCGAAATTTGCTGGGGCTTGTTTTCTGGCCGTTATTTGCCCTCATTCTGTATGCGTCGTCGATAGAACGCAGTGCACGGGTGGAATATTCGAACGCAACGGCAGCTTTGGAGGTTGTCGATAGTTCAATTGCCCGTAAAGAAAAGGCGATTGCGAAGTCAGAGCAGAAAATCAAGGATGCATCGGCGCGTTTGAAATCCGCTGAAGAGGGATCGCCTGCGGCTAAACGGCATCAGGCTCGTCTTGAAAAAGAAGCCGCAAAGATCGAAAAAAACAAGACCAGTATTGAGGAAATAAAATCCGAGATCCCAAGTTTGAAGGAAACGGCAGCTTCTGCGGAAGAAAAACGCGCCAGTTGGGACAGTTATGCACTGTATGCGGGCTATATAACGGGGCTTATTTTATTGCTCGATTTGTTTCTGATCCCGCAGTTGCTTCGAAAGGCAGTCGAAAAACGCAATGGAACTGATCTGGAAGAGATCGTCCGCGAACCGGTCGAGGAAGACAGTCAGTTTGTGGGCAGCGGAATACCCGGAATATTGGATCGAATTTCATTGTTTAGCGGCGAATTTGTTGCCTTCTGGTCGATCATCGCGGTTTTCGTTTACTATTATGAAGTTGTCGTTCGGTACGTGTTTAACAGCCCAACAAACTGGGCACATGAAAGCATGTTTTTAATGTTTGGCATGCAGTATCTGGTCGCTGGTGCTTATGCGATGCTGACAGGAAGTCATGTCAGGGTCGATATCTTCTACGCCAAATTTTCACCCCGAGGCAAAGCCTGCGTCGATTTGTTGACGTCGATCTTCTTCTTCATTTTTGCCGGCACGCTTCTTTTTACAAGTTACATTTTCTCCTTGGATGCCATCGGTCAAAACGAAGTTTCTTTCACCGAATGGGCGATCCAGTATTGGCCCGTTAAATGTGTGATGGTTGTTGGCAGTCTATTGTTGATTATTCAGGGTATTTCCATTGTTTTGAAGGATCTAAAGATTGTCATGGATCCTTCCTCAGTTGAGGGAGGGATTTCCTGATGGGGTTGGAAATCGAAATTGGGTGGCTGACCCTGATAATGTTTGGAAGTTTGCTGTTGCTTCTCGCGGCGGGCTTACCATTGGCTTTTGTCACCGGCGGTCTTGCATGCGTGTTCCTGTTCTTGCTCGGAGATGCGCAAACTCTAAACATTGTTCCAAGCCGGATATTTCCGCTGATGACGGATTATCAGCTATCGGCAATTCCGTTGTTTATTTTTATGGCTGCAATGCTGGAACGAGCGGGTCTCATTAAGGAGATGTTTGATGTAATCTACAAGTTGTTGGGGGGGCTTAAAGGAGGGCTCGCGTCGGCGACGATTATTGCATCAACCATTTTGGCGGCCATGGTCGGTGTTATTGGGGCCGCTGTTGTGACAATGGGTATCATCGCACTGCCGGCCATGCTTGCGCGGAATTATGATCCAAAAATTGCCATGGGCTCGATCATGGCAGGGGGAACATTGGGGATCCTTATTCCACCTTCAATCTTGGCAATCATCTATGCTGTTGTGGCAGAGCAGTCGGTCGGAGAATTGTTTATAGGAGCCGTGATTCCTGGGTTGATGCTGTCAGGTTTTTACATTTTGTATGTGACGATCGCCTCTAATCTGGATCCGCAAAAAGGACCTCCCATTCCGGTGTCCGAGAGAATAAGTTTTCGCGAAAAACTGTCGTTACTCCAACGAATGGCGGCCCCTATTATTTTAATACTTGTGGTGTTTTCCGTCCTGTTTTCTGGCGCGGCCACGCCTGTGGAAGCGGCAGGTATCGGGACCTTCGGGGCGTTTATTGTTGCCGCCTTGCACCGCCAGTTAAACTGGAATACCGCGCGTGAAGCGGTAATTACAACTCTTAAAGCATCCTCCATGGTGATATGGATCATGTTTGGAGCGACCATTTTTGTTGGACTGTATGTGCTGGAAGGGGGACAGACATTTGTAACAGAATCTTTAGCCGCCACCGGGCTGGGACCGTGGGGCATTCTGATCTTGATGCAAATTCTGCTGATTATTCTCGGCATGTTTCTCGACTGGGTTGGTATCCTGCTTTTATGTGTGCCGATTTTTGTTCCCATTATTAAAGGGCTGGGGGCGGCAGCTTTCGGTTTAGAAAGCGGCGGGGATCTGGTTTTGTGGTTCGGCGTTCTTTATCTGGTAAACATGCAGATGAGTTTTCTATCCCCACCGTTCGGCTATGCACTTTTCTACCTGCGAGGAGTTGCGCCGGATCATATTCCGATGTCCGATATATTTAAAGCGGCTCTTCCTTTTTTGGGTCTTCAGTTTCTGGGTTTGGCGCTTTGTATGTATTTTCCGCAAATCATTACCTGGTTGCCAAATCTTGTGTATGGCTAGTGGCAGGTCTTAGGGTGGAAAAACGGCCTGACACGGCCTGATCGGAACAGGTTCGGAGCGTCTCTGCGGAGGAGTTGAGGTTGACTTGCAGGCTTCGCTTTTACCGAAAAAAAGGGAGAGTCAGAAAGACTCTCCCATGGCTTTAGGGTTATTGTCTGTGACGGTCATTCAGGCCAAATCAAACCGGTCTGCGTTCATTACTTTTGTCCATGCGGCGACAAAATCCGTTACAAATTTTTCTGCTGCGTCATCTTGGGCATAGACTTCCGAATAGGCGCGTAAAATGGAGTTTGAGCCAAACACCAGATCAACGCGTGTTGCCGTCCATTTAACCGATCCCGTTGCCCGGTCCTGAATTTCATACAGGTTATTTCCTGCAGGCTTCCAAGCGAAGTTCATGTCCAGCAGATTGACAAAAAAGTCGTTGCTCAGCTGCCCTTTTCGGTTCGTCAGAACGCCATGGTCGGTATCCCCGTGGTTGGTTCCCAAAACACGAAGTCCGCCTACCAGCACGGTCATTTCAGGAGCCGTGAGACCCATCAGTTGCGTACGGTCCAGCAGGAGTTCTTCGGGGGCTACTGAATAGTCTTTCTTGAGCCAGTTGCGATACCCATCCGCGATCGGTTCCAGTACGTCAAATGAGTCTGCATCGGTTGCCTCCTCATTCGCATCTCCTCGTCCGGGAGAGAAAGGCACTGTGATCGCGTGTCCTGATGCACGGGCTGCCTGTTCAATACCCACATTGCCTGCCAGAACGATAATATCGGCTAAACTCGCACCAACTGATTTGCTGATCGGTTCCAGAATGGACAGAACCCTGTTCAAACGATCCGGCTCGTTCCCTTCCCAGTCTTTTTGTGGGGCCAAACGGATACGAGCGCCATTTGCACCGCCGCGCATGTCGGATCCGCGATAGGTTCGGGCACTATCCCATGCCGTAGAAACCATGTCCCTTATCGACAAACCGCTTGCGTTGATTTCAGCTTTTGCCGCGTCAATATCGTAACGGGTACTTCCTGCTGGTATTGGATCCTGCCAGAGAAGATCTTCCTTGGGAACATCCGGGCCGATATACCGAACTTTAGGACCCATATCGCGATGGGTCAGTTTAAACCATGCACGGGCAAAGACTTCTGAAAAATAGTCAGGATCCTGATAGAACCGTTCCGAGATTTTGCGATAAACGGGATCTTTGATCATCGCCATATCCGCATCAGTCATAATGGGAGTACAGCGAATTGATGGATCCTCCACGTCAACCGGTTTATCGGTGTCCTGAATATCGACGGGCTCCCACTGATAGGCGCCTGCCGGGCTTTTCTTCAGTTCCCATTCATGGTTTAGCAACATTTCGAAATAGCCATTGTCCCATTTTGTCGGGTTGCTCGTCCATGCCCCTTCAATGCCGCTGGTGATCGTATCCCGGCCTTTTCCTTTTCCCGATGGATTGCTCCAGCCAAAACCCTGATTCTCAACATCAGCAGCTTCCGGATCCGGTCCCAACAGCTCGGCATCTCCATTACCATGGGCCTTGCCAATCGTATGCCCGCCTGCTGTCAAGGCAACCGTCTCCTCGTCATTCATTGCCATTCGGGCAAAGGTCTCACGAACCTCTTTTGCTGTTTTTAACGGATCAGGTTTCCCGCCAACTCCTTCTGGATTTACATAAATCAAACCCATTTGAACCGCCGCGAGAGGGTTCTCCAGTGACTGCGGATTGGAATCGTCGTCATAGCGCTTGCGATCCAGCCATTCTTTTTCGGCCCCCCAGTAAATATCCTTTTCAGGATGCCAGATGTCGGAGCGACCATACCCGAAACCGAAGACTTTCAACCCAACCGCTTCATAGGCAACTGTGCCCGCGAGGATAATCAGATCTGCCCACGAAATCTTGTTTCCATATTTCTTCTTGATGGGCCAAAGGAGGCGGCGGGCTTTGTCAAGGCTTACGTTATCCGGCCAGGAATTCAGCGGTGCAAAGCGTTGATTCCCGGTGCCACCCCCACCGCGGCCGTCTGCCAATCGGTAAGATCCTGCAGCGTGCCACGCCATTCGGACCATCAGGCCAGCATAATTTCCCCAATCAGCAGGCCACCAGTCCTGGCTATCCGTCATCAGGGTATGCAGATCCTTTTTAAGCCCTTCGAAATCCAGGTTGCGGACTTCTGACTGATAATCGAAGTCGTCCCCCATAGGATTGGTTTTTGTGTCATGCTGGTGCAAGATGTCCAGGTTAAGAGCATTCGGCCACCAATCTGTGTTGGTTTTGCTGACCGTGGTGAGACCACCGTGCATCACCGGGCATTTTCCTGTACTCATAATTTCTCTCCTTCCGTTGGGCTGCATATATATTGAGCTGCCCTTTGATTTCGATTATTCAAGCTTTGTTGTGCTTTTTGGCAAGAAGGCCGTTCAGATTGGGTATCTAACAAGGCAGCTGATCAGCCCCTTCTTCGCCCCTTCGTTTTGACTCTCACTCCATGACATAAAGTTAGCGCCTGTTGAACATGTGGTAAAATGATCTTATTTTACTGTAACATATGGTTTTTCCGAATATTGAGAAGAAGATGAAGATTTTACCAAGCCTGAAACAACTGGAATATCTGGTCGCTTTGGATGAGGAGAAGCATTTTGGGCGGGCGGCAGAATACTGCAACGTAACGCCGTCAACGGTCAGTGCGGGTATTCGGGATTTAGAGAACCTGCTTGGGTCCGTCCTTGCAGAACGGACAAATCGATCGGTGATGATGACCCCCTTTGGTCAGGAAATTGCTGAAAAGGCACGATCTCTACTGAGGTCTGGTGAAGAAATAATGGAACTTGCCAGCACCCGTAAACGGGAGCCGCTAACGGGCGCGTTGCATATGGGGGTTATTCCAACCATCGGGCCTTTCTTTTTGCCGAGTGTCCTGCCTGATCTGTGGCAAAAACACCCCGAACTACAACTGTTTTTAAGAGAGGAGCAAACCGAACCACTGCTTGATAAGTTGAGGCGGGGGGTTATTGATGTTGCTGTGATTGCCTTGCCGTACAGCCTTGAGGAACTGGATGTTCAAATTCTCTTTGACGATTTTTTTCAGTTTGCTTGTTCTGAAGCGCATCCGTTTGCACAATTGACATCAATGTCACCAGACAAGCTTGAGCGTGAACCGCTTTTATTGCTTGAGGAAGGGCATTGTTTAAGAGGGCATTTGCTTGAGGTCTGTAAGTTGGAGAAACATAAAAATCATACAGAGTTTGCAGCAACCAGTGTGTTTACACTTGTTCAAATGGTTGCCGCCAATATAGGGGTTACCCTGTTACCTGAACTTGCAACCGAAAGTTCGCTGGTGCGTGATGCCCGGATATCACTGGTTCCTCTGGAACAACCATCCGCCCGACAAATTGGGTTGGTCTGGCGAAAATCTACCCATCGCCGGGAAGAGTTCGAGCAATTGGGCAGGGCGTTGGTTCCGCGCTTTGGCCAAATATGAATTTAGGCCCGTCGATTGAAGGTTGGCCGACAACCTAACCCGTGACTATCCATTGAAACGAGAGGAAATCAAACCGGTAGTTTCAGGTCTGGTTGAGTTGATCAAGGGCTTCTTGGAGGGTCTTCCTGACTTCGGTTTTATCGATCAAGTTTCTGTCAATTGTAATGGTTGCGCCGGTCGATTGATGATGAAACAGGTGATCGGTACTATTCACGACGTCAGGGCCTTCGATTACTTTAAAGGTCCGGTAGGGTTTGCGAAATCCTTTCATGACAAGAGGTTCTTGTTCTTCGGCGTAAATCCAGTCTTTCACCAGGGAGTGGGTTTCATTGCCGATCAAGATGCCGCCTGCCTGCGCACGGGTTTCCAACCGGGCAGCCATATTCACGGTGTTTCCAATGATCGTGTAATCCATTCTTTCTTCACTGCCGAAATTTCCGACCGTACAGTATCCTGTGTTAATTCCCACTCTGGTTTGGATCGACTGATCGATCAGTCCTCGATCTTTCCAATCTTGCTGGATAACTGTCAGGCGTTTCTGCATGGCCATCGCCATTTTGACACAGGCTGTCGCGTCGTTTTTTACGCCGTTACTCTTGGGATCTCCAAAGTAAATAACGACGGCATCACCAATGAATTTATCAAGCGTACCACCGTGATCGAGCGTGACGACTGACATTTCCGTGAGATATTCATTGAGTAACGTTGTCAGTTCTTCAGGCTCCAGCTGATCTGTAATTTCTGTGAAATTTACGATATCGGAAAAGAAGACGGTCAATTTTTTTCGTTTTGACTTGATCTCGATTTCTTGTTCGCCGCTAAAAATTGATTGGTAAAGCTGCGGGGACATATACTTTCCAAGCCCTTTTGAAATTGTCTCCAAGACGCGTATATGCTCCGCTTCCACCGCGACCCGCTCAAGGGTTAAGTGTACAGCTTCGGTGGTGTCCTGCCAATTCTGCCAAGCAGACTGTCCAAGGCCAAAAAAACCGTTGAAGGTATAAAAGGCCAGAAGGCCGGGTTCTAGAACGTCATGGAAATAAGCACTGATAACAGTGGCTGTTAAAAAGGGAAGAATATACAAAGCTGCCGATATCGGCATGCTGGGCCGAAGAGCGACCGCGCCATAGCACATAAAGAACATGGAGATGAGAACCGCGATATTATGGACCTGGCTCAGATGTGGTATGACCAGAACGACGCCTGCGGCCCAAAAAATCCCAAGAATAAAGGACATGAAATAGATAGTTCGAATACGTCTCAGGCTTACGTGAGCGGGGCGGGGACGACCACGCAGGTTATAGAAACCTCTGATTATGAATAAAACCATCAGTCCAATGAGGGCAAATGGATAAATGGCGTAACTATCGATAATTGCAGAGGGGTCCATATAGGTGATTATGGAGACACCCAACAGATTGCCAATAATCAATACGGGCATACTTCGTTGGGTCTGTACGGATTGTACGATACGGATCTCATTCTCAATTGAGGCTTTGTCTTGCCGTAGAATTGATCGTTTAATGGCATCCTCAGAGTCTTTTAACGCCATTGAAGCGTCCATTGCGGCCCCCATTTCCCAAGTCAAATGTCGTTGATGCGCGAGCTGTGATCTTTACGGCTGCTCAGAAGAATTAAGGGTATAGTATCAGGTTTCTCTTTTCAGAAGCTAATTTATAAATCTCGAATAAATGGACAGATCGGCGCCTATATCGAAGGGGTGCCCTCGCCGGTTTAGGCACTGATTTACAACATTCAATGGCAGTGCAAACCCGCCGGGTGTCACCGATGCAAACTGTCTTTAAGTAAACCTGCTCGGGTCTAAAGATTGCACTATATGCGCTGGTAGGGATGATTGTTGCCCGGTTAAGAGGTTCGCTGTCAGTTTTGATAACGCCGGTGCAGTTTGAATGCCGTAGCCACCCTGTCCGGCTAACCAGAAAAAGCCTTGCGCGTCCGGGGCAAATCCGACGACAGGCGTTCTGTCCGCAGCAAAGGTGCGAAGACCGGCCCAGCTGTGTTCAAGCCGGTTGACCGGAAGCGTGGTTGCTTCTTCAAACCGATAAAGGCCTTCTGCCAGAACCATATCTTCGGGCCACGCGTCATGCGGTGTCACCGGGTCTTCATCCGCAGGGGATACCATCAAAAGGCCAGCTTCCGGCTTGGCGTAGAAGGTTTCAGATGCTGAGACAAACAAGGGCCAGTCATCAAAACCCTCGATGTCCGGCCGTGGCAGGATTGCCGCGGATCGGCGCAATGGCGTTAGGCCGACGGGCGCAACCTTTGCCAGCATGGCAACCTCGTCCGCCCAGGCACCCGCGGCATTGACTACAGTTTTTGCCTGATATTCCTGTCCGCCTGCAGATATCTGCCAGACGGAGTCCTGGAAGCGAATTTCTTCGACCAGTGCATTGGTTATGATCCGGCCACCTTTGGTTTTCAGCAAGCGGGCATAACCTTGGAGAAGTCGGTCAACATCAATGTCCTGCGCTGATTTTTCATAGGCTGCCTTGACAATCAAGTCGGTTTTCAGCACCGGGACCAGCGCACCAGCTTCTGCGGGGGTTAAAACTTCCATCCCCTCCGCTCCGGCAAGATAGTTTTCCAGCTCAGGAAGATCGGTTTCCTGTGCAAACATCAATTGCCCCCGACGCGATAAAAGACCGGTGTCCGAGATGCCTTCGGGATTAACAAAAAAATCTTCTGCAACCGTGTTCAACGCCCTTAAGGTAGCGTTTCCGTAATTGCGAATGAAGATCGCCGCTGTCCGGCCGGAGGCATGGTATCCAATATTTTGTTCCGCCTCCAGAACGATAACATCGGCATCCTTGGAGAGTTCGGCTGCGGCACTCAATCCGGCCATGCCGCCGCCAATGACAATAATATCCGCAATACAGGTCATTTATTCTCGAAGCCTGTCAGGAAATTTTTGATGTTATGCCCTAGATCGTCAGACAGATAGCCGCCTTCCTGAACCAGAAGCATAGGGACATCCAGTGCCGCGATGGCAGCACCCAGTCGAGCGAAACCCGGCGTTGTGATGGAGAGCCCCTGTAACGGGTCGTTTTCATGAGAGTCCAGACCAAGGGCAATTACTACAACATCCGCCCCAAAAGACCGGATGCGGTCAAGGGCCGATTGCAATGTTACAAGATAGTCATCGTCCCCGGTTCCTCGCGGCAGAGGAAGGTTCAGATTATACCCTTCGCCGATTCCTTCACCGCGCTCCTGCGTACCACCCCAGAAAAACGGATAGAAACGATCCGGGTCTGCGTGAAGCGAAACAGTCAGGACGTCATTTCGATCATAGAAGATGCCCTGTGTTCCATTTCCATGGTGAACATCAACGTCGAGAATAGCAGGGCGTAACCCTTTGGACCGAAAATATTCCGCGGCAATTGCCGAATTATTGAGAAAGCAAAAGCCCCCGGCAAGATCGGCAAAAGCGTGATGTCCGGGCGGGCGACACAGGGCATAGGCGGATTTTTCGCCGTCCAGAACAATATCCGCGCCAGACACGGCAGATTGGGCTGACCAATAGGCGGCCTCCCATGTGCCTTCCGCAATTGGGCAGGCGGTGTCGGCCTGATGAAACCCTGCCTGTCCAACCGCTGAACTGGGATAATTGGTATGACGATGGTTCGGATGTATGTTGGGAATAACCTCGTCAGACGCGCCGTCAATTCGCTTCCATCGTACATGGATATTTTTCAGAAATGTCAGATATTGGGGGGAGTGAACGGCCGCAATCGGGCCAATCCCATGATCTTCGGGTTCTAAAAAGGTGCAACCTGCTTCCATCGCGCCATCCTGAAGGATCTTGATCCGGGCTGGCTGTTCTGGATTGGGGAGAGTTTTACCATTGGCCATGAAATTCTGAGGATCGTGTTTCCATTGGCGTCCGTCAAATACAGCTTTCATTTTTTTCCTCTTATATTTTTGAAATCGCTGCTTGCCAACGATAGAAATTCTGCTGTTTCATCGGGTTTAAAACCCAATTTCAAATATGTCTGAAAGGCGTCTGGATTGGTGTGGTAAACCGCCAGTCGGATCAATTTCACGTCGAAACCCGCGTGATCTGCTGCAGCAGACATCAATTTGGGGCCAAGGCCCTGTCCTCGCTCTGCAGCGGAAACCCAAAGATCGGAAATGTAAATTCCGGCCCCCCCTTTGGTGGTTGAAATAAAGGGTGAATACATGACGGTACCGACAATTTCCCCGCGCTTTTCGGCAACAAGCGCGTTGGCCTGAACAGGGTCGTTGAATAACAGTTTGCCCAGCTCGGTGTCCGTAATGGCATGGGGGTCACCCATATGTTCGGATAATTGCTGTAGCGCGCTGTTCAGCTCGGTCAAATCGGCTTCAGTTGCTTTTCTTAGTACAATCTCGGTCATCAGAATTTTGTCTTTTCTTTTCCTTTTAGGGATAACAGGGTTCTGGCTTCTTCTGGCGTTGCAATTTCGCGTCCCAAATCCTCGACAATTTTTCGAATTTTCTGAACCTGTATTGCATTGGAGTGTGCGAGTTCGCCTTTTCCAATATACAGATTATCCTCCAGCCCAACACGAACATGTCCGCCCATTGCCGCCGCCATTGTCGCAAGTGGGATCTGATGACGTCCCGCTGCCAGAACAGAAAACTCGAAATCTGTGCCAAATAATTTGTCGGCAATGCGCTTCATATGAACAAGGTTTTCCGGGTCAGCTCCTATTCCGCCAAGGACACCAAACACGAATTGGATAAACAGCGGTTTTTCGACAAGACCCCGATCTACAAAATGACGCAACATATAAAGATGTCCCACATCATAGCATTCAAACTCGAACTTAGAACCGAGTTTCTGCCCCATTTGTTCCAACACAAATGCAATATCCCGGGGTGTGTTTTTAAAAACCAGATCATCGGAATTATCCAGAAACGGCTTTTCCCAGTTATGCTTCCAGTCCGTAATTCGCTCGGCCAGTGGATAAAGCGCAAAATTCATGGACCCCATATTCAAAGAGCACATTTCCGGCTCCACCAGTAGGGGGGCGGCCAGCCTGTCTTCCAGCGACATAAGGGCACTGCCCCCCGTAGATATGTTGATGATCGCGTCTGATGTGCGGTTAATATCGGGCAAAAAAGCCATAAAGTCCTCAGGTCGGGAGGAAGGCTGTCCACTTTTCGGATCGCGGGCATGCAGATGAATAATAGCCGCACCGGCATCTGCGGCCTCAATGGATTGCTGGGCAATCTGTTCGCCGGTTACCGGCAGATAGTCGGACATGGAAGGCGTGTGTATGGATCCTGTGATGGCACAGGAGATAATGATTTTGCGCATATTGGTTTCTCTTCAGTGGGCCTTGTTGACCGGCAATTTGTTCTGATCTGCAAACTGGTCGAGAGATTTGGTCAGCATTTCAAGAATTTCGCCGATCTGTTCTTTGGTGATGATCATCGGCGGACAAACAAGAAAATGATCACCAGCAAGACCGTTTCGGGTCCGTCTCGAATAAATAATCAATCCGTTGGCATAGGCGAAGTCAACCAGTTGCAGGTAAGCGTTCATTTCTTTGGGAAGGGGTGCCATGCTGTCGCGATCCTGAACCAGCTCGAACGCCAGCAGAAGCCCTTGTCCCCGCACATCCCCGATAAACGGGTAGCGGTCCATCAGATTTGTTAATTCCTGTTTCAGCAACCGGCCCATGGCCTCAGCATTTGCAGCCATGCCCTGTAAAGAAATTTCGTCGAGAACCGCCAGCCCGGCAGAGCAGGCAAGCGGGTTACCTGCATAGGTAAATCCGTGTAAAAATCCCCCGCTTTCGACGACTGAATTGACCAGACGGTCATCGGCTATCATGGCGCCAAGCGGTGAATATCCTGCGGCAAAGCCCTTTGAAAAGGTGATGATATCTGGCCGGGCAGGCCAATGATCCGCTGCAAAAAACTTACCTGTTCGTCCGCCGCCCGTCATGACCTCATCATAAATAAGCAGGATCCCATATTGGTCGCAAATCTGGCGAATGCGCTGCATGTATCCTCTGGGCGGAACAAGCGCTCCGGTAGACGCGCCGCCGATCGGTTCAACAATAAATGCAAGGACACTTTCGGGTCCCTCTTCAAGGATTTTGTCTTCCAGCATATTTGCGTAGTGAAGGCCGGTTTGTTCGTCATCGGGATTGCGTTTATCCAGATAAGCCGTGGGTGCCGGGATTTTTGGCATGGCTTGGTACATTGGCGAAAAAGGGGTGGTCAGGGGATCGTACCCGGTGAGCGCCAGAGCCCCCAAAGTACAGCCATGATAACTGGGCAATCGTGAAATTACTTTCCAGCGACTTTCCTGACCACTGACAACCGCATATTGGCGCGCCAGTTTTATTGCACTTTCAACGGCTTCAGATCCACCAGATACAAAAAATACTTTTTCCAGACCTTCGGGCGCATGTCCTGCCACCTTCGCCGCTAGTTGCTCTGATGGTTCTGTTTCGAAATGCAGGCGATACCCGAACGTGGATTTTTCCATTTGCTGGCGCATGGCAGCCAGCACGTTCGGATTAGAATGCCCAATATTGCAGACCATCGCCCCGGATGAGCCATCCAGATACCGCCGCCCATCGACATCCCACATATAAATACCACGGGCTTCGGCCAATGTCGGGCGCCGCGTTCCGGTCTGATAAAAAAGGTGACTGACCATTAGGTGTTTTCTCCGATAGCAATGCAATCCTCTGGCCGGAAACGAACGGAGACAGTCTGGCCCTCAGTGAGCGCACCGCCAATGCTCAGCATATTTAAAACCTGAAATTTGTGACCTTGTATATCGACGAAGTAACGGACGAGCTGTCCCTGATAATCAACGGCTTCGATGCGGCCTTGATGTTCAATCCGGCCGTCCGAAGGCGTGTTTTCTGCCAAAAGCTGGATCTTCTCTGCCCGAATGACAAGGGAGGCGCTTGCCTGGCCGTTGACTTTTTTCATTTGTTTTTCAGGCAGCGGAACAAACCCAACGGCTTGGGCAAACAAGCCGGATTGGCCGTCGCGTACTTGCGGTTCCGCTTCTAGAATATTAGAGGTACCCAGAAAATCAGCGACAAAGCAACTTGTCGGGTTGGTGTAGATTTCTTCTGGTGCCCCGACCTGTTCCACCCGGCCGTTTGACATGACGACCAGAATATCCGACATCGCAAGGGCTTCTGACTGATCATGGGTTACAAAGATGGTTGTAATGCCGATCTGTTCTTGAATGCGCTTCAACTCTACCCGCATGTCTTCTCGAAGGTTGGCATCAAGGGCAGAAAGGGGCTCATCCAATAACAGGACATCCGGTTCAATGACAATAGCGCGGGCCAGTGCAATTCTTTGCTGCTGTCCGCCTGAAAGCTGTTTTGGATAACTTTGGGCCAGATGGGGCAGTTGTACGAGTTCAAGGGCTTCTTGAACCCGTTTTTGTCGCTCCTGCTTTGAAACGTCGCGGTATTTCAAACCAAAGGCAACATTTTCCGCCACGGTCTTGTGGGGAAAAAGCGCATAGTTTTGAAAGACGACCCCCAGATTGCGTTTGTGAATGGGTGTGTCGTTTATCTGTCGATCGCCAACATAAATGTCGCCTTCCGATGGATCAAGAAGCCCGGCGACCATCCGTAACGTGGTGGTTTTGCCGCAGCCAGAGGGTCCTAAAAAGGTAACAAAGCTGCCTTCAGGAAATTCCAGCGACATGGGATGAACGGCAGTAAAATCACCGAATTTCTTGACAATATTATGAAGTTTAACAGCGCTCACGGAAATTTCCTCGCAGATAGTAGCGGTCTTCCGCCGCCGACCGGCGACGGAAGATTTTCAGACTTAGTAACCCTTTTGAATTCGGCCGAATTTCTTGGACCAGTCTTGTTCATTCCCATTCCAGTAATTGGGATCCGCAAATGTCAGGCCTTCAAGTGTGCCTTTTGGATCAAACGCTGGCAAAGTCGGTATCTTTTTACCCAGATCAACCTTGTTCGGATCCAGTGCCGGTGGATAGTTCTGGCTTTCAGCAACCGCAATGGATGTTTCCGGTGCCAGCATAAAGTTCAGCAGTTCTTCACAGGCTTCCATTGGGGAGCCTTTGATGACAAACAGACATTCCTGCCAACCGAAACCATTTGGCGGATCCATGTAGCCAATGTCATGGCCTTGTTCCTGCAGGGCATAGACCCGCCCGGACCAGGCTTCAGTTACATAAATTTCTTCTTCGGCAAGCAGGCTCATCAGTTCAGCACCTGACCCCCAGTATTTCAGGAGAAGATCACGATGTGTGCGCAAGGCTTCCCAGATGGCATCCATGTCTTTCGCATCGTTCGGGTTCTGTCCAGTTTGCAAAGAGGCATACCAGATTCTGGTGCGCCAGTCGCCCCAGCCACCGATCTTGCCTTTCAACCGTTTTTCCAGAAGGATATTCGCGCCTTTTTCCTTCATTTCGTCATCGGATACATATTTGCGGTTATAGGCCAGTCCGGTAGTTCCGTAGTCATAAGGAACGCAGGATAGTTTGCCATCAGTAATGCCGCGGAAAACGTCTGCCAGTTTTGGAATGACATATTTGAGGTTTGGAATGTTGGCTTCGTTCAATGTGCTGGTGAGACCAAGGCCATGGTAGCGGGCATAGTCAAAAACACCAGACAGGTGGGCAATGTTATATTCGCCGTTCTGGCTGGCTTTCACACGGGACAGATATTCGTCACCACTCCCAAAGGTGCCGTCCACAACATTGATGCCTGTTTTTTCCGTGTAAGGTGCAAAGGCGTGCTTGCGAAAAGCTTCGGACACGACGCCACCCCAGCCGTCAAACCGGACTTCTTTCGCGGCTGCCAAGGCAGATTTGGCAAAGGGCGTGTGCAGTCCGTATGCCAGTCCTGCGGCGCCGATCAGGCCCAGAAACTTGCGGCGGTCAAGATCGCCGTTTTTGTATCGTTCGATTAATCGTTCGTACCGTTTTGTATCGTCCATAATAGTATCCTCTCTGTTATTGGTCCGTCATCAAGTCGGTTTAGTTACTTTGCTTACCAGCCATCCGTCGGGCGATGGCGGCCCCGATCAAGGGAACCCCGACGGTGAAGAAAATCATGATTGAGCCAAGCGCATTGATTTCCGGCGATATGGAATTGCGGAGCATGGCAAAAATTTGCGTAGGGACAGTCTCAATGCCACCGGGCTTCCAGAACAGGGTGCCGGTTATGTCGTCAAAACTGATGGTAAAAGCGAAAAGCATTCCTGCGAATACCGCGGGGGCCAGCAAGGGAAGCGTGATTTGGAAAAAAGTCTGTATTGGTGTTGCTCCAAGACTCATTGCCGCTTCTTCAACATCCCGGCGAATACCGATCAAGCGGGCCTGCACAACCAGAACCACAAAAGGCAGCGTGAAGATGACATGTCCCATGAGCAGCATGAAAAAGCTCTTGTGGATCGACATAAAATTCAGAAACAGTAAAAGGGCAACGGCGAGCACCACTTCGGGCACAAGAATGGGGGCAATCAGCAGAGAACTGATGAAATTTCCGCCCGGCACTTTGTATCGAACGAGCGCCAGGCTGGCCAGAACGCCAAGTGTTGTTGAAATTATTGCGGTCAGTGCGCCTAATAGCAGCGACGTCTGGAATGCCCTGATGATGGCATCATTGCCTGCCAGTTCGACGAACCACCGAAAGGAGAAGCCGGTGATCGGGAAACTACCAAACTGATTTGCATTAAAACTAAGCAGAACGACAACTGCGACGGGCAGGAACATGAACACATAAACCAGCGCTGTCCAAAGCCGTATGAAATTCCATCCCATCAGCCAAGCCCTTTCATCAATTGACGCATTCCCAAAAAGCGGTTGTAAACCATGACGATGGCACCGAGCACAACGATCAGGACAAGAGAGAGAACCGATCCAAGTGGCCAGTCCAGTTGCGTGATGATCGCTTCAAATACAAGATTGGCAAACATGGCGTCTCTTGGTCCGCCCAGAATGACCGGCGTGATATAGGTTCCGGCGCCCAGCACGAAACAAAGCAGACCGCCTGCGGCCAATCCTGGCAGCGACAGTCGCAACGTTACTTCAAGAAAGGTTTGCCAGCGGGAGGCCCCAAGCGAACAGGCCGCGTCTTCCAGATTGGGGTCAATATCTTCAAGACTTACATAGATATTGAGGACCATGAAAGGGAGAAGAAAATGAACCAGACCCAGAATAACGGTGACTTCGTTATACAGCATCTGAATAGGCTCATCGATCAGACCGATACTGATCATAAGGGTGTTCAACGCACCGGAAACGCCAAGAATATTGATCCATGACATGGTACGGATAATATAGCTGATCCAGAAGGGCAGCATCAGTAGCAGCAAAAGCATAGCTTTGTTGCCATTGGAACGGGCGATGTAATAGGCCGCCGGGTATCCCATCAGGGCGCAACAGAATGTCGTGATCAGCGCAATGCGTAGCGTCTGTATCAGGATATCACGGTAAAATACATCGGTTAGAACTTCTATCCAGTTATCGAGAAAAAAGCCGACCTGATCTGAGCCCGTGGCCGTGCGAAGCCAAAACGAATAAACGATGATGAACATCAACGGCACAATCAGAAGCAGCAATATTGATGTCAGTGCTGGTGACAACAATATCCAAGGCTGCCGCGCCTCCCGTGTTTCAATAGACATAAGCCCCCCAAGAAATTACGTTGAAAGCTGCCAGATAGGGTTGTATAGATCAAATAGATATGCAGAATAATAACTATAGTTTGAGACTATAATGGCTTCTTCATCAAATCTATCTCCGGAAAAACTGGCCCGTGATCTGGACTGGAATTTGCTTAAAACCTTTCTGGTCATTGCAAAATCCAAAAGTATTACAGATGCGGCTAATCGATTGCGTTTGCGTCAACCATCGGTCTCGGCATCCCTCAAACGTTTGGAAGAACGGCTGGGCAAACAACTGGTTCTTCGGTCGCCGGGGTCCTTTCGACTAACAAAAGCAGGAAAGCTGCTTGAAAAGGAAATTATCGAAATTCAGGGTACGATCCTGCGTTTTGAAACCATTCTTCGCGATACTGAAGATGACATTCGCGGTCATGTACGCATTGCAATGGCCAGTCATGTGGAATGTCCCCTTTTCGATGACGCCCTCTCCAGATTTCATCAGCAACATCCGCACGCTACCCTGTCCATAGAGATTTCGGCAAGTCGGTATGCGATCGAAAATCTGGTCGCAAGGCGGGCGAGCATCGGGATCTGTTTGGTAAAGGACAGAAGTCCAAAGCTTCACTATAAGCGTCTGTTCCGGGAACATTTCGGGCTTTTTTGCGGTCCTTCTCATCCTTTGTTTGGGGTGAAAGATCTTCGCCCAACGGACTTGGCCGGTCAGTCCAGCGTCAGTTTTGTGACGGATCAGATGGGGGACGCCTTGAGGCTGGTGGCCCTGATGCGGGCTGAAGCCAATCTGGATGACCGAGTGGTCGGAACGTCGGCTAATCTGGAAGAAGTTCGGCGCATGATTATTGCAGGCCTGGGGATTGGCCCCCTGCCGATCCATGTGGCAAAGCGGGACGTGGAAAGCGGTGTTTTATGGCGATTGCCGCCATATACCTCTCCGCCGGCAATTGATGTATATGTGGTCCAAAATCCAAAAGCCCAGTTAAACCGCGCTGAAGTGGCGTTTTGTCAGATTCTGGAAAAACTGATCGATAGCACGCCCATTGAAGAGAGAATCTATCTCTGAAAGTAGACCAGGTTACCAAGTCGGTTGGCAAATTGACCCGATATTCAGGATCATGGTATGCGACGCGGGTTATATAGTGAAGGGCGGCGAAAATGAATGAGTTGGTTTCAACAGATATCAATTCATGTGGCTACTGATCGGTAAATATTCATTTTATTTCAATGGTTTATTATGAATGGTTGTTGTTAGGGGTGGGTCGATGATAAGGGTTGTGGCGGTTTGGTGCCGGCCATAAATACGAAAAACCCTCTGTATGGTGATCGTATTTGTCCGCCCCAAAAAGATTTGTCTTGCTATTCCAGCGGAACTATGACCAATTCTCTGCATCGCGCCGGGCGTAGTTGATCAAATTGTCAGCAACGGTGTGATATTCTAGCAATAAGTCGTATTGATATCGTTGCCTGAAAGATCCATTTTGGATCAGATTTAAAAAAGGCAGCTCTTCTACGCAAGCTTCCAGAACAAAACGGCCTCTGCTCAGCACGAAAAATGTGCATTGCAATTACAGGTCGGTGAAAGAGACTAGTTGATAAAGTTTACAGACCTCGCACTTGCCGAGTCTTTACTTCGAGCGATAGAAATCGAAGGTTATACCACTCCTACTCCTATCCAAGCCGATGTCATTCCTGCCATGCTTGCGGGTCATGATGTATTGGGTATAGCGCAGACAGGGACCGGAAAAACCGCTTCTTTTGTTTTACCTCTTCTTCAAAAAATTGTTGAAGATGGACAAAAGCCCGGAGCAAAAAAATGTCACACCTTGATTATGGCGCCTACTCGTGAATTGGCAGCCCAAATCGGTGAGAATATTCATAACTACGCAAAATTCCTGAACGTGTCCGTTGCGGTTGTCGTTGGCGGTGTTAAACCGAAAGCGCAAATCAAGGCGTTGGCGTCTGGTGTCGATATTGTTGTCGCTACACCGGGCCGGTTACTGGACCATATGAACGAAGGGGTTGTTGGGCTTGACCAAACTCGCTCGGTGGTTCTGGATGAAGCGGATCAGATGCTGGATCTGGGCTTTATGCCGACGATCCGAAAAATTATAAGCCGATTGCCGAAAAAACGGCAAACAGTGATGATGTCAGCAACAATGCCGCCGCCAATTCGGAAGCTGGCCGCTGATTTTCAGTCCAATCCTGTCGAAATTGCCGTTGCGGCGGTTTCTAAACCGATTGAACGGATTGCACAATCCGTCCGGCATGTTCCTGCAGCAAACAAACGTATCGTCCTGACCGAGATTCTGTCACAGGATAAAAGCGGACGGGCCATCGTCTTCACGCGGACAAAACGCGGTGCAGACAAGGTCAGTCGCCATCTGGAAGGGGCGGGTCTTACTGCTGCAGCTATTCACGGGAATAAAAGCCAGTCTCAACGGGAACGGGCGCTGGCCTCTTTTCGGGCAGGGCGCACATCAATTCTGGTTGCAACGGATATTGCCGCTCGTGGTATTGACGTGGATGACGTGTCTCTGGTGGTTAATTATGAATTGCCGAACGTTCCTGAATCATACGTCCATCGCATTGGCCGAACAGCGCGTGCAGGTCGGTCAGGCAACGCCATTTCGTTATGTGATGTAGCAGAACAGGGATGTCTGCGTGATATCGAAAAACTGATCGGGAACAGGCTCGAAAGTGCCAATGATCCCTTGCCAGCCAACGGAGCACCCTTTGCAGCTCCTGATGCTGGATCTGCAAAATTCTCTCGTCCCAAAAAGACGCATAATCGTCAAGGGCCGAAACGCGGGAACCGCAAGCCTAAAGGGGCTGATGGGAACGCTTTGAAAACAAAAGATCGCACGGCTGGTTCAACAGAGCCGCTTGCAGGCCTTAATCGTATGCTCGGAAATACCGGGTCGCGAAAACAGAATAAGCCGTCTCAAATCGGTAAAAGATAAGTAGATTTTAATACGTAACGATCAAATATAAGGAAAGATCAATATGGCTACAGGTACAGTTAAATGGTTCAACGGAACTAAAGGTTATGGTTTTATCGCTCCTAGCGACGGCAGCACAGACGTGTTTGTTCATATCAGTGCAGTAGAACGCGCTGGTCTGAGTGGCCTGAACGAAGGTGACTCAATCAACTACGACCTGGAAGTAGATCAGGCCCGCAATAAATCTTCAGCGATTAATTTGCAGGTAAAATAAGGTTTCTTAGGGTAATTTTCCCTAAACTATCTTATGAAAAAGTGCCAGTTCACGCGGTGAGCTGGCACTTTTTTTGTCCAAACGATCCTTGGTTCTTAAGATCCTCGGTTCTTAGATTGAATCACATGGCCTCAGCGTGCGCCATACCCATTCTTCTGTAAGGACAATCCACCGTTTCAGGATTGCGCTTCCATGAGAAAATACGCGCTGATCATCGACAGAAAGCACATCCCGCTAAAAATGCCCAGAACGGCAATTTCACCGAACGCGGCGGCCACGAAACTAAAACCACCCCCAGCCAGTAATAATGTGCCAATTATGGTATTGGAGAGCGCCGTATAAGGGGCTCGTCTGTTTTCATCAGCCATATCCACCAGATGGGTTGAACGTCCCAGACGCACGCCCTGATAGGAGATCATCAACGCATACAGGGTGACGGGCATAATCCATGCGGTTTCCAGTAGTCCTGTAAGCGCGAAGATCACCGTTGCCAGCAAGGCACAGCCAGCAAAGAGACCGGACAGCATCAAGACTTTCCGGCTGGAGCGATCTGCGAGGCGTCCCCAGATGTAGCCGCTTGAAAGTCCGGCAAGAGAAGAGGCGAGAAGCATCAGTCCCAAACCGGCATAATCGGTAACGCTGTTGATTGCCAGGGCAATCATGAACGGCGGCGCAAGGGCTGTGGCCATTAAAAGACCGCGTGTCAATATGAACAGAATAAGCTGGCGATCCTGCAATAGATACTCCAGATTTTCCCGGGCAATATCGATCGGCGAACTTTTGCTTTCGATGTCACTTTCTTCCTCGGTCAAGGTTGAAAAGAGGAGACTGGAACTGATCCAGCAAATACCAGCCAAAAACAGACCCAGCGTAATCAGAGACTGTTTGTCGAATATACCCGACGTGACCAGTAGCGCGTACAGGATGACAAATGCAGCGGCCATAGAGCTCGCCGCGCCCGTTGCAGTTCCTCGATTGGATCGATCCACTGTTTTGCCCAATACATCTTTATAGGAAACTGAGCAGATACTACGGGCGGCTGCCAGTAACGCCAATAAGCCAATAATGGCGACGCCCAATGAAAATCCTTCCAGCATCAAAACAGATAGGCCCAGTCCAACGGCACAGACACCTTGAATAACCGAGCCCAAGACCCACGCATATTTGCGTTTGGGGCGAGATTTAAGAAAACCCGCTATGAAAAGCTGTGGTAACAGGGCGCCCGCTTCGCGCACTGGAACCAGCATGCCGATGAAATATACTGGCGCACCCAGGGATGACAATATCCAACTTAAAATCAACTTGGGGTCGATTAATCCATCTGCTGTTTTCGTTAATGAAAGCGACATAATATGGATCGTAAAATTCTTGGGCTGATCGTTATATGAGTTTTCTGAAATATCTTTGTCAACCTGCCCGGTATCTTCAGAGGTTAATGCGTCAAACGCTCTTTGCGAAAGGGATCTGAACATATCTAAGGGCACCTGTTTGGTCGTCTCTCATACTTCTATAGTCTGACGATTAGCGTCTTGTACGCCAGAAGGTAAACTGTATAGAACGCTGTTTCGATAATAAAGGGATCTTATAATCCCCTGAACGGCACTCGCTGGGCTGCTTACCCGAATTGAAACATTAATTGGCTGCAAAAGAGATAAATTAAGGCAAAAGTAACGTATTCCTGTAATACCAATATATTCTAATGTAAATAGCACTAATTTCGGCCTTTGCGTTCGCCGGAACGCATCTTGGAGTGAAAAATGTCGTTTGGCAAAAAATTGATTTACCTCATAACCTTCCTTTTGACGGGAACAGTGCTGATTGCGGGAACTGTAAGCTATCTGCAAATCCATTCGCTGGTTTCAGACAGGCTGTACGAAAATGAATTTCCGGCCCATGTCCGTGCTATTCGGAATGATATTGAGAAGAAGCTGAGTGTATATCTGACCGCCTCACGTGGTATTGCGAGCAACACCTATGTTCAGGACTGGTTTGCTGCAGGGGAACCTGAAGAAGGAATCGACGATTGGGCAGAGTATGCCAGCAGTATTGTCGAGGATGTAAACGCCTTTAGTGCCACATTTGCGTCCAATGTTACGCGTAAATATTATGATCAAAATGGGTTTAACAAGGCCGGTTCGGACAATATGAAATATTGGTTCGATGGTTTTGTTTCCAGCGGGGCACCCTACGAAATGGTTCTTGATAGGAGTGAAAGCACCGGGAATGAATGGAAGCTTTTTACCAATATCCGCTTAGAGGTGGAGGGAAAGATTGCGTCCGTCGGTCTTGGTGTCGACGCAAAAGAGATCGCCCAATATATCGAAAGCTTTCAGGTTGGTGAAACCGGGCAGGTCTGGCTGACATCTGGCGAAGGAGTGTTCAAGCTTCATCGCGATAGCAGCTTGATCGGGAATACGAATATTTCTGATATTGAAGGTATGGAAGAAATAGCTGAAGAACTTCTGCTTGGTACAGATGGTCAGGTTAGAATATCCAATTACGACGGTGACAAAGGGGAAATGATTGTGGGTGTTGCCTGGATCCCAACGATCCAGTCTTTTGTTTTTGTGGAATTGCCTGCGGGCGAGGTTTTCGGTGAGATTACAAACTCTCTCCTTGTTACTCTGTTTATTGTCCTGATCATATTGGCTGGCGCTATTTATGCGGCCTTCCGGATTGCCCGGCAAATCTCTGATCCGATCAATGAAATCACGGAAGTGGTCGAACAGTTGTCCGGTGGGGATACTGAAATCGAAGTGCCTTCTCAGGACCGAACGGATGAAATCGGGGCCATTGCCAAGTCCATCGAAATTTTCAGGAACGGTATTATCGAGCAACGGGAAAAAGACAAGGAGCAACGCCTGGCAGAAAAGAAAGCCAATGATGAGCGGGCACAACTTGAAGAACAATCACGGATGGAGAAATTGCAAGCTGAGGAGAAAAACCGGGAAGACCAGCGCGCGCTTCTATCCAAAATGGCAGAAAATTTTGAGACGAGTATTGGCGGCGTTGTCAATTCGGTCACGACAGTTTCCAGCAAGCTGAACGTCAACGCAGAGACCATGGCCAATACGGCCCAAAATTCACTCAATCGGGCCAACGAGGTTTCGAGCGCGTCTGAGGTTGTCTCGCAGAATGTACAGACGGTCTCTGCTGCGACAGAAGAGCTGACCGCCTCCAGTAATGAGATAAGTCATCAGGTCAATCAGTCTACCAATATCGCCCGGGAAGCTGTTGCTCAGGCATCCCAGTCCAAGGAAAGCATAGATACTCTGGTTATGTCGGCACAAAAAATTGGTGAAGTCGTCAATATCATTACAGACATTGCGGAACAGACCAATCTACTGGCTCTTAATGCAACCATTGAGGCTGCGCGGGCCGGTGATGCAGGCAAAGGCTTTGCGGTTGTTGCGAGTGAGGTGAAAAACCTTGCGAACCAAACGGCCAAGGCGACCGAAGATATCGGCAATCAGATCGGTGGTATTCAAAGTTCCACAAAAGACGCTGCCTCACTGATCGAAAATGTTTCGACCACCATCAATCAAATCGAAGAGATTGCATCGTCAGTTGCCGCGGCAGTGGAGGAGCAAACTGCCGCGACGAAAGAAATTGCTCGGAATGTCGATCAGGCAGCGGAAGGAACGCAAAATGTTTTTTCCAGCATTGCGGGTGTTACAGAAGCCTCGAATGAGGTGCAGAATGTTTCCACGTCCGTTCTTACTGCCGTGCGAGAACTGGATGACTGTTCGACAAACCTGAAGTCAGAAGTTACCAAATTTCTAGAGCAGGTCAGAGCGTAGTACATTAAGGTATAGTCCGCGCTTTGGAGTCCTGTATTTCGTTGTAAGCAAGTCGATTTCTTCAGTTTGAAGAGACCGTTTAAGACGTGCGAAACCAGAAGATCGTCCTGTTTATTCGGGGTGTTCCTTCCAGGCGTTTATTCTACTCGGAATAAGAGAGAATTCTGGCGAAATCGGTACTCGTATGGCGATTGTTTTTGCGGCAAGTAAGAATTCATTAAGTATCCTGTGCTTTAGTTATAGGAGTGTATTTATAAGGGAATTATCTATGTCAAATTCAGTAGAAACGGCGTCAATACCCTTACAGCGGGAGAGTTTTCTTCTTGACTTACTGAGAGAACTGTCCGGAACACTTGAAGATGTTGTGGGAATTGATGAGGCCGAAGGGTATGTCAGTCTTGTCGGGCAGGCTATCGGTTCGAAAATTGATCGCGACTATAAAGACGCATTGAGTTTATCTAATCTGACAAGAGAGCAGGTTGGCGAAGTTTTACTGGACTTAAAGCGTCGCATACAAGGCGACTTTTATATCGTTGAAGAAACGCAGGACTATATTGTTTTTGGCAATCGTCAATGCCCTTTTGGAGATCGCGTCCTCGGTCGGCCGTCACTGTGTATGATGACATCAAATGTTTTTGGGCATATTGCGTCTGAGAATGTAAAATACGCTAAAGTTGAACTGAAAGAGACGATTGCCAGTGGCGCCGATCAATGCCGTGTTGTCCTTTATTTTACCCAGAATGGCGAAGATGGTCGTGAATATTTTAAACGGTCCTAGACATATTTTATGATAAGCGCATCGTTTGACCTGATAACACATTCCGATAAGATCCCCAGTCTTCTGCTCTCCGTCGAAGGAGATATTCTGGCGCTTAATCCGGCAGCAAAGAAGCGGTTCTGCTTGCAACAGAACCAAAATCTTGTGACGCTTTTTGGCAGCGGGTTCGAGCGGTTTTTAAGCTTTTGCTCGGGTAGCCGCGATAACCTGTTTTCTCGGCAAAAGTTGAAAGGCCCTGATGAAGTGATGCGGGAGTATCGTTGCGAAGGGGCTGCGATTGTCTTCGGCGATGAAAAAGCAATATTGCTTCGGTTTAAAAGCATAGAACGAAGCCTTGCAGGTTTCTCTCGTGTAAATCAGGAACATGGTGAGTTTAGAGATAAAGCCCTCTCTGAACAGAGACTGCAAACAGTTATTGATGCCGCACTTGATATTATCATCCTGTCCGATCAAACCGGCAAAATCATTCTGGTGAATAAAGCCATCAAGAAGATAATGGGCTACTCGACCGAAGAAGTTGTTGGTCAAAACGTAAAGATGCTGATGCCACTGGAATTTTCAGAAAAGGGAGATCCACAGACTTCCGTATATGATCATAGTAAGATTGAACAATCGGTTGGGGCGGTGCGAGAGGTTGTTGCCCGCCGAAAAGATGGCAGTCAGTATGTCGCAAATTTATCTGTCGGAACGTCCCGGTTTGTCAACGAGACCTATTACACCTGCATTATTCACGATCTGAGTGAGTATAAAAATATTGAGCTCAGACTCCAGCAATCCCAAAAGATGGAAGCGTTGGGGAAACTCTCGGGTGGGGTGGCCCATGATTTTAATAACCTTTTGTCAGTGATTATCGGGCGATTGGAATTTGCCCGTGAAAATATCAAGGAAGAAACGACAGATCGACATATTCGCGCTGCCTTGAGTGCGGCGGACAAGGGCGCGGGTCTTATCGATCAGCTGTTGTCATTCAGTCGCCAAAAACACCTCAATAATGAGGTTTTAAATCTGGGTACTGTTGTGCAGGAGGCGCTGGAGATGATCGGTCGCGGCCTTGGAGAGCATATTGATATCAGTTTGGAGATCCGCAACGGCGAGATAAATGCATTTGCGGACGCTGTTCAGTTGAATAACGCATTGATTAATCTGGCGACGAACGCCCGGGACGCCATGCCAGAAGCGGGAAAGTTGAGCATTTTGGTAGAACCCGTCGTGGTGGATGGTGATACAGAGGACGAAAGGGTGAAAAATGGCGGGCGATATGTTCGCATTGCTGTTACGGATTCTGGAAGCGGTATGTCTGAAGACGTCAAGAAACAGGCGGTTGAGCCTTTCTACACAACGAAAGAAGTGGGCGAAGGAACTGGATTGGGTCTGTCGATGGTGCATGGTTATGTCGAACAGTCCGGTGGTTTCATGAATATTGAAAGTACCATTGGTGAAGGGACAACTGTTAATCTGTATTTCAGGGGGGCAGACTAAAGGTTCGCTTATTCCGTTTGAAGGCATAATCCACAAGACGCTTAATGTACAAGAAAATGACTCCTTTAAAGAGTTGCCCTGCTCCTGAAGAACGCAAAGTTGGTTTCAATGCTTATAAAACGTGTATTTTTTGCAGGCAGTATGCAAGTTAATATGCTGTTTTTGATGATATTTTTTCCGTTGTTCGCTGTTATTTCCCCCATTAGTCTTATTTGCGTGAAAGGGCCAGAAAGGTGCCCCCATTCTGTTTTGTCACTTCTCGCATGAGAACTGAAAAACGACCTGTAATGCCCGCGGAAACAAAACCAACAGCGTGGATCTTGGCCAGCAGACCACCGGTTGCCTTGTTTCTGTTCAAGACGTTAAGCCGGTCGATCACGGCATCGAATGAACTGCCACTATATTCATCCCCTAAAATATAAATGGATAAAGAAATTTGCGGTTTGGCATAGGTTCTGAGGGCAACCTCCAGGCCTTCAACCGGGCTACTGTTTGAGTTGCTTCGCCAACTTTTGAACGTATTAAAAACATTGGCCCTGCGGTTGGCTGTATCGGGTATCCATTTCCCGCGGTAAGCAGAAATCAAGTGCAATCCGTTATCATTCATGATTTGAAAGCCTTTTACTTTCGGATGAATTTTAAGGATATTCTGCATTTCTTTTGTGACTTTGGGCCAAATACTTTGCATGCTGCCAGATGTGTCGACAATAAATAGAATGTAATCGCTATCAACCGGAATACCGCCAACCTCGTCATCCCGCTTTTTTGTATTGGTGGCAGGTTGAATGCTGGCCCGGTTTAAAGATTGGGCGACCAGTTCCATTCCTTGCAGATCCTCGTCTGCTTTTTGATCAGCCTCTTGAGCATCAGCTTGCCGGGCCGAGAGCTTTTTCAGTTCATTTTCAGCCGTTAGCGCTTTCTCTTGTTTTACGTTTCTTTCTTCTTGTAACTGGCTCAAATGGTCCAGATTGTCCGCGATCCGCTTTTCCATAAGGGTGAGTTGGGCGACAATATCTTGGGCTTCCTGGATCGAGGCTGAAGAAACATCTTCACCTGTTTTGGAAATCAGGATCAGCAGCACAACTGCGCCAAACCCGCAGGAGATAAGGTCCAGAAAGGAGAGGCTGAATATTTCCAAAGATCGATTGCGACGTTTCATGGCCATTCCTGCGCCGGGCTGATAAGCAAGCCACCTGATAAAAATGTCCAACTCCAATATGCGGGAGCGGCGCCAGGATCTCCCTCAAGCGGTAATAAAATAATATTCACCGGGAACGAGGACTGCAGCCCACTGGTTTTCACCGTATGTTGAAATAGTTTATACCGGCATTCACCGGAGATCGTGTTCGATTGCCCGAACAATGAAGTGCATTTGGAAAAGGGATTTAGGCTTTTATAGCGGGAGTTACCGGTCGTCGGAAGCCCATCTGTTACGATGTAATAGTTCGTTGGCATCGGCGTAAGTGATTTTGCCGCTTGCAATGCTGCTTCCAGATTTGTTGCACCGGTCGGAACCACTTCTGAAATCTGTTTAAAAACAGCCTTTACTGCGGTCGCATTTTGTCCCGAGAACCAGGTTGTAGGACCCAGTGGTACCGCTTTTTCATTAAAAGTAAGAAATACCGCTTGGGATCCGGCCGGAATTCGATTTGCCAGCCATTTTACAATACGTTGGGTTCTCACCCATTTAGGGGCTTTTTTCTTATCGAGCGTAGACCCGGCTTTTCGCCGAATGATATCCAACAGAAGTTCATCTGTCATGGAGGCGCTGCTGTCGATCAGAAAGACAATGCGGGGCCCTTCGACCTTTAATCCCATCAAGTAGGTTTCTTCGCCTTGATTGGTGTTCTGTACACTATCTTTTTTCTTAAGGGGC
Organism: Sneathiella aquimaris; assembly: GCF_026409565.1. Taxonomy (NCBI): domain Bacteria; kingdom Pseudomonadati; phylum Pseudomonadota; class Alphaproteobacteria; order Sneathiellales; family Sneathiellaceae; genus Sneathiella; species Sneathiella aquimaris. The sequence goes on from NZ_CP112881.1 coordinate 470,253, forward strand.
GGGGACTTTCGAATTTGTTCCTTCAGTGTTTCCAGCTGATTTTTCTTTTCATCGATCTTGCCCTGTGTTGCGGAAATAGCGGCGAGAAGGGCGTTATATTGACTTATTTGTTCTTCGGTTGCGATATCCAGCTTTTTGTTGCTCTCCAGTAACTTGGAAATGGCCGATGCAATCTCGGCATCCTCTTTTTGCATCTGTTCCAGTTGTTCTTGCAGGGGGTCAAGCTCAATGGGAGCGTCATCTGGCTGTAATTTTAGAAGGATAAGAACGAGAATAACCGCTCCTAAACCGCAGGACATGATGTCCAAAAACGAGAGGTTTGATCCTTCAGTATCGTGACGGCGTCTCAGAATGCACCTATTTCGTAATGCGTTTTATAAAAAAGTCATCGCAATAAGACTGTGTTTTGACGAGTTGCCCATCCTGCAGTCTTTGGAGGCTGTGTAAAAAGAGCATCATGAAAATACTGATGACCAACGCAACCAGTGTTGAATTGAAGGCGACGCCAAGACTGTCTGTCATTCCTGAAATATCGCCTGCCAGCGCTTCGTCTGCCTGAGACAAAGCGAGCCCGATACCCCGGACTGTTCCAATAAAACCGATAGAAGGAATAGCCCAGATAATATACCGAATGACGGTGTTTTCGGCCTCTTGACGCATGGCAAGTGCATCGACGCTCAAGGTGATTGCTTCGGATGTGCTGTGCACGTCATTTGTGATCAGATAACGTCTGATACTATTGATCAGGGTCTGGATGAGAGGCGTTTGAACAACTGTGTCGGACAGTTCCTCAATTTCGTGAAGTGTTTTCTTGAGGGCTTCTTTTGTATCCAGTGTTTCCGACGGATCAGCAGTGTTGCCCAGAAGGTCGACAGAATATAAGTGCCATTCATTTACAATCTGCCAGGATTTTCCAATTATCAGCAGAAATCCCCAAAGCATGAGGATGAAGCAGATTTCCTGTTCCGTGTCTTTGAGGATGACGGCCAGATCACGGGGGGCCGATATGCCGGCCTGTTTCGCAATTGCCAGTGCCTGATCTGCTTCGGGCCAAATGTAACTGACGTAAAGGATGTGAACGACGATACCGGAGAAAACCAGAGCAAGAAAAGTCGTGAATATATTTTTCATCTAGATGTCCACAGGAAATGAAACAGGTGTGTTGAGGTTCAGTCGCTTAGACGTACCCTGACTCGCCGCATATTGATAGACGAACACAATAACGAGCGTCATTAAAACGAGAAAAACAACCTGTTTGGTTTTGCGTGATCGGAGTGTCATTTTCGTTATCCCTATAGGTAGCGCGCTATTCTAAAACCGATTTTATCAGAACCGTCCATAGCGGGTGCGCGAAAAGACGGGCGTAGTTCAGTGAGACTACCGGACGCCCAACTTGCGCCCTTCACCACATGCTTATCCGAGACTTCCGCTCCCAGAGGGTCAACAAATTCCGCTCCTTTGTCGGGCGGTAGTAAAGAATAATAATCGGTTACCCATTCCGCGACATTTCCAAATATATCAAACAATTGTGACGGTTCTTTGGGATAGCTGGAAACAGGGGCAACCGTTGCATGGCCATCAATATAGTTTGGCACAAAAAACCGTGTTTTACCGCGGGCAGCTTCGTCGGCAATATTACCGGCCTCTTCTGGAATAATATCCTCATCGCCCCATGTAAATTTTGTTTGTTGCCGCTTGTTGGCCTTGCGGGCGAGCCATTCCCATTCAGCCTCGCTAGGCAATCGGTAGCCATTTGCCTGTGGATTGAATTGCACTGCCTGACCTTTTTTAATTCGGTAAAAGGGTTCCAGATTTTCCCGTTGACTGAGCCAGTTGCAAAATTTGGCGGCCTCCAGCCAGGATACATTCGTAATCGGTAAGGACGATGCAGTCGTCGTTTTCCCCGGTTTGTACTGTCGAAACTGGGCTGCTGTTACCTCCGTTTCGGAAACATAGAAATACCGTTTTAACGTTACATTGCGAATGAACTCGTTGGCCCGCTGTCCTTTTTCTGAGCGTGGCGCCCCCAAAATGATTTTGTTCGGTTTGAACAGGATCATCGATTGACCAAGGGCGTTTTTGTAGGACGCTTTGGCTTTGCTCCGTCGCGCCTCGGCTTGCGTTGATAGTGTCACCGTCAAAGACTTATCCGTTTTGGGGGACGGTAAAATGGTGCGGACTTCCGTCTGGTATCCTTGTTTATGAAACGAGATTTTATGCTCGTATGCTGGCAGCCTGAGGCTTAACGGGGTGTTACCAACTGGCTTTCCGTCGATAAAAACAGAGGCCGCCGGACTGGCCTTTAGAATCACATTTCCGAGTTTTAGCTTGAGTTTGAGAGCCAGGGAAACGGTTTGCCCTGGGGACAGGTTGAGTGTTCTCTCCGTGCTGCCAAATCCCTTTTTGTAATATTTTAGAAAATAGCGCTGATTGGGAGACAGCTCTAACGCTTGACCGGTCTTCACCGGTTTGCCATTCAGGGTCAGTTTTCCGCCAGTGGGAAAAACCGAAATATTCACGGAAGCAGGTCTCTGCTTCAATCGGTATTGGCGGACAATTACTTTATTGGTGTTTGTAATTTCGACACTGTCGGTAATTGGTACATAATTTTCTTTTGAAATGGTTAGCTGATACTGACCGCCTGTGAGTTGTTCATTGACGGGTAAAAGAACGGGGTCTTTTGAGCCAATTGAAAGCTGGGCTTCTTTTGGAAGTGAGCTTATTTCCAGACGACCGGTCAGGAGACTAAGATCAATTTGTTTTTCGACCAGATCCGCACGTTTCAACGTGAGGGGCAGCGTCACCGGATCATAATAAGGATGTGAGGCGGTAATCTTGTACTCGCCAGCCTCTAATTCCCTGACCAGCGAAGATGTGACCTCTACGCGCTGACCGTTAATGAACCAGGCGGTGTCTTCATTGTCGATGTTTGTAGTGAGCCTGATAGTGGCCGGCAAAGGCTCTAGCGTAATTTGAGCGACAGCCCCTTCTTCCTGAGCGGAGATTTGTTTTCGGCCGGGTTTAAATCCCTCACTGGAGACTTCAATGGTTGGAAACCGAGAAAGTGAGAGGAGGGAGCCGTCAAAATACACCGCCATTCCATTTAACACAGATACCCTGGCATTTTGCTGTGCGTCTAACGGCTGTATTTGGATGATTGTGCCTTTGAGCAGGAAAACAGAAGCAGCCATAATCAGAAACGCGGCCAACGCAATTACAGCAGAGGATAAAATGATCACCCGTTGCCTTGTTTGGGCTTTTTCAATCTGCTTTTTAAATTCGCTCATCTGCTATGACTTTAACCTGGATGTTAGAAGTATTCGGAAGAAGGGTAAGGGAAACAGACTTAGTTTTATACCCTTTCCGTTTCCCTTCGAAGCGATAGGTCCCCGGTTTTAGCTTGATGACATATTCAGAAACGATACCCACCTGCCCGACGCCCCTGACTGACACGTCGGTAAGTCCATCGGACAGAACAGTGATCGACAAGGGCGTGTTATAGGCCGCGATGTTGGCATCCAGTTCTGCAATTTGTGATTTAAGCTTTGCACTGACAGATTTGAATAGAGTGCTTTGCTCAAGCCGTTTTTCAGCGTTTTGCAGAACCCCTTTGCTTGCAAGGCGCTCTGGATTGGCATTGAAGCTTTGAAGAGCGTTAATATGCCCTGCAATCTGAGTGGAAAGGGTAATTCCAGCGACGACCCGTTGATCATCGGGGTTCAAGGTTTGCGCTTGTTTAAACGCATTCAAGGCCTGTTCCCAATTGTCATCGGTGATGGAGGTCTGTGCGTCGCTCAGAAAGTTGTTAAACGCGGTTTGGCGCTTGAGCGAGAGAAGCTTGTCTTCAAGTGCCTTCGTTTCAGCCCGCTCAGGGAATAGGGATGCCGCTAATCGGGTTGTTTGTTTTAGCGCTGCCAGGTTTGAATTTTCATAGGCTTCGTGGCCACTGACAATGATGTCTTCATATTTTTGGTCAAGCAGAAGCGCCTCGATTTCCGCTGCTCTTTGAGCATAAGCGTTCCGGCTGGGGTCCAATTGCGCAATCTTTAAGGAATGTTGATATTCGATTTGCAGATTATTTTCCGTTTGCGCAATTTCTGCCTGTTCCATTAACGATAAGATCTCTGGGAGTTTTTTGATTTTCTCTTGCAAGTCAAGGGCTTGGGGGTCTTTACTTTTTATCGTAAGGGCGTTTTCGATGGCCTCATTTGCTGCCTGAAAAGCATCCAGTTTAAACGCGGTACGAGCATTGTCCATCGCGGCTTCAAATTCGCCTTCAAACTCCTGAATTAGAATATTCCCGTCGTCTATCAGGCGGGTAATCTTCTTGTGAGCTGCGGTATTGTCTCCCAAGGCAAGGCTATTTATGGCTTCTTCCTTTCCAGCCTTTAGGTCCACTGATCGTTGCCCGCTCCATGCCTTGAAGTCCGGGTTTTTGAAAGACGGTTCGATCTCTTCTTCAAATTTGGCAATCCGTGTCAGGACATCCTGCTGGTTGGGTGTGTCTGGGGACGCTTCCCCTGCCGCAGGGGCTGGATTTTTAAGTTCCGTTATCTTTGGCTGAGTGTTGTGAGCAGAGTTGCCAGCTTTTACCTCTGTCTGCGACCCTGATTGCGGACCTGTTGCCTCGGGAGGTGAGAAAGGGCGCGAAAATAAGAAGAAAGAGGTGGCAGCGAGAAGAATGACGGCGGCACTTAAGCCAAAGATAAGAACACTTTGGCGTGTTTTTGTCGCGGCTTCCTCTAATTGTTTTTGCAGCATCTACGAGACCGGTTCAGAGTTGTTTTGCAGGTGTTTGTTCCTGTTCGAAGATTTCTTTCAAAAAGGCGCGCCATTCTGCAAACTGAGCGGCAGCGTCGCCAGTGATCTGTTTGGTCTTGCCTTCAAATTCGACGACCTGAGGGGCGACCTCCTGATCGATGGATTTTCCAAGTTCTTCTAACGTCTCTTTATGAAACTTGGATTCTTCACTGGTCCGGAAGCTTTCGCCAATTAACAGGGCGCCGCCAGCACCCGCAATCATGCCACCTGCAAAGGCTGCATTCTGTCTGCCCGAATTTCCACTATTCCCGCCGGCAGCAGCCAGGCCAATTGCACCTAATAGAAGAAGCCCTCCTAAAATAGCCTGACCAATTTTTTTGTTCTCGGCTTCCTCTAGCGCAATTTCTTCTTTTAACGCCTGTTGTTGCCAGATTTCATAACTTGCCGATAATTTGCTATTGAATTCTTCGTAATGGCTTTGCAGGTTGTCCGTATACAGCTGATCTCTTACACGAATAGCCCGCGTACGTTTTAACATTGGATCATCATCACTTGGCAGACTGACCAACTCGATTTTATTGCCATCTACTTTCAAATGCTCAGCGAAGGCTTCTTCCGAGAAATTGGCGCTAAAACGCATTTCTGTGACTGACTGCAACACAGCCATATCTGCGGGTTTCTGATTGCTCAGTAGTTCCGCCAGATCTTTTGCCGCCTGTTCAAAGGCGGGTTGGTAGGGGTCTTTTCCATTGTTTCGAATATTGTCGTGAAATCTCTCGGAAACTTCATGGTCATATGTGTCAGAAAACCATTTTTCTCCCGTGATGTCATAAACGCTGAGATCAAACTCAATGTCTTTGCCATTTGATTCTACGATTGTGCCGACGACATAAATATCCCCGGTTGCTTCTGTGTTTGGAGTTACCCTTACAGCACCGAACTGGCCGGTTTTTTCAAGCTCTTCCTTTAACTGCAGTGCAAAACGAACAGATTCAGCTCTTCGAAGCTCGGGCCAAATACGTTCTTCTTCCAGAACAGCGCTATCTTCAGGAATGCCAGGATCAAATACAGGGATGATTACATCCAGTTTGGTTTGGGAAACTTCTTTCGATGTCACAACGGTCTTTGTTACATCAGATGAAAATTTGGGGCCGACCCGCATTGAAAGATTAGGTGTGACACAGCTGGTCAGCAAAAAGCAGACACATCCCATCCAGCCAAGAATTTTCCAAAAGTACATATCTATGTTCCTGTGTTAATTGGCCATTTTAAGCGGTAAGCCTTTATACTTCCTGTATTCGTTCCATAATTTTTCCCGTTTCACCGGGTCGGGCTCGTTTTCGGCCGCAGACCGAATTCTCTGAGCTAAAATATCATCATTATTCTCGGCAGGAATATCGTCTGGCGCTTTTCCGTTCGGCCTTGATATTGGCGGTATCTGGGTTGCGGTTGTTTCGGGCGAAGTTTCAGGTGAAGTTTCGGGGGCGGTTGAGACGGGCGGTGGTGGTGCTGTGCCCGAAATGCCGGTTGCCTGTGTCGATTGTTCTTGTATAGAAGACCCCTGATCCTGTCCTGCCCCACCTTCGCCGCCTCCATTTTCCGTAGAAGAGGCATTGGAGTCAGAGGTCGTGCAGGTATCATATTTATTTAATGACCGGTTTAGTGCACGGTCCATTGCAGCAATTTTCTCTTTCTGGGTCATGGTGCCAGACGCCGAAAAGTCGATACTGACTTCAGTGCACTCCGTCTCAGTCTGTGCAAATGCAAGGTTGCCCAATAATGTAAAACTTCCGGCAACAAGTGCGCATTTGAAGAGTTTTCTAATAACGATCAATACCATCATTCAAACTGGGTTTCGTATTTCCTGTAAACAGACAACCTTATTATAAAGGCGAAAATAAGAAGAAGAACAACGAAAAAAGAGAAAGGTGCAGTGTTTTTTCAATTAATACGAGCGTTGCCACATTTGCTCAGGTCTGATTGACCATATGTTTCTGACGTAAAGTTTTGTCAATGTTATCGCGCAAGCTCTTTTGTTAACGCACCCGAACTGGCAAGGCAGTGTGTTCGATCATCAAAGTTGAAGAGGAAAGTTTGTGGCGGTGGGGTGTTTTTTTGTGTTTCTTTCGCTGCTTGCCAAGCCCAGCCAGGACAACGCGTTTACTGTATTTGCAGAAGTGAACGGTTCGAAATATGTCCAATACTAAAGAAGTTGCAATAAAAAAAAAGGCAGTATTAAACTGCCCTTTTTAAGATGTCTTTTGTCTTCGCGACTTAGGCTTTTGACTTGCGCCGACGAACTACATAACCAATTGCCAGCAAGCCTGCGCCATAAAGAGGCAGCGCGGCAGGAAGTGGAACGGCGGAGACCGCTGTAATTTCAGATCCGGCAATCAGAAGACCCATTGGGTTGGTGCCGCTTCCCTGAAAATTGGTCACAACGACTTCAAGTAGGTTCTCGCCTGCGATGAAGAAGTTATTGATGGCAAAATTGGTCAGTGCCTGAAAGCCAACCACGTTAATCCCCAGAGCATTTCCGTTCAGGAAGAAGGCCGCTGAATTATCGGCTGCGACTGAACCATTGATCTGTGCTGTTGTATGGTCAAATCCGGTAAGATCAAATGTTGTCGAAAATGTGTAGTCGCCAGCTGGGTCTGACACATTGCCGTTTGTCTGCCCAATCCATTCAGCGCTACCCGGGGCAGCAACCCAGTTTGGATGGCGGACAATATTAATGGCGGGAGACGGGCTTATGTCGCCTGGTGCGAGCATGTCATAGGCCGCTTCGCCTGTATTGACGGTGCCAACGAGGGCAGCCTCGGAAGTTTGGGCAAAAGATGTGACAGCCAAAGCCGCCAGTACGATTACGCCTCCGATAAATTTTTTCATTTTGATCCCCTCATTGAGTAAGTAACCTGCATGCCGAAAACCTAATAGATCGAAAAAAAAGAGTGCTGCCAAGAAAATTAATAAAATTTTAATAAATTACTACCGGACGATCTGTGATGGTACAATACCGCAACTCAAGGTTATGTTTTGTTAACCATAAATGGCAGTTTTGGTGCCTTTTCAGGCAATTTGATTCGGGAAGACTGGTGGTAGTTTTCGGGTTATTTCGATGATCCCGACAGAACTTCGCCAATTTCAGTGTCGGTGCAGACAACAAGTATTCGGGCGTCCTGATCCCCCGCTGAGGCGTAAAGATGACCGCGGGTACTGTCAAAATATATACTGTCACCTTCGTTGAGGCGAACCGGGTCTTTTCCTTGCAGATGAACGGTGATCGTACCGTCAAGGACCATCAGAAACTCCTGACCGGGGTGACTGACAAACGCATCAAAATCGAGAACATCGTGGGCTTTTAACGTTCCCATCATTGGGGTCATGGATTTATGCCAAAGGGATGGAAACAGCATCTCATAGACATAGTTCTCGGTTTCCTGTCGTTCGAATTCTCCATTTCGGGCAACTGCAAAGCTACCGGGTTCAAAGTTCTGGCCATCCTTTGAAAAGAAAGTGGCCATGTCCACACCCAAACCGGATGCCAATAAGGCCAATCTGTCATAGGTCAGCGACATGACGCCACGCTCTACTTTTGAGATCGTGGAGATGGCAAGGCCGGACTTTTGGGCGACTTCTGATAACGTCCAGCCTCTTTCGCTGCGCAAGTCACGTAAGCGGCGACCAAAATCAAGTCGCTGGGTATCGGTTTGGGAAATATCACTCATTGGCAAAGTATAGAATGCCTTGTTCCTGAACACCACAAAATTTTCCAATCGGAAAAAACACTTTTCCAATCGGAAAATTGGTGTTACGGTTTAAAGAAACAAATGGGGGTGAATGTGCAGGGTAAGTCTTGTGATATTGTGATTGTCGGAGCCGGAATAGCAGGGGCATCAATCGCTGCCGAGCTTTCGAGCCGGGCCCGGGTTCTTCTGTTGGAACGCGAAAGCCAGCCGGGATATCACACAACAGGCCGCTCCGCTGCGCTTTATTCAAGTATCTACGGGCCCCCGATCATTCGCGCCCTGACGCGGGCTTCCGGACATTTTTTCAATAATCCAGACTCCAGATTTATTGAAACCGGCCTGTTAAGGCCACGGGGTTTGTATTTCATTGCCCGCAAGGATCAGTCCGAAACCTTTGAAAAGACGCGGCTCGAACTGGGAGGCGGTGTTGTCCCGGTCTCTCTGTCCGAGGCAAAGGAAACAGTTCCGATCCTGCGGGCGGAGTATGTGGATCGTGTTCTTATGGAAAAAGGCTGTGCGGATATCGAAGTCGACTTGCTGCATCAGCATTATTTGAAAACCTTCAAATCACAGGGGGGGGACCTCCTTACATCCTGCGAGGTGCAGGATATTGAAAAGTCATCAGACGGATGGCGGATATCGACCAATGCCGGGATTTTCAACGCGCCAATTGTCGTCAATGCGGCAGGCGCATGGGCGGACGATTTGGCCCGACTGGCAAAGATAAAGCCCATTGGGCTAGTCCCCAAACGACGGACAGCCCTGCTGGTTTCCCCACCAGCAGACCAGACAATCGATCATTGGCCCATGATCGTTGATATCGATGAACAATTCTATATGAAACCAGACGCGGGCAAATTGTTACTGTCCCCGGCCGACGAGACCCCTTCCCAACCTTGCGATGCGCAGCCGGAAGATCTGGATGTGGCCATTTGTATCGACAGGATCGAAAAGGCGTTTGATTTGTCTGTGCGGTATATTGATCATAAATGGGCCGGTCTCCGCAATTTTGTCGCAGATAAATGTCCCGTTGTCGGGTACGATTCACAGGCGGACGGTTTTTTCTGGCTGGCAGGGCAAGGCGGTTACGGCATTCAATCTGCACCCGCCCTTTCAAGAATGGCCGCAGCTCTGGTAATGGGGGATCCGCTTCCCGATGACATTCAGGATGAAGGGGTCGTTGCCGCAGACTTATCGCCAGACAGGGCAGGGCTTTCTGCATGATACAGCTGGTTCCCTTTATTGCGTTGATCTTGCTGGGCTCGGGCCTTGCCATTGCCTATGTAATCGGTGGAAGTGCCGTACTGGCCTTCTGGTCAACCGGGAACGAACGATATCTGGCCATATTGCCGCAACAGATTTTCTCGAAAATTGATGTTTTTGCCTTGATGGCGATGCCGCTTTTTATTCTGGCGGGTGAATTTATGAACCGCGGCGGCGTAACCAAGGCGCTGATCAATCTGTCCATGGCTTTGGTTGGTCGGTTGCGGGGTGGGCTTGGGCATGTCAATATTTTGACCAGTGTCTTCTTTGCAGGTATTTCCGGATCTGCCGTGGCGGATGCAGCGGCGTTATCCAATACGCTGGTCCCGGCTATGAAGGAACGCGGATATTCGTTGACCTATGCCAGTGCGATCACCGCTGCGTCGTCGATTATTGGACCCATTGTTCCGCCGTCGATCATTCTGATTTTTTATGGCGCGTTGATGGGAACCTCTGTGACGTCGCTTTTTCTGGCGGGGATCATTCCCGGATTGATTCTGGCGGCGGCGCTGATTGCTGTAAATGCTGTATTCGCCTGGAAGGAAGATCATCCGAAGGTGAGTAAAGGTGAGGCGCCTCCTTTTGCGGCTACTCTCCTCCACTCACTGCCTGCGTTGCTTCTGCCGGTGATTATTCTGGGCGGCATCGTTTTCGGCTGGACAACCCCGACAGAGGCCGCCGCAATTGCCGTGTTTGCAGCACTGGGCGCAGGCTGGTTCTATGAAGGATTGAAATGGGCATCCATTCTTGAGGGCTTGCGCAGAACAGCAATGTTGTCCGGGTCTATTTTCATTATTATCTGCGCGGTTTCCGCACTGGGCTATCTTGGGGCGATCGAAAGGATTCCCGAAGCCATCTCGGACATCGTTGCGGCCCTCGGCCTGGGTCCTGCGGGATATATGCTGGTTCTGAACGTGGTTTTTCTGATTGCCGGTATGGTGCTTGATATTCCGGTTGCGCTGGCTCTTCTCGTGCCGCTTCTTGCACCCGTTGCGTTGGCCCACGGGGCCGATCCGGTGCATCTGGGTATTGTGCTGTGCTTTAATCTTTGTATTGGGCTTGTATCCCCGCCACTTGGGGGCTGCTTACTGGTTGTGTCCACGGTTACGGGTGTCAATTACTGGCGCCTTGCCCGATCCGTTATTCCTTTTGTTGTTGTACAGATTGCGGTTCTGATTTTGCTGATTGAGGTGCCCGCCCTCAGTCTGTTTTTACCGCGTGCCTTTGGCTTCGTTGGAGGAGGGTAGTCAAAAGGTTTTATTCAAAATAACTAATATGGAGAGGTTCAATGAAATATAAAAAAATCCTGTTTGGTGCTTTGGTTGCTGCCACCAGCGCCTTTGTGCAGCCCGCCCTTGCAGACGTGAAAATTGCGCTGGACAGTCCGCAAAATCTGGAAGCATCCGGCAGTTATGTCTGGGCAAACAGCTTTAGTACATATCTGAACAAAAACGGGATCAAGGCTGAGGAATATCAGCGTGGATCACTGGGCGGTGATGACGAATTGTTCGATCAGATCAGTCAGGGATTGCTTGAAGTTTCCATGTCCCCGCTGAATATTGTGGGGTCGTTGGATAGCCTGATTTATGGGTTGCGTCTTCCATATTTCTTTAAAGATATGGCAGAAGTCGACAAGGCCCTGAATGAAGGCGGCATGCTGGACAAGATCAACGCCAAAACAACGCCCGCCGGCGTTCGGGTTCTTGCAGTTAATTCCGTTGGTCAAGCGTCTGGTATTTTCAATACAAAACGTCCGATCAAATCTGTTAAAGACATGTCCGGTTTGCGGATGCGGGCGCTGGATGAAAGTCAGATCGAACTATATAAAGCCTGGGGCGCTGCGGGCACGATTGTCAGCTGGGCGGAGGTTCCAAACGCCTTGCAAACTGGGGTTGCTGATGGATATCTGAACCCGGCTTTTGTGCCCCTGTTGTTTGGTCATACTGACTTTATCAAGCATTTCACGGATGCCGCGATTACACCATCCCTTCGGATCACCATCGTCTCCGAGATGTGGTATCAGGGCCTGGGTGAAAAGGATCGGGCTACCGTGGATGCTGCGGCAAAAGCGGCAACAATGGCCAACCGGGAGTGGCTGAAAAAGCAGGATGCGGTTTTTCAAAAGCTGGAAGCTGCAGGAGTTTCAATTCAACGCCTGGATCAGTCTGCACGGGATGCTTTCCGGGCGGCGTCTGCGCCTGCCTATAACAGTGGTTTGATCAGTCAGGATCAGATTACCGAATGGGAGAAAGCCAAGGGGAACTGATTTCATGCGCGCCATTGCAGTAACACTTGATCAGATATCGTCGCAGTTAAACAGGATTGCCCTTTGGGGGGCTGTCGCGGCGGTATTGGTCATGGTTATGGCGGCTTCCTGGCAGGTATTCGCGCGATATCTGCTGGACGCCCCGCCGGTATGGACGGAGGAATTGTCCCGGCGGGCCATGGTGTGGGCGGGTATGTTAGGTGCATCCGCCGCGTTCCGTTACCGGGCAGACCCAACGCTGTTTCCGGCAATGGTCGCAATCAGAGGTCCCCTTGGAACAATGCTGGCCGTCATTCGGGCCGTTGGGGTTCTGCTCTTTACCCTGCCGGTGATCTGGTATTCTTTATTTGGGGCCAATATGAACATCACTTTTGGCTTTCTGGGGCGCAGTCTGGCGCGTCAGGCTGAACTGCTGCCTGTTTCAATGATTTGGTTCACCGCTGCCGTGCCGATCGCATTTGTCCTCATACTAATTCATATGATTGCCAGTTTGAGCATCCGTTTCACCGGATTGGAGCAGGCGGAAGACTTGAAGAACAAGGAATAAGAAATGAAAGTTTTTATCGCGGGTTTGAGTACCGAAACAAATTCTTTCTCGCCTTTGCCAACAGGGATGCTGAGCTTCGAAGAGGCGGCTATCCATCATGGAAATGCAACGTCAGACCCGATCCAATACTGGACGTCGCCTTTGCATGTCTGGCGCCGGTTGGCGGAAGCTGAGGGTTGGTCTGTAGTTGAAAGCCTGTCTGCACATGCGCAGCCTGCGGGGCCTACTGTGAAAAAGGTATATGAAGGCTTTCGCGATGAAATTCTTCATGATCTGGAACAGCACGGACCCGTCGAAATTGTGTTGTTGGCGCTTCACGGCGCGATGATTGCTGATGGGTATGATGATTGCGAAGGCGATCTAATCGAAAAATGCCGGGCAATCTGCCCCGATGCCATCATCGGAGGTTTGCTTGACCCACACTGTCATTTGACAGACATCATGATGACAAAGGCCGATCTTCTGGTACCCTTTAAAGAGTATCCGCATGTGGATATTCCAGAACGGGCAGATGATTTATTTCGTCTGGCGCGGGAAACAGCGTTGGGGCATGTTAAGCCGGTCATGCGCGACTATGACTGTAAAATGATCCTTGCCATGCCCACCCCTCATGCGCCAATGCGGGGTTTTGTCGATGAAATGAGTGCGCGAGAAGGAAAAGAGGGCATTTTGTCCTTGTCTATCGCACATGGTTTTCCATGGGGAGATCACCCCAGAACGGGGACCCGGGCGCTCGCTATCTGTGACGGAGATGCTGTGCAAGCGACCGCTGTTGCGACTGACCTTGGACAGCGCCTATACGCCCTTAGGCATGAAATACTCTCTGAAAATATTGATATTGAGACGGCATTGGATAGAGCAGAAGCTGAACAAAACGGACCGGTTGTGCTTGCTGATATGTCTGACAATGCAGGCGGAGGCGCGCCATCTGACTCAACCTTTATGCTTAAAGCGATGCTGGATCGCAATATGACGTCTGTTGCAACGGGTATCTTCTGGGATCCGATTGCGGTGCGCATTTGCCGAGAAGCGGGAGAAGGGGCCACGCTTCCACTTCGGTTGGGGGGGAAATGTGGTCCGATGTCGGGAGATCCCCTGGATTTGGTTGTCACCGTTAAGCGCTGCCTTTCCGGTGCCAGCCAAATGTTTGGAACTTTGCCTGTGCCTATGGGGGAAACGGTTTGGCTGCAGTGCGAGGGGATTGATATTATCGTCAACGATATTCGAACCCAGACCTTTCATCCTCAAGCGTTTGAGCAGCTGGGGATTTCTCTTGCAGACTACAAATATATTTGCGTCAAGTCCTCCAACCACTATCAGGCAGGGTTTAATCCGATTGCCAGTAAAGTGATCCCGGTCGCCACGCCCGGTGCCATTACACCGGATTTTGCCAACATACCCTATACCAAACGAAAACCGAATTATTGGCCTAAGAGTGAGGACCCGTTCGCATGATAAACGCACTGATAAAAGCACGGGACGCTTTTTCTTCGCGCCACCCTGAAACGCGGAGGATGTTAAATGGGCGGGATTGGGGCGTTCTGGATGTGGGCTCCGGGCCTGCGCTGATTTTAATTCCCGGCACGTTGGGCCGCGCAGATATTTTCTGGCAACAGATAGAGGCACTGTCTGATCGCCTGCGCCTTGTGGCTCTTAGCTATCCGAATAGTGGCGGCATTGAAGACTGGTCCGAGGATTTGATGTTGTTGCTTGAACAACTGAAGATCGACCACGCGAGTATTTTAGGGTCATCCCTTGGGGGCTATCTGGCTCAGTATTTTGCATCGGCTCATCCCGAAAAAGTGTCGGTCCTGATCGCGGCAAACACACTGCATTCGGTTGTTGGTATGGATCAGCGGGCCCCTTATTCCTCAGATTTGGACGCTGCCCCTATCGAAGAATTGCGTCAAGGATTTGAAATGGGACTTCGTTTGTGGGAGGAAACTCACCCCGAGCAAAGTGATCTAGTTGAGATGCTGCTTAACGAAGTCAATGGCCGTATTCTGGAAAAAGAACTTCGCGCGCGGTTGTCTGCGTTGAAATTTGGTCCGGAATTATCAGAATATCAGGCAAATTCCGTGACGGTTGAAAGCGAAGATGACCCGCTGATCCCGGATGATATGCGGCAGTCTGTCAGAGCCCGGTTAAAGCCAGAGATTGCCTATCGGTTTCTGTGGGGAGGGCATTTCCCTTATGTTATTCGCCCCGAATCTTACACATCATTGTTGGAGGAAACCCTGAATTTGGGGCTAACCGGACCACAATGGGGTGAGGGAGGTCTGCGAGAGAAATGATTATTCTGAGCAATGATGATGTGGCCCGACTGCTACCCATGGACGCCGCCATTCCCGTGGTTTCTGATATAATGAAAACCGTGTCACGCGGCACAGAAACCTTGCCGCTTCGCACGGCCATCCCGGTGGGCGGTGCTAATAAAATGGGAGTCATGCCGGGCGCGATAACCGACCCGGCCTGTTTCGGGGTTAAGCTGGTCAGCCTGTTCCCGAATAATCCATCGCTCGGATTGTCATCGCATCGCGGTGCGATTGTTCTGTTTGAAAGTGAAACCGGAGGTGCCATCGCGATGATGGATGCGGGCCTGTTGACTGCAATTCGCACGGCGGCAGCAAGCGGTGTCGCAACAGATATTCTGGCCCGGAAAGAGGCGTCATCCCTTGCTCTTGTTGGATATGGAGAGCAGGCAGAATTCCATCTGGATGCCATATGTGCAGTACGACCTATTGAAACTGTAGAAGTTGTGGGGCGTTCTGCAGAAAAAGCGGCGCAATTTATTGCGCGGGCAGTTCAGAAATATCCCAATATTCGCTTTTGCTCGGGTACCGACGTGGAAAAGGCGGTAAAAACGGCTGATATTATTTGTACGGTCACCGCGTCTCCCGCACCGATCATTGAGGGCCGCTGGCTGACCCGTGGTTCCCACATAAACGCGGTAGGTTCGTCCATCCCAACCATGCGTGAGTTGGACGATGAAGCAATCTTGCGGTCCCGCGTTTGGGTTGACTATTGGCCTTCCGCAGAAGCGCAAGCGGGCGAAATAGTTGATATGATAAAAGCAGGTCTAATCACAAAAGACGATATTCAGGGTGAAATCGGCGCTGTTTTGTCTGGGGAAATCAACGGGCGACAGGACAATGATCAGATAACACTTTACCGATCTCTTGGTATAGCCGCGCAGGATCTGTCCGTGGCACATTTTGTTGTAACAAAAGCCAAAGAAAACAACATGGGCCAGCAGGTGGCTTTTTAGTGCTGCATAAGAAACTGCTGTTTCTGGGTCCGCGTGGCCTGTCTGTTCGGCAACGGCCCTACATACTGCAGGTCAGGTAAGAGTACGCTGACCTATTGAATAGGATAAAAACAACTCCGTCGTTTGCATGGATAGTCGGTAAAGCCCCGACCGGAAACCACCCTTCGTGCGTTGCCCACCCTTATCAAGAGAAGAGCTTTGCAGGCCTCACCCTTCCTGCTGGTTTCGGTCTGAATAACTGGTCATGGGCATGAAGATTTCTTGTCCTGACAGCCTAATCCCTCTATATTAGATAGTTCAAATTAATAAAAATGGAGAGCAGGGTGATCTTTTCCAGTCCTGCCGCAAGGGGTTCCCTCTTGTTAAGGCTGTCTTTCGCGACACGCTTGCATCACATCTCAAAGCTGATGTTGTTGGCTGTACCTTTTCTTGTCGGAACACCCGCCTTTGCAGATGATGACCGGCTTGAAAAAGCGAACCAGAATCGCGAAGCCGCGCAGGCACGGGCGCAAAGCCAGCTTGGATATCCATATGTTTTTCGGGAGTCTCGAGACAGACGGGTAGACTTTCTATCTCTTGCCGCCCAAATAACCGCTCTTTCACATTTGATGGACCAATTAGCCGCCTCTCAAAATAAATCCACGATTTCTCCTCCGCCTGAGGTTCCGATAAACGCTGGTCTGGGGCGCTCTCGCGCCGGAGCTCTGACGAAAGAGGCCTATGGTCCGGATGGTCCAACCATAAAGTCCGTTCGTTTGATCGCTGAATATCAATTAATCCGAAACGGGAACAAACGCTTGAAACTTGGCGAGATCAAGGACCAGACGGATAGTTTGATACTGGATATCGTGACACAGGATGGTTCGTTGGTCGAAAGATATAAAATAGTCAAAGAAACCGGGGATTGGCTGTCGGTGGAAGATCCCTGAATAATTAACTTTAAAGCTAGGAATTTGTCATGATTGCAAAACCGTTACGTGTTGGATATTCCCCTTTAAACGTGTTTTTGAGTGCTCTTGTGATTGTCGGTCTTCTGGGCGGGATTGCGAAGGCCGATGAAGAAAAAATTCCGGTACTGACGGATACAGTTCAGGAAATTAAAGGTCCAAAACGGGTTGTTTCCGTTGGTAAGTTTGACGCAATCGGATCGTTTGAACAGCAATATGGTGATTGGGATATCGGCGGGGGCATATCCGCGATGATGACAACGGCCCTTGTTGAAAGTGAACGGTTTATTGTCCTGGAGCGGGCCAATATGGGGCAGGTTCTTGCGGAACAGCAAATGAAAGGGCAAGGCGTTACCAGTGCGACCACAGGGCCCGCCCTAGGGCAGGTTACAGGAACCAATTTCCTGATTTATGGATCCGTTACCGAATTTGGCGCGGCGGATTCTGGCGGTGGGATGAGTTTGGGCCTGTCCGGTGGAAGTCTGGGAAAAATGCTTGGCGTCGGGCTTTCCCGGCAGACGGCCAGTGGCAAGGTTGCCATGGATATCCGGCTGGTGAATGCCACCACGTCCCAAGTGGAGGAAGTGTATCGGGTTTCTGAGCAGATCGATAATTCATCATGGGATATAAATGTCGGCTATGAGGGTGTCAGTCTGGGGACCAATCAGTTTTTGAAAACCCCGCTTGGTGAAGCCACGCGCAAATGTATTACCAAAGCGGTTCAGCAAATAGCCGCCAAAACAGATAACCTTCCCTGGACAGGGCAGGTGGTCGACTTCGATGGCGGCGAGGTTTACATCAATGCAGGTGCTGAAACGGGCCTGAAGATGAACGATAAATTCCGTGTCGAACGTATTCTCAAAAAACTGACGGATCCTGCAACGGGAGAATTGCTGATGCTCCGTAAAAAAGAGCTGGGCCTGGTAACAGTGACAGAGGTATTGCCGAAAATCTCTCTTGGTAATTTTGCGCCATTAGATACCGATGCTCCGCAACGGGGAGATCTTGTTGTAACCATTAGCCAATAGGAGGGGGGACAGACGCCATGGGCGATCGTCGTTCCGGACCTGCAAAAAGGGTTGCCAGATATCTTCTGATATCTCTCAGTAGTGTTCTCGTCTTAGCGGTTGGGGCGGTTCGTGCACAACAAACACCCAGCTATTATCAAAATTCCACACCGTCCTATTCAACGGGAGAGACACCGACAACTGGCGGTGGATACGCCACGCAGGCCGGTCAGGCCCAACAGGCGGGCCAGGCGAAACAGGCGACACAGGCACAAGGCTATAAAAGCCCCTATTCAAACGTGCCGACAACCAGTGGGGGCACCTCGACAACCACAGGGCCATCAATTTTATTGCAAAGTCCCAATACACTACCCGGAACGACAGGTAGTTCTGGCGATACGGGCACAACGGTTGATTACTACAGCAGTAAAGGAACGAGTGGTACTTATGTCATCCCGAAAAATCTTGTTCCTCCGAAACCACATCCGAACGCCGTTCTTCAGGGGGAGATTGTCATTCAAAGTGACACGGACCCGGAATTAAATGAAACGATCACGGTGCAGGGCAGGCCCAATACGACAACATCGCCCTCGCCAACGGAAACCACCGCCGGAACATCTTCTTCAGCCCCGGCGACATTGACCGCTCCGAAACAAAGCCTGCCTCTTGGTGCGGTTACGCAATCCCCGTCTCGCCTTAACGGGGGTAACGCCCCAACAGTTTTAAAAGAGACCGTCCCTTCAGTAACTGAAACCGCGCCCAAAACGACAACAAGCAGTACGCCTGAAATCACAACAGGCGGTGCGCCCACGATTAAAACTGAAACAGAAACAAGCCCGAACACACCAGGCTTAACCACTGGTTCGGGGACCCAAACCCGCACAGAGACAAAAACGGCGTCACCAGTTCCCTCATCAACCGAAGGCACGCCCGAAACGGTCGTAACGACCCAACCGACCACCCTTGAAAAGTCAACAACCGGAATGTCTGCACCGGCGAAAACGGAGAGCGGTGGGGATACAGCCATATCTTCTTCACCAACGCCTGAAACCAAGGCACTGACGTCAACGGAAAAGCCTTCCGATGCACCGGCTATTGTTAATCAGCCGGCAGTAACACCTGAAACCGTAGAAACGACGAACAATGCGTCTTCCTATGATCAGGCGGCCAAAAAAGCGGAAGAAGAAGCGTTGCGTAAAGCCCGCCGAGAAGAGGCTGGGAACGCGCGTCTGGGGTCCAAGGAACGGGCGCAGGCCTTGTTGAACCAGTCACCGTCTCATATGAATTCTGATCAGCATGGCCAGCAAAGCATGGTCAGTGATACCCCAAGGGCGCCTATTAATTTTGGTGAAATCAACGCGCTTTCTGCGTCGATCGGGCAATTCATCCGGCAGGGTATTGCTATGGCGTCTCTGCCGTCCAATGTCGCCCCGGAAGAAGATGAACCTGTATGTGCGGCCCCTGAAATTGCTGACGAGTTACAGGAACAACTGGATAAAGAAAAAAAAGAGCTGAAAGAGGCGTTGCGCAAAGCCCGGGAGGAATTGGAAAAGAAAAAGAAAAAGCTGGCCGATGATAAAAAAGCAGATGAAGAAATTAAAAACCGGAAAAAACTGAAAGACGCGCAGAAAAAACTGAATGACCGATTTAAAGAGCTATCCGAGGATCGCCAGAAACTAAGCGAAGAACGGGATGCGCTGGACGATAAGAAAGAGAAATCCCAGGAAAAATATGACGATGCGCGCCGTAAAGAAAGCGAGGCTCGCAAAGGCCCTCCTGCCGATCCGAATTGTCGCAGCGCCAATTGCCGTAAACACCGCACCGCACAGGCCGATGCTCGAAAAGCGTTGAACGAAGTTCAGAAAGGGGAACAGGATTTCCAGCGAAAAGTACGCGACTTTGAACGGACGGAGCGCGAATACCAGAAAGATGCAAACGCGTTTGAAGATGCCTTGGACCGGGGATACGGTCAATCAAAGGATCAATGGAAAGAAAGGATGCTGAAGAAACAGGATCAGGCCCTTCGAGATCAGCGCCGGGAAATGGAAAAGCGGATCAAGCAGCTTGAGACCAAAGCAAAGGGTAATTCGGCTGCAGCCCGTCAGGATAAAAACAAATTAAAACAGATGGAGCGTCAGGCTGATGACGTTCGTAAACAACGAAAAGCCGCACAGGATTATATCGACCGGTATGCGGATTCAGAAAATGGTGACTTTGATAAAATCATGAAAGCCCGCGGTATTGTCGAACAGGCAGATAAATTTATCCGCGATTTGTCGAGCCTCAAGAACGGCGTGGAATATCAGGATTCCTATGGGCGAGGTTTAAACTCTGGCGAAGCCCGTGAACTGGATCGGCTTAAGCAGGACAGAAATAAAATTACCGGCCATTTGGAGAACGAGAAAAATGGACCGTCTTATAAAGCCCGTGATTTACGCGAAAAAATGGAAAAGGACGGCGTTCCAACAATGCAGGAGACGTTAAGCTCCTTTGGCGGCATGCTGGATACAGATGCCAGAGATAAAAAACTGGCGGCGCTGGAACAGGGCATTAATGATTTGAAAGCTGCTGAAGACAGGGTGCAGAACTTCAAGGGGCAACCGAATGCGGACGCGCATAAGCAAGCCGTGGAGGCTGACAAAAAAGCCCAAGCCCAATTGAAAGACCTGACAGAGCAACGAGAGAAATTTAGAAGCTCTCTTCCGACCCGATATCCAGATCAATCAGCAGAGCTGAACAAAGCAAAAAAAGAATTGGGAGAATTGGAAAACGCCCCCAACAGCTCGTGGCGTGACAGGCAAAATCTCAAGGAAAAGGTTGAGAAGCTGGAACGGGCACAGGAACGTCATAAACGCGAATTTGCCATTCATAACAGGCAAGTTGACGAGAAGTTTGGTGATAAGGTAAGGGCTGCAGAAACGACTGCTGAACTCTCGGGATATCGTGCACTGGGGGCCAAGGGGCAACAGATTGTCAGTGATTATAACCGCGGTTTGCCCGATGTTTTTGGCGCAGATGGAAAAGTTGACCCTTTGAAAGTCGGGCGTGTCGCCGCGCAAATAGACAAACAGTTAAATGACCTGGGGCAATTGAACGGTGAACTGGGACGTCTAAATCAGGTTCGCTCTAATCTGGTGCCGGGTGAAGACGGTGCGCCGTCTCTGGCTGCACAGGCTGGCATGAGCCAAAAAGCGATCGACGCCCGTTTGAAAGACATTGACACCCGCATTCAAAAAGCCGGTGGGTATCGTGATCAGGTTCGCGCGGGTCTCACCAAACAGGGGTTCGTCAGTGACATACAGCCAACGGGCCAATGCCAGATCAACTCCGTTAATAGTGCGATGGGGGCTGCTTATGTGAAAGGCACGCGGGCTGCGGCGGCGAACCAGAAAAACAATAAAGGGAAAAAGGTTGCCTCAGCTTCTGGGGCCCCTCAGGGAACAGCAAGTCCGGCCGCCAATGCCGTGGCCAAAAATATCAGTAATGTCCAACAGGCAAAACAGGCGCAGCAATATAAAATGCCGGGCTCTGGCGGTGGGCAATGTGTCGGTTCGGGCGCTCCTAAAGTCAGTTGCTCTGATAGCCAGGCTAAAGACCGAGGCCGGCAAATGGCAGGTCGGATAAATCAGGCCTCGACACAGTTGGCGCGTGCGGCGGGCAGTGCAATCGGTGGCGCTGTCTCCGGGGCGATTGGATTAACTGGAGAAAATATGCGCGGATTGGCAATCGGGGCCTCTCCTGCACCTGTGTTACTTGCGGATAATCAGGGGCGGTTGCATCAGCTGGAACAGGCAGCTGTTGCGCTTGACGCTCAGGTTGCGCTGTTTACCAAGTTGAAAAAGGGCACGCCAGAAACTTCTATCGCGCATCAGGTTTTTGCTCAGCAACACCTTGTCTTCAAGACGGCGAAAGACGCGTTACTTCCAGAAATTGCAGCGCTGAAAGGTCAGACAAAAACACCCCCTGCGGCGGCCCAGACCGCAGCAGTTCAGCAATTTGAACAGGCGATCGACGACATTGATGGTCATATTGCAGCTGTAGAAACCATGATGGCATCGGTGCAGGGCTCTGGAATTCCAGGATTGCTGGGGGCGCTGGATGGACAGCGTAATTCTTTATTTGCAGGGCGGGATGCCTTGCAGAAAAAAATGGATGCCCTTAAATCGGCTGCAAAGCAGCCTGAAGGATTTGTTCCCGCGTCGACGACCATAAATACACCTCAAGCACCCTCAAAAGACCCCATAATCGAACAGGATAAAATCAAGGAAATTGTCAAGGTTCTGGACAAAACAATCCAAGGGGTTAGCCAAATAGAAACTGGCTTCAAGGAAGGGGGACAGCCGATTGTTGCGCAGGTTTTTACCAACCAGCGGGCCGCTCTTCAAGCGGTGCGGGATACGTATCTTGCTAAAATCAAACGGCCTCCATCAGCGCCTGCGGGTGTCCGGGCACAGGTCGCCAGTCTTCGTCCGCAGGGTCAGCAGGCTTTAACGCCAGTCCCCTCTCCTGAAAAGATAGAATTGGAACGCACAAGACAGCTGATCGACTGGATCAACACAGGCTTGATGCCTGCCTTTGAGAAAACGGACAAGATGGCGCAAAAAGTACTGCCCCGGATCTTGGTTGGCTTGATCAAGCAATTGGGAGCGACAGCAGCGGACGAGGTGATCGATGAAACTGCGGATTTCATGGAGGATAATGGCCTGAAACCGACAGGTGCGCTGTTTATCGATGCATTAATGAAGCGGGCGGCGGCTGTCACTGCGTTTTCAAAAACAGAAGAACAGATACTGGTGGCGGATCTGGCGCGGGCACATTTTCTAAAACAGGCCTTGCTGGATAAAGACAACAAATTGGGAGAGTCGGAAAAAGATATATTGATGCAGTCTTCCAATGAGTTGCGAAACAGTTTGAACCAACGACTGGAGGGACAGCTGAAAGGGTTGGATAACAAACCTGATGAGATGTTACAGAAGTTGGCGGCATTGGCAGAAATTGCAAGCTTGCCGGGTCAGTCAGCTAAAAGCCTCAAGCCTCTTCTCGATCAAATAACCCGACAACTGGCACGCCTTGAGAAAGGAGAGAAAATACTGGACCATTCGGGTAGCCAGACGGCCGTTCAACGGTTGAAGCAATCATTGACCGCTTTACAAAAATCACTACCAGCAAATGCTGAATTTCAAAGCAGAAACCTGCAACTTTCAAATTTGTTGGAGCGCGTCAACGGACAGTTAGCCCGGATCTATGATCATCAGAAAACGAACGGAGAAAGCCTTGCTGGCCTGAACGGTGCAAAAAGCCGGTTGGATCAATCCCATCAAGCCATGCGCGGGGGGAATTTCAAAAAGGCTCTGGACCTGATCAATCAAACGGCGTCGGATAATCCGTCTGTGAAGCTGGCGCGGTCGGTGGCCTTGATCGATACAGTGAATAACCTTGAACGCGTTTATCCGTTGCTTCCCCAATCCCAGCGCGATCAACTGGGGCCGTTAAAAGATTTAACCGCCAAACGCGATACTGCAATCGCCACCGTACTGGAGATTTCAACCAATCCAAAACTGGTCTCTACGCTACTACTTGGAAATGCAGAGCGTCTGGCGCGGGCCGGGAAATTCGCCGAGGCGAAACAAGCGATCGAAACGGCGCTCGTCAAAAATCCAGGTGATGAAGCGCTTATTGGTTCACGTTTCAAAATCGAACTCCTGTCATTCGGCGACAAAATAGACGAAAAGATGCTGGCTGATTTAATCGCTAAATTGCCACAAGAGGCGCGTTTGTCGGGCAGTCTGATCGCCCTGAACGATTTAATTTCCTCTGGTGGTTTTGAAAAAACAGCCGGGTTGCTGATAAAGCAGTTGCGGGAAATGAAAGATATTCCAAAGGACGTGAAAGATCGCTTCGATCTTCAGGTTGAGTATGCGGATATCTCACTTCAATCTTCGAAACTTGGATTGGGGGCGGACGAACAAGCACTCAAGAAACAACTTCTTGCCTTTAAGACGAAGCTGGCAACTGTCGGTGATCTGGATACGGTTTATAGGAAGGCGTTGGAAAAAGCGGCGAACGGCTTGATTGAGCAAATCAACCAGGGTCAGTCATGGGCGCAAAAGCTTGCCCAAAAAGAAATCTCGCTTTCAGACCTCATGGATATTGTGCGCCGGTCTATTGCTGCCGGGCGCTATGATATTGCGGGTCCTGCCTTGCAGGCTCAGATGAAAAAGCTGATTAAGGAGGCTGGTCCAAAAGATATTCAGATCGGGCTTCAGCAGGCGACACGTTTGTTGGACAGTATTCGACTGCGCATGAACGGTGAAGGCGTATCGGCCGAACAGAGAAAAATACTGGGTGCGTTTTTGAAAGATCAGGGTGCGATTGTGTCGCAAACACTGAACGGTTACCTGCAGGAAAGAATTCAATCCGCTGGAAAATCTGCGCGCAATGCGGTCCAAAACAAAAAACCTGATCGGAGTTCTGCCGCCTATCGCTTTGAAATCAGGCAGCTTGCAGGCTTAAAGATCCGTCTTGATTTATTGCAGGTGCCTGAAAAAGATCGGGTGCGAAAAATGAACGAGCTGCGGATGGCTGCGAATAAAGCGATCCAGGAGTATGATGCTCAAATCCGGTCTGATTTTTCTGACCGCGGTCTGTTGCTGAGGGATAAGGATTACGATAAAGCCCGTTTGGCGGGCGCCATTGCCGAGTTGAATCAGCTTCGTGCCGTTCGGGATGGTATGGATGATTATTGGTTCGATAACGCGGGCCAATATTCTGCGCCGGACACGCGCGGTGAGCTATGGTATGGCCGTTTTCTGGCAAAAACCCATCGGGAAGCGGCAATGAAAGCCGTTCAGCGCGAACTTGCCGGTGTTTATGCCTATGGTCGGTCTGCGACTGAAATCTGGGATACTCGCAAGAACTACTCAATGACCGCGGGCCGGGGCTTGCGGGAAAAAACAATTGCCAATCATAAAAACGATCCGCGGGATCGCGAGTATGAAGCCAATCCTGAAAAATATAAGGATTTTTGGCTGGAAATGGCACTGGATGACGCTAAATTGGCCTACAAAGATAGTCGCAGGGCAGAGCTCATTAACGAGGATCCTACTCGTTCCACACCGGAAAAAGCGAAACTGTATGATTTCTTCGTAACAGCAGAAGCAAAGTATTTGCGAGCCTTGGTCGGCAGTTCAAATCCATTACTTGAAATGTTTGAAAAACTGGCCCAGACAGGGCGTCTCATGACCGGGGCGGCTAAGGATCTGGAAGCCCGGGTTGCAATTAACGATAAGAACCAACTGTTAAACGAATATCAGTCTGCGTTACTTGATGAAGATCCGCAGCGGCTGTTCCGCGCATTGGTGCCGTTACGGGATGCATCGCTTGCCGGGGAAATCAATGCGTTCGTAAATTATCTGCACGGAGACTGGACGTCAGCTGGCCCAGCCCGGGCGTATAATCTGCTGGTGGGTATGGACGCTACGCAGGAAGCACTCGAACAGATCACCGCAGAAAGTCAAAAGGTTCAGATTGCCCTGATCCGCGCTGGGGCCAATCTGCCGGGTCAATTAAGTGACGCCGACAGAACCATTTTAACCCGCCATGGTTTCCTTACAGACGGCAAATATACCATCCCTGAACAGATCAAGCTTGATCCAACGAAAGTCGGAACTGAATTCGTCAATCTTACTAAAAAAGGCCCTTTGGCAACCGTGGACCGCTTCCTGAACGCAAAACAGGGGGCCGAGCTTTTTGCGACCGTTGCTTTGCCGGGCGGAATTGCAGGAAAGTTTGGACGGGCCGTCACCATGGAAATGCTGGCGCTTGGCGGTGTGCGGACCCTTGGCGGAAAAGCGCTTGCTTATGGAACAGGACTTGCGGTTGAAGCCGGTGCATTCACGGCGCTTAACCGGGGGGCGCGTATCGGGCTTGATCCGACACTTGCCTTGCAGGATCAGTTTTGGTCTCGCGAGACGATCGTAAAAGAATATGCCCATAATCTGTTGATCATCGGGGCATTGAAAGGGTTTGGCAAAACAGCGCAGGAGCTGGGCAAAAGAGCCAGAGGCCTAGGAAGCACTGCGGCGGCTGGAAAATCCTACGCACGGGCACTCGAAAATGTTGCTTTCCTGGGCGAAGCCGGTCTGTTAACGGCAATGAACGGTTTGCTTGAGGGCAATCAGATTTCGCAGGATGACTATCTGGGTAATCTTTTGACGATTGTTCTCCTTAAAGGTACTAACAAGGTGCTTGAGGGCGGTGAAAAATCTGCATCGACCCGCTTGCAAGAGGCCCGGATAAATAAAATCCTGTCTTATATGGGCAAAGGCCCTGTTCCGGGCACAGGCCCAACCACGCGTGTCAGCCAGTTACGAGAGGCGCAGATCCGCGAACTGAATTATCAAAACTGGCTTCAGAATGTTGATAAGCCAGCCCGCATTCTTCTGGAAACCTATGGCGGCAATTGGGATGCGGCGCGCAAGGCTTTCCAGAAAGGGGAACTGTCCGCCGCGAATATGCGCAAACTGACCCTGTTGCGCAAAGATATCGTTGATAGCCTCGCCAATGAAATCGTCAGGGAACTGGGCGGTGAAGTTCAGGCCTTTGGATCGGAAAATCTGACCAGCGATTATGACATCAGTTTTGTTGGCCCTAAAGCTCAGTTGGCGGTCATTATTTTTAACGCACGCTTCGCCAGTCGTTGGGGTAAGGCTGCTCAACTGGGCGGGCGGGAAACCGGTGTTGTTCTGGATACCAATGCTTATACGGAAACCATTCAAAGTCTTATAGAACAAGGCCGCGGCGATAGTGTTTTTCAGGATGCTTTTGCCCATATGGCCAATCGAAAATACCTGTCAGATGCGAACTGGGCGAAGCACCGTGCTTTGGTGTTGGAGAAAACACCTGAAGCGCTGCGGGCGGACGTTCAAAAAGTACTGGATTTTGCCGAATCTGCTCATCGGGATTTCAAAACGCAAATCCAGTTGAAAATGGCCGAACTGAGCGCCGACAAGGAAAATCCGGTGCGGGAAAGCGATTTGCAGATCACAGCGGAAAACAGGCTGTATGAAGACGCGCTTAAAGATATTCTGGCGCTCCGTGCGAAGTTTGAAAAAGCGACGGGCGTTGCAAAAGAAGCCTTGCGCCAGCAACTGCGTAATGCCCAGTCAAAGGCGCTGTATTTTGCTCAGGAAGCCTATCATACCCAAGGGGCGATTGAACATGTGGTGATGTCAATTCAGGCGGCAAAACGCAAAATTACGGTTGAAAGCCTGACATCGGACACTCCTCCTAAGTTGAAAATTGAATTAACACCGGATCAAGGTCGGCAATCGTATGTGGAACAGATCGCCAATATGATGAAGGAGATTTTGCACGAGGGGGATGCTGCCAAGCTCGCTTCCAAAGGGGCAAAATACTTTATTCGGGCACTGGACGCGGCTCAAATCGCGGGAATAAAACTGGCGGAGTATCGGGCATTAATCGAGCAGGTTGTGGCGTTGGATGCAAACCGGGCTGATCTTGCAAAAGTGCGGGAGATTTTGGCCGAAAAGGATCTTAAAACCGCAGAGGAGGCCAAAGGTGTTGAATTGACGGCTGCCGAGCGTACGGCAATCGAAAATGCCGCCGCCCAAAAATTCCTTCAGGATATTCAGCTTTTGTCCAACGAATTGACGGGCAAGCTATATGATGGCCAGACATTACGAGTGGTTGAAAAAGAAGGTCTGGGACGGCTTGCCATTAAAACCGAAGCAATGAACACGCGGGATATAATTGAAAATATTGACCGACCTACCCAAACATTGATGGAGCGCTTTAAAGGAAACTGGAATAAAGCAAGAAAAGCCTATCAAACGGGCGAATTGTCAGCTGTCGAGATGCGCCTTCTGGTCAATCTTCGGCGCCGGATTGTCGATAGTCTTGCGGCAGAAATCATCAAGGAGTTAGGCGGTGAAGTGGAAGCGTTCGGTTCTGAAAACCTGACCAGTGATTATGATATCAGCTTTGTCGGACCAAAAGCGCAGTTGGCGGTTATTCTGTTTAATGCCCGGTTTGCAGCCGGTTGGGGGCAGGCGGCAAAAATCGGTGGGCGTGAAACCGGAACGGTTCTGGATACCAACGCTTATACAGAAACCATTCAAAGTCTGATTAAGGCCGGAAAAGGCGATATTACCTATCAGGATGCATTTTCCCATCTGGCGGGCCGGAAATATATGGACAATGACGTCTGGCAAGCCCACCGTGATCTTATCTTGCAAAATACCCCACAAGCCAACCGTATCAATGTTGAAATCATGTTGCGCTGGGTAGAAGCCTCTAACGATGTTTTCAGGGCGCAGATTGAAGCACGGAAGAAACAGCTTCTGGAAGATCCAAACTCCAATACCAAACCTGAGGATGCGCAGATCACAGCAGAAAATCGGCTGTATGAAGAGGCCTTGCAGGATATTCTGCACCTTCGTGAGCAATTCGAAAAAGCAGACGCCACGGGTCAGGATGCACTGCGGTTGAAGTTACGGAATGCTCAATCCCGCGCCCTTTACTTCGCGCAGGAGGCCTATCATACTCAAGGGGCGATAGAACATGTTGTCATGTCGTTACAGGCCGCAAAACGCAGCATTACAGTAGAGAGTCTTTTATCCGATACACCGCCGACCCTCAAAAAGCCGCTGACAACAGAGCAGGGCCGGCAATCCTATTTTGAGCAAGTCGCGAACATGCTCAAGGAAATCCTGCATGATGGTGATCCGGTAAAACTGGCGTCCAAAGGTGCGAAATACTTTGTCCGTGCCCTGGACGCTGCACAGATTGCAGGTTTGAAGCTTGGTAACCTGAAGTCCGTCGTCGAGATGACTGTAGCGCTGAACGACAACCGGGCCAATCTGGATAGGGTAAGAGACATTCTGTCGAAGGATGCGTTAGCAAAAGCGCGGGCCGAGAAAGGCAGTGCGCTAACCGAAGCGGAAATCAAGCAAATAAGCGATCAGGCGGCACAGGGATATCTGGACGCCATTCAAAAAGCAGCCAATCAGCTTACCGCTGACTTGTACAAAAATCACAAACTTGAAGGAACGGGCAAAGACGCTGTTGCGGAAATGAAGCTTGAGCTTCCTGAACCTGCAAATGATAATCTGCCCTTCAGCGGTGAGAAGGTTGCCCTTGCAGAGGGCGTGGTGGAAAATGCCAGCCTGTCCCGGCGGGAAGCTGGTCCGTCTTCAGACGGGAAAACTGGGGCGGGCCGTGACAATAGAAGCGCCTTGGAAAATGAAACCTATCGAACCCAGCGCGCCTTGAATTTTACAGGGCCCAATGGCAGGGAAGTTTCGATTTTGTTAGGTGAATATGTTGCGAAAGGCGCCACCAGTTATGTTTATCGACATCTTGAGAACCCAGACTGGCTGATCCGTATTATAAAAAGTGGTGCTCGCGACGCGCAGGCTATGGACTCGTTTGGACGGGATGTTCTTCAAAATGAAGTGGATACTCAATTTGTACGCGGTGTGAAGGTTCATAAAACTCTTGAAGCAACGCAGGTTGGGACAAAGTTTTTCGAAAGCAACGGGGTTCGCAGGATTGAAATTGTTGAATTCATGAAACAAGGCACGGCGGAAGACCTGATGGCCCGCCCTGAACAAAATGGATCCCTGACCGATGGTCAGCGCATCGCCCTTGATCAGGGAACCCGCGAGCTTAACCGAAAAGGGTATGCATGGCTGGATAACAAGCCAGACAACTATACGTTCGAGCGGGTGGTTGAAGGTAAGGATTTGTGGCGGTTGGTCATCATTGATCCGGGCGGTATCGTCCCGATGAGCGGGAAAAGTGCCTATGAACGGTATGTGAACGCGCATGAATTACAAGGGCGCATTAATTTACTTGAGGATTATATGATCGAACTGCTGGGTCGTCATAAAGGGGCACCTAAATTTGTGGTCATGGATATAAATAAGAAGATTTCGGCTGACCATAAGCCAAAAATAAACTTTCAAGCACTTGGCATTGAACCCAAAAATCTTGCTTATTCGCCGATTGGATATTTTAACCTTCGTCAGGCGCAGAACTTGTTTGCCATGACCGCAGAGGCAGCCAATCAAAATTACGAAAATCATGTGCGTCAGCAAATGGCGTCTGGGCAGTAGCAGTAGCCGGACCGAGGTGTGAGGGTATGACTGATCAGCTTGCGAGTTTATGAATTTCTTCATCCAATAATCGGTTCATCAATGTCATGAGTTTGGATAGGTCCAGGGGTTTGGAACAGACTTCGTCCATGCCGGCCTTCAAATAATCCTCTATATTCTTCGCGACGACATCTGCCGTCAGGGCAATGATCGGTATGTTTTTGTTGGCGGTCGTGCCTGCCCGAATAAGCCGGGTTGCTTCCAACCCATCCATTACAGGCATGCGGGCATCCATCAAAATAAGGTCGTAAACATCCGTTTCTGTCGATTTGACAGTATCTGCACCATTTTCCCGAACAGTCACGTCATGACCCAGTTGGGTCAGGATGGTCCGGATGATTTGTTGATTGATGTCGTTGTCTTCCGCCACAAGAATATTCAGTCTTTTTGTTGATTGCCACTTTTGCTTGCGGGAAATGGCGGGCTGGTGTGGTTCCTGAATTTCTGATTTTTTACAGTGAATGGTAAACCAGAAGGTACTCCCTGCGCCCGGTTGACTGCTGACATCAATCTGGCCGTGCATCAGTTCTACAAGCTTTTTTGAAATGGAAAGACCAAGGCCTGTCCCACCGTAGATTCTGGAGGTCGAGTTATCTGCTTGTGCAAATGGTTTGAATAGTCTGTCCTGAACGGTTTTCGTAAGACCGATGCCGGTATCCGTTACTTCAAACTTCAGGCAAATATTGTCACCTTCCTGGCTCAGTTGTCTGACAGAAACTGTTGTCCCGCCGTTTTCTGTGAATTTAAGGGCGTTACCAATGAGATTGGACAGGATTTGACCGATCCGCAACCGATCTGCACAGATCGAGTGAGGGAGATCCGCATCAATCTTAACGTCCAGGTTCATACCCTTTTCCCGATATTTTGCTGAGAAAAGCTGAACGGTTTCGTCAATTAGATGGCGGAAATCAAAATCAGTATTTTCGATCTCTATTTTACCCGCTTCCAGTTTGGATTGGTCAAGGATGTCGTTCAGGATGGCCATCAGATTTTGCCCGGAAACGCGGATTCCTTGCGCCAAGTCTAATTGTTGATCACTGAGTTTATCTTCAATCAAAAGATCCGTTAAACCAATGATCCCCGCCATTGGGGTCCTGATTTCGTGGCTCATTGCGGTTAAAAACTCTGATTTTGCAACATTCGCCAGCTCAGCCTGTTGTTGGGCATTTTTTAGATCTGTAATGTCGACGCGAAAGCCCACATAACCCCCTTCAGGGGTTTTTCGTTCCGCTATTTTCAGCCAGCGACCATTTTCCAGTTGCTGTTCCAGCACTGAGTTACTGTTGCGGTGCGCGGTCATTCGTTCCTGCACCCAATCTTCAACATCATACCCATCCGGGATGGCATATTGGCCTCTTACTGCGCCGCCTCGAATAATTTCTTCAAAACTATTTCCTGGAACAAATAAATCAGCGGATTTTTCGTAGAACTGTTTGTATTTTTCGTTACACATCACCAGACGGTCATTTGAGTCAAACAGGACAAAGGCGTCTTCAAGAATATCGATGGCGGAAATCAAACGATTTTGGGCGATTTTGGCTTTTTCTCGTTCGCGCTTGTTTTCTTCTTCTATCTGCACCTTTTCAGTTACGTTTATGCCAGTACCGCGATACCCCAAAAAGGTTCCGTCTGAAGCGAAATAGGGTTGACCGGAGCTCTGTAGCCAAATGACGTTGTCGTTGTGGTCAGTGGTTTGATAGATGAAACCGGAAAAAGGTTTTCGGTCTTTTAAATCCTGAAAGTGATGTTGCCAGACTTGGGCGTTTTCGGGGCTGCCGGCAATAGGTTGCCGCGTCCAGCCAATCATTCTTTGAGCTTTTATGCCGGTGCTTGTTTCAAATGAGTCTGAAAAATAGGTGAATTTCAGATCTTCATCCATTTCCCACAGCCATTCAGATGCACTCATGGCAAAGTCCTGAAACCGTCTTTCACTGGCTGCCAGAGCTTTTTTCTGACCGGCAAGTTTTGCAACCAGGGGGCGGATTAACAGATAGCTGGCAACGGCACCAAAAATGATAATAGCGATCGCTGAGAGAATCCCGATAATTCCGGTTTCAATGAAAGGGGCCCTGATTTCCTGAATGGCGATACTGCCAACAATGCCCAGATCCAGACTGTCAACAAATTCATAGGCGGCCAAAATTTCAACGCCGTTTGCATCTGTCGTAACCACTGTCCCGGAATGCCCGGATAGCGCCAATTGCATGGGCACGTCTTTTGTCAGCACTTCTGTGTCGGCATTTAATTTACTTTTCAGGTGTTTGTGTCCGCCTGTTTCCAGATAATAATTGGCGCCATTCGCTGTACTGACCGCAAAAGAAAAACTTCCGGTTTTGCCAAATCCTTCAAAATGTCGGTAAGTGTCAATCACTTGGTTTAACGTCGTTCCAACAGCACCTTCAGGATTGTCGGCATTGACGTCACGCGCATCAAATCGGGCGACGGCCGCGATGGTTTGTGCCTGTGATCGTGTTAGCGCCAACAATCCTGCTCTTTGTTGCTCGAGCGCTGCGTTGTAGAGCCCCCAACCCCAAAGGCCCGCTGAACCAGCGGCAATGACAATCAGGCCAACAATAAGGACGATTTGCTGTTTTTGTAAAAACAGATTTTTAGGTTTCAAGCTGAGGCTCCACATTACCACAGCTTACTCTATCATCCAGATGGTTTCGGAAGCGTAAACGGAAACGGAGTTTACGAGGCTTTCTGATGGGTTTGTAAGCCGTTCCAGTATTTGGTTAAGTTCTTGCTCGTAATTAAAGGTTTTGAATAACCTGCCGTTTAAAAAACGCTTTTCTACCGGTCATCGGAACGTTGCTGAAAGGTTGCTTTCAAATGGGTTTGAAAAGAATGTCGGATATGGTTTTGTGCGGCTTGATCTGCGGCATCAGGGTCGCGCTCTTTTATTGCTTTGATAATCAGTGAATGTTCATCATAGAGTTTTTGTGGACGGCCTTCGGGGATATATTTCACGCCTCGCAAAAGGGCCATAGAATCTGAAATGGCACCCAATGCCTTTATCAGGAAACGATTGTGAGCCGCATTGTATATTGCGTGATGCAGCTCCCAGTTAATCTGGTTCAGTTCTCTTGGGTCGCCAGTGGCTTCGAGACCGCGCTCAAGAATATATTCCATCGCCAGAATTTCAGCCTCGGAAGCGTGTTGAGCGGCAAAGCGGGCGGCAACGCCTTCTAAATGTTGGCGAACTGCGTAAAGTTCTGCGACTTCTTGCGGATCGAGTTCAGCAACAACGGCGCCTCTTTGAGCTTCGAAGGTAAGGCGTCCTTCTGACTGTAAACGACGAAAGGCTTCCCGGACCGGTGTTCGGCTCACGTTAAGTGATTTTGTAATGTCAGACTCGCGAATGCGCTCTCCCGGATGATACTTTCCGTCCCGGATAGCCTGTAACACTTCTTGATGAACATACTCTGCCAAAGATGACTTGTGATTACGTGTTTCATCTTCATTTTTTTGTTTGGTTGTCATTGAAAACATATCCATAAGGCGCTGCGATTAAATAGAAAATAGCGTCTTCCTTAAAGAAAATCAACGCGCTTGACATGAATGTTTTAAAATGTATACATTTAAGAACATTTTCAGAGTTACCAATAGATCTGTCGGGAGCTGTCAGGTCACCAAAAAATTTAAACAGGAGGTTTTCTCGATGATCCGAAGATCAAAATTGGCAGTGTTTGCCTTGGCGGCTTCTGTCGCAGCGGCCCTGTTGCCCCTTTCTATCGCTGGTGCGACAGAGTTTCCCAAGAAGCCTGTCGGCATGATTGTCGCGTATTCTCCTGGGGGCGGCACAGACACGGCAGCAAGGGTTATAGCCAAATATGTGCAGCCCCATCTTGGGCAACGTCTGATCATTCAGAATAAGCCGGGTGCCGGAGGGCAAATCGGTTTTACAGCGTTGGCCAAGGCTAAAAATGATGGATATAAAATCGGCTTTATCAATATTCCGTCCATTTTCATGGTGAAAATGTTGCGGGACAACGTTCCCTATGAAATGTCCGATTTCGAGGCTATTGCAAATATTCAGCTGGACCCTGTTGTCCTGGTTGTCAAGGAAGATAGCCCATATAAAACCTTCAAAGATTTTTTGGCAGCAGCAAAAAAGGATCCGGGTAAGGTCAATGTGGGCGGGGACGGTCCTCAATCCAACAACCAGCTTCAAGTGGTTGTTGCTGAAAAAGCTCTGACAGTAGATTTTAATTTTGTGCCTTTTAATGGCTCTGGACCTGCGATCACGGCAACATTAGGCGATCAGGTTGTCGCATCGGTTCCATCGGCCAGCTCAGCAACCAGTCATATTAAGAACGGTCGTTTGCGGGCTTTGGCGGTGTTTTCGGATAAACGATATGCGTATCTGCCAGACGTTCCAACAATTAAAGAGGTCTCTGGTGTTGATGTTCCAGGCATTGGGGCGTCAATGCGTGGTGTCGCTGTGCCTAAAGGTATGCCGGAAGACGTCAAGGCCGTTATTAAGAATGCATTTCAAAAGGTAATGAAGGATCCAGCATTTATTGCCCATGCTGAGAAGATGGGGCTGCCGCTTCACTATATGAACGCAGACGATTTCAGCGCCTACTTGTCTGAGGCCGCAACTTCCATAGAGGGTTACATCCCCCTATTGAAATAAATCTACTGTACCGGTTGAGAGGATTTTGGTCATGCGCCAGGTTTCGTTGAATATGGCATTCGCCACCATTGTCACATGTCTTGCATTGATAAGTTTGTATGTGTCTTTTGGATATTCCTTTGAAAGTTCGTACTTCCCCAGAATCCTCTCGGCTTTCATCGCGTTGTTGGGTGTTTTTTTTCTGGTTCGCATCCAACTGAGCAAGCCCGTCACGGGCCAAGAGGAAGAAGACACTCTTGATTTGCGCGCGCAAGGCGTTGCCGCGGCAACCGTGTTTTTAGGTGTGGCTGGCTATGGATTAGCGTTGGCGGTTGTAAATTTTGAATTGGCCACTGCCCTTTTCCTTGCCGCATTTATGCTGTTTCTTGGTCAGCGGAATCCAGGGCTCATTATTGCGGTCAGTGCCGGCACCACAGCAATCCTTTATGGCATTTTCTTTGAATTTCTTGGCGTTTCCCGTCTGGAAAGTTTTTTCTTTCAGTAGGACATTGATTAATGTTTGAAAATATCCTTATCGGGTTTTCAGCGCTTGCCGATCCGTTCATGATTGGTGCGATTGTCGCGGGTGTTCTGGGCGGCGTAATAATCGGGGTATTGCCTGGTTTAAGCAGCACGATGGGGGTGGCATTACTGATCCCCATTACATTTTCGCTGGAGCCGCAAATTGGGCTGGCAATGCTGGGGGGGATCTATCTTGCTTCCACCTATAGCGGTTCAATAAGTGCGATCCTGTTGAATATCCCCGGCACGTCAGCGGCTGTTGCTACCTTGCTTGACGGACATCCCATGTCGAAAAAAGGGCAATCAACACGTGCAATTGCTCTTGCGACTTTTGGTTCTTGTATCGGGGGCCTTGCGAGTGTCGTTGCGCTCCTTCTTGTTGCGCCGCCTCTGGCTGAATTTTCGTTGCTGTTTGGCTCTCCAGAGTATTTCTTGCTGGCTGTTTTTGGCATAACAGTTATCGCCTCCCTATCCGCAGGTGCCATGGAGAAGGGACTGATTGCCGGAGCTATCGGTTTGCTTCTTAGTACCATTGGCAATCACCCGCTGACCGGGGAAATGCGTTTCACCCTTGATCTGCCTTCTCTTTATGACGGCATTCCTCTGGTTGTTTCCCTGATCGGTCTTTATTCCATACCCGAAGTGATCGATATGATTGCCCGCCGCAAAACGCAAGATGGACCGGCGGGAGACAAAGAGGTGACGAACCCGTTTTCCTATCTGCCGGAAACATTTCGTCATAAAATGAACTTGTTGCGGTCCAGCGTGATCGGGATAATTGTTGGCATTATTCCTGGAGTAGGGTGCAGTGTCGGCGGTTTTTTATCGTATGATGCGGCAAAACGTTCTTCCGCCAATCCGGATGATTTTGGGCAGGGTTCGGCTGAAGGCGTGATCGCCAGTGAAACCGCCAATAATGCCGTGACCGGGGGGACACTTATTCCTTTGTTAACACTGGGCATACCGGGTAATCCTGTAACGGCGGTTTTGCTGGGTGGAATAATGATTCACGGCTTGCGGCCGGGCGCAGATCTCTTCACACTGAATGCCGAAATTACCTATGGCTTCATTGCAAGCCTGTTTGTCGCCAATCTTCTCTTTGTGCCCGTTGGGTTGTTCTTCGCGAAATACTGCGTTCGGGTCATTCAGGTGCCAAGGGCAGTTCTTGCTCCCCTGATTATGACACTTGCGGTTGTTGGCGCCTATTCCATCCGGGGATCGTTAGATGATATTGCGATCATGTTGCTGGTTGGTGCGATCGGCTTTGTCTTCCAGATTTTTAACGTGCCGCGCGCCCCTTTGGTTCTAGGTCTGGTACTTGGGACCCTGGCGGAGGGGGAGCTGGCCCGGTCGCTGGCCCTCGTTCATGGCGATATTGCAGCTTTTGGGTGGCAATTGGTCAGTCGGCCTATTTCACTTGTCATTTTGTTGTTGTGTGTTTTTGCGCTGTATCAGGGTGTTGTGCAGCACAGAAGGCAATCGAAACTTTTAGATGAATAACAAATAGAAAGAAGAGAGGATATTATGAAATCAATCCTAACAATTGCTGCTGTTTCTATGGCGCTTGTACTCAGCGCTTGTGCGTCTTCAGGATCATCTACGGCAACATTAGTCGCTGTAACGGCCCCTTTGGATAAAAAAGGTGAAGTGGTTTTGACCGGCACCGGTTTTGCGCCAGATACCGAAATCTCGTTATTGTTTACAACAACCGACGGCGTTGAAAGCGACATCGGATATGCGCTTGAACCAGCCCCTAAATCTGACAGCAAGGGGAATTGGAAAACGATTTGGTCGTATGGACGTTTTGTGAAGAAAAAGCTGGTGAGTAATGGTGAATACCAATTGTTAGCCACGGACGAAAATTTTAACCCGCTGGCAAAAGGTACCATTCGTTTCACTGACTAACCCCTCTTTCTAACGGGGCGACCCATCCGGTGGCCCCGCTTTTACCAGTTTGAACAAAGACAAAAGGACTTAAGATGACATCGGCTCTTGGTATGGATCAGTTTTGCCCTATTCGCCGGGTTGGAAGTGGGGATAAGCACCATTTCTTCGGGTATTATAATAAGAGTGTTATCGATCAGTCCGGACGATACTTCCTGTCAAACCGTGTCCAAAAAATGACCGAGGATTTGACCGGAAAAGAAGTTGCTGAAGTGGGTTTTTTTGATTTGCAAGCTGGCGATAAATTCCACTCAATCGGGACGACCACCACGTGGAACTGGCAAATGGGGTGTCAGCTACAGTGGTTGGGCGGTGGAGAAAATCGTCAGATTATCTATAATACACGTGCATTAAAAGGTGAAGGTAAAGTCTACGCTGATTTCTGTTCCACGGTTTATGACGTGAATACTGCAGAACAACGGACACTTCCGCTTCCGGTTTATGTGGTGGCGCCAAATGGTGAATTTGCGCTATGTGTGGATTACTCGCGTTTTCAGGTCACTCATAAAACAATCGGTTATAACGCCACTTATCAGGAGCCGGTTCTCGACCTGGCACCGGCGGATGACGGTATTTATAACATGAACATCAAAACCGGCGAATATGAGCTTGTTTTGACATTGGATCAGGTTCGCAACTTTCAGCCTGTCCCCTCCATGGACAAGGCCATTCACTGGGTTACCCATCTTGAGATATGCCCGGATTCTTCACGGTTTCTATTTATTCATCGCTGGACAGAGCGAGTCGAGGACGAGTTTTGTTTCCTGCACAGACTGTTCACCGCTAACGCTGACGGCTCGGATTTAAGACTGTTAGAATGTACTGATCACCCTATTCCCCAACTGATGGATGATTTTGACCCGGATGCGTTGGGAACCTTTGATTACGAAAAATCGGAATTTCAGATTTCCCATCCAATTTGGAAAGACAATCAGTCTATCATTGTCTGGGGGCCGCATAAGGGGGCCATACACTATCATTTATACGATGATCAAACGGGGGACGCCAAGGTCATTGGAAAAGAGTGCCTGATCGAAAACGGGCATATGACTTATTCAGCCAATGGTCGATGGATTTTGTCGGATACTTACCCAGATGACAAGACCCACGAACGGTACCTGTTTCTGTATGACGTAGAAAATGATCGTCGATTTAATATTGGCCGTTTTTACACGGATCCCTCTCTTGGGAAAGAAAATCGTTGCGATTTGCATCCAAGATGGAGTCCAGACAACCGTACGGTTAGTATCGATTCAGTTCATGAGAATATTCGCCAGCAATATCTTATTGATGTATCGGAATTGTTGAATCCGTAAAAGACAGCGCAAACAGATAAGAAAGCCCCGTTTGATCAATGCACCAAACGGGGCTTTTTTGTATTATCCCGGTGGAGCGAGGGCTTTTTTGTCGCGCGCTAGAATGATCTGCCGAATGATGATCGGAGAAGCCAGCAGCGCACCCACGCCCATCGTGATCATACCCGGTGCGATAAACAGCAATGACACGATGCCAATATACCACCGTTCCCATTGAGAGAGAGGAGCAAACAGATAGCCGGAGAAAGAGACGCCCAGCAGGCTGATCCCTGCCATCACACCGGTTAGTGTAATGACGAAGGCGGACCAGGTGAAATCATCGGTGATCAAGAGCAGGGCCGGGGAGTAGACAAAAACAAAAGGCACCATCGCTTTTGCGATCCCTAAACGGAAGGCTGTGTTGCCGGTTGCAAACGGGTTGGATCCGGCAATCCCGGAAGCCGCATAGGCGGCAAGCGCGACCGGGGGCGTAATGTCGGCCAGCACACCATAATAAAACACAAAGAAATGAGCGACCAGTGGCTGAACCTGAAGCTGTGTAAGGGCAGGGCCCGCCACGGCCACCAGAATGATATAGGTGGCGGTTGTCGGTATACCTGCGCCCATAAAGATACAGGCAATGGCGACAAGGATCAGCGAGAAGAACAGTGCCCATTGAGGGACTTCAAAGAAACTGAACGGCCAGGTCGTCCCAAAGAGGGCGCCGATGTCGGTAGCAGTTTGAACCACGACAAATCCCAACCGGAAACCAACGCCCGTCAAGGTGACGACACCCACAATAATCCCAACACAGGCGGCCGCGGCCCCGACCGCGATGGTATTTCTGGCACCGGCACCAAGCCCTTCCCAAAGATCGATAAAAGTCAGGCGATGGGACGGTTTTAAAAACCCAACGACCACGCAGGCAATAATCCCATAAACGGCGGCAAAATCGGGTGTTCGGCCCGCTAGAATGAAATACACCAGAATAATAAGCGGTGTGATGGCCAGCCAGTGTTCTTTCAGAACAAGGAACAGTTTGGGTAGCTCTGCGGATGTCAGGCCCCGTAAGCCCAGTTTTTTCGCTTCCAGATGCACCATGATGAAGATGCCAAAATAGTGCAGGAGGGCGGGAAACAGTGCGGCTGCCAGAATATCCCGGAGCGGAATTTCGAGATATTCAACCATAATGAAAGCGGCAGCCCCCATGATGGGGGGTGTGATCTGCCCTCCGGTCGAGGCTGTAGCTTCAACGGCGGCAGCAAACCGGGCAGGATATCCCACGCGCTTCATTGCGGGGATGGTAAGCGCACCGGTTGTCACTGTATTCGCAATGGACGATCCCGATATGCTGCCCATAAAGGCAGAGGCAAAAATAGCAACTTTGGCCGGGCCCCCTGAAAACCGACCCGCGATAATCATCGCCAGATCAATAAAAAGCTGACCGAGGCCAATGCGAGTGGCTAAAACACCAAAGAGAATAAACAGAAAGACATATTGTGCCATGACCCCGATTGCGATGCCGTAAATACCCTGATTGGTCATGTAAATATGATTTATCAAGCCCATCCAGCTTGTCCCGCCATGTTTTAGTGCACCCGGTGCGTAGGGTCCAAATAAGGCAAACAGGATAAAAATACTGGCAATGATGGGTAGGGTTGGCCCTACTGACCGGCGGGTTGCCTCCAGCGTTATTAGCAGAAGTGCTGTTCCCATAAAGACGTCTGATGTCGATGGGTTGCCGACCCGTTCCGAGACGACTTCGGGCGGCAGTAACGGCAGATAAATTGCGGCCCCGACGGCCAGAAAGCCCAAGGAAATATCAATAAGATGAATACCTCCGGGACGATACCAGCGCGGTGCAGGTACATATCCGTCTTTGGCTTTGAAAAATGAATAGAGGAAGAAAACCAGTCCCAGAACGAAGGATAAATGGATTCCGCGGTGCAAGAGTTCGCGGATAAGGCCAAATCCTGAGGCGTAGAAATGGTAAATTGACATTGCAACCAGAACGGTTGAAATGAAGAGTGCCATCTTCTTTCCAGAAAACCGGAAGGCTGTTTCAGGGTCATAGCGTCTTTCTATTTCCCTTAGTTCTTCAGCACTGGGTGTCCCCGTGCTCCCGCCCTGTTCAGTCATGCTTTCTTCCCCAAAAAACAGCAATAAAAAAAGATCCCAGACGCAGTGGCATCTGGGATCCTGAAGACGTGAGAGCTTACTTGATCAGCCCGGCTTCTTTGTAGAATTTCTCTGCACCCGGGTGCAGCGGAACACCGATACCCGCAAGGGCGGTATCCGTTGTGATGGTTTTGCCTTTGGCGTGACCCACATCAAGCAGCTTGCGGGATTCTTTGTTCCACAAAGCTTTTGTGATGTTGTAAATCAGGGTCTCGTCCTGTTTGGCATTTGTATACCACTGGGCACCCACGGCGACCGTCGGTGTGCCATTAACGCCTTCGTAAGTTCCTGCAGGGATCTCACTTTGGGAAAAGAAACCGTATTTGTCGGTCAAAGATTTAGCAGCCTCCCCGTCGATCGGTACCAGTTTGATGTCCTCTGCGGAAGCAAGCTCAACCAGGGAACCGGCTGGATATCCTGCAACCACGAAAAAGGCATCAATTTTACCGTTCCGCAATGCTTCGGATGCGGCATTGCCTTTCAAGGCTTCTGCGGTCACATCTTTTGTCGTCAAACCATTTGCTTCTAGGATGAGTTTTGCATCCACATAGGTTCCAGAGCCCGGCTCGTCGAGGGAAACCACTTTGCCTTTGAGGTCAGCAACAGAGTTGATGCCGCTTTTTTCAAGGGCAACCAAATGGATATGCTCTTCAAACAGGGCTGCAATGGTGCGAAGGTCCTTGGCAGGTGCCTTCCCTTCCATTGTTCCGGTTCCGGTATAAGCCCAATAGGCAACGTCGGACTGTGAAAAACCAGAATCGCGCAGGCCGGAAATAATGGCATTTACGTTATCGACTGATCCGCGTGATGACACGGCGGAAGCGATAAGACCGTCAACGCCACAGCTGCCACCCTGACCACATTCCCGGGACCCGGGAGGCTTTGAGATGGCGTTGGCAATCACGCCGCCAACTGGATAATAAGTATAGGCTGTACCGCCTGTACCAATGGTAAAGAACTTAAGGTCTTGCGCAGAGGCGAATGACATGGTGCCTGCCACCATCGTGGCGGCTACAGCCAACCCTGTCACAATTTTTTTCATTGATTTCATAAAAATTCCCTTCTCCCGTTAGCGAGGGATCGTCGAACAAACTTACTTTGTGTACGTATTACTTGCCCCAATAAAAAGATATTATGGTCCTAATTGTAAAGAAGATTATTTTGTCTCTACAATATTGAATTTGTGATGGTTTTACCTTTTAACGTCTGTGAGCAACGAGCCACACGCGCCAGAGCTTATAAATTTCAACCGAAGAAATCACCGACAGACAGTCTTACCCAGGATCAATTTAAACCACAATTTTGTCGACAACGGGAAATTTGTCGCAAAGCCAACCTGAGCAAAAAATCGCGCCTACAGGGCCGATAATAGCCGTCTTCACGTGGTCAATAGAGACGAGACGAGGTCTATAAAAGAACTTGAACCCCCCATTTTGCGATGAGTGGAACCCTGTTTGGTTGTTGTTCTTCGCGGTATGTCCATACCCGCCGATTAAACCGCTAATTCTGATTGAACAAACCTTCTTCACCCGCAAATATGGTGTTTTCTTCGGGTTTCTGGTAAGTTTCGCCAATGGGCAGTGCGAGAAAACTATTTTCTGGAAGGCCCGCCTTTTCAAGCGCCTTCTTGAGCGCGATTGGGGGTTCTTCCACCGGCTCACTTGTCAGGACAAAAGTTCCCCAATGAATTCCGATCGATTGCTCGGACTTTATGTCCTGATGGATTAGGACAGCTTCCTCTGGATCTACATGGGATCCTTTCATGAACCATCTGGGAGCATATGCACCAATGGGAATGAACGACAGATCAAATGGCCCCAGTTTTTCACCAATTTGCTTGAACTGGATGTCATTATAACCAGTGTCACCGCCAAACCAGAAACTTATATTTCGGGCAGGGAATTGAACCGCCCAGGACCCCCAAAGGGTTGCAAATCGATCAAACAGTCCCCGGGCAGACCAATGCTGTGTTGGGGTGAGGGTCAGGACCATTCCTTTAAAATCGATTTTCTCCCACCAGTCCAATTCAATCACATTGGTTATTCCAACCTCTTGCAAAAGGCGGGCATTTCCCAAAGGAACCAGCCATTTCGTCGTATTCCCAATGGCTTGGATGGTCGCAAGGTCCATATGATCGTAGTGATTGTGGCTGATAATCACGGCATCAATGTCAGGCAGCTGATCAATGGATAAGGCCGGTGCGGTATACCGTTTTGGACCGGCAAAGGAAAATGGGGAAGCGCGTTCAGAAAACATGGGGTCGGTTAGGATGTTGATCCCGTCAAATTGTATTAACAATGTCGAATGGCCGATCCAGGTGACTTGTAAATCCTTGTTGGGTGGAGAGGTGATCGATGCAATATCGGCGGAAACACG
This sequence comes from Sneathiella aquimaris, assembly GCF_026409565.1. Lineage (NCBI taxonomy): Bacteria > Pseudomonadati > Pseudomonadota > Alphaproteobacteria > Sneathiellales > Sneathiellaceae > Sneathiella > Sneathiella aquimaris. Next base: position 513,170 of record NZ_CP112881.1, read on the forward strand.
GGGTGTCGGCGGCATCTTTGCCAACGCGTTTTCATCAGGCCAGTCGCTTTGCAAACGAACTTTGAACAAAAAGTCAAAAAAACCCGCTTTTTGGGTGTCATCCAGATAAAGATTACGAAAGCCGCCTTGGATGTGGTGGGCCTTGGGGCGGGTTGGATCAAATGGCTGTGGTTCTTGAGAAGTAGAACAGCCAGAGACAACAAAAAGGATTATGATCAGACCCAGATACCGCATTTATGTCCTGTTCGTTCTTCTTAAATAAGGCAAAGCTTATCCCGGAAAGAGTGGGAGCCAGATCTCGCCAAGACCCTCCTGTTTGCCACAGTTCTCTTATATGAGTAGTATATATATTCTAAAGTGTTTTGTAATGTTTGCTGATTTGGCGTCAATAATGTTAGTTAACCTATAATTGGGAATTGCAGACCGCTTAAGAAACCAAAATTGTTCAATGGTCTGTCGATATGATTAACTAGGCTTGAATGTTCTATAGTCTGGCTGAAAGGGGTGGAAATGGTTGGAGGTACCCGATGGTTTGCGGCAATACGTCAGACGATCCGGCCACAGCTTATTGAGCTTATTTTCTACTCTTTTTTCGTCAACATACTGGCGCTGGTTATTCCGCTGTTTGTTCTGCAAGTGTATAACCGGGTCGTTGCTTTTGGAAATATCGCAACCCTACAGGGGCTCGTGGGCGGTGTTGCGCTGGCCCTTCTTTTTGATTTTCTACTGCGCCAGATAAGAAGCAGGCTTATCCAGCGTGTCGCGCTGCGATTGGATATGGGCCTTTCCGACTTATTGATGAAAAAGATATGGGCGTTGCCCTTGCGTCATCTGGAAAATCGGTCTACCAGTTACTGGTTAGGACTTTTCCGCGATACGGACACGGTGCGAAATACTGTCGCGGGTCCGCCTTTCCTGCTGCTGGTGGATTTACCCTTTGCCATTTTATTCATTATTCTGATTTTTATAATTGCGAAACCGATCGCCTGGGTCTTCCTGTCTTTCATTCCAATTTTTATCTTGCTGGCGGCTATCTCCGGGAAGATGGTCGCCAAAGCCAGCGATGCTGAGAAGAACAGTCGGCGCAGTCGGGACTCTATCATTGGCGATATGATCGGCAGCCGGGGGACGGTGAAGGCGTTATCGCTGGACCGTGGGCTGGCGAAAATGTCAGAAGCCGTGTTTGCAGATACGGTTGAACAGTCTTTAAAGCGCGGTGTTCGTCAGGACGGTTTTATCAATGCGGGAACGGTTCTGACCCTTTCAACAACTGTCGTTATCACCAGTTTTGGCGCTTTGGCCATTATTAATCAGGAACTGAGCATCGGCGCCTTGATCGCGGCCAATATGCTGTCAAATCGGGTGATCAGTCCGTTCAGTCAGTTGGTGGGCGCCTGGAAAAACTTTGCCTCTTTTCGCCAATCCATGACCCGCTTGACCGAGGTCATGAAAATGCCAACGGAAAGAGAAGTGGAAACCATTTTCCCCGATCAGCCAACAGGGTATATGAAGGCGGAGAATATTACGTTTAAATATGCCTCAGACGGAGAGCCTGTTCTGGAAAACCTGTCTGTGGACTTTAAACCAAATGCCGTTCATATGCTCATGGGTCCCAATGGGGGGGGTAAAAGTACGCTGGCCAAGCTGTTAAAAGGACTTTACATGCCAGAAGACGGGCGGGTTTTGCTGGATGGGGCAGATATCAGCCAGTTTACACGGTCGCAGCTTGCTCAGTGGATTGGGTATGTTCCGCAGGAAACGGTTATGCTGCAAGGCAGTATTCGGGAAAATATAGCCGGATTACGGGATGACATTTCTGATGCTGACATTATCGAAGCCTGTTCAAAGGTCGGCATCCATCAGATGATTTCCAACTTTCCAGATGGGTATGGGACAGATGTCGGCGAGGCGGGCTCCGCCCTGTCCGGTGGTATCCGACAGCGTTTGTCGATAGCGCGGGTTCTGGTTGGAAAGCCAGCCGTTCTTTTGTTTGATGAACCGACTGCGAGCCTTGACAGACAGGCTGAAAACGCCTTTCGCGACCTGTTGAAGACCTTATCCGAAGAGGCGACAATTATCGTCATTTCGCATTCACCGATTTTATTGGGGGCAACTGATTTTCTCCATCTGGTGGACCGCAAACGCATTATTTTGAGTGGACCTCGAGATGATGTGTTGAAAGCGATCGACCAAAAATCCCGACAAATGACGGCAAATGGCGACAGCAATGGAAAAGACCCGAAAATAGGCGGTAAGAGCGAGGCCTGGGGCGCATGAGCAATTACGCTGAACTGGAACGTAAATATCCTCTTTCCGCTTGGCGGTGGGCTGGACTGCTGGCGATCGGAATGATCACGGCGTTCGTCATCTGGACACAATATGCCATTTTTGAAGAGGTTGCTGTCCTGCCGGGTGAGGTTGTACCAAGAGACCAAGTGAAGGTTATTCAGCATCTGGAAGGCGGCATTGTCGAAAGTATTTTCGTCAAGGAAGGGCAGCTGGTTCAGGAGGGGGATCCGCTGATGCATTTGGATCTGGCCATCAATGCAATCAATGAAAAAGCCCTGAACGCCCAGTTGCAGGGCTTGTTGATCAAGCGGGCTCGCTTGATTGCGGAAAGCGAAAATAGTGCGCCCAATTACCCAAAGACAACGGACGAAGTTGTAAAAGCCGTGCTGGAGGCGGAGAAAAATATCCACCGAACCCGGCTTGCCCAACACAGCTCAAAGCTCAAAATTCTAGAGGACAAGGCCCAGCAAAAAAAGCTGGATGTGGATCAATTACAGATCAAGAAAAAAGCAATTCAGGCTGATCTGGAAGTGGCCCGGCGGAAGTTTTCCATGTCCAAAGAATTGCTGTCGGCCAATTTAACCCCAAAAATTGAGCATCTTGAATTGGAAATAGCGCTGACCCGGCTGGAAGGGGAGCTCAAGATACTGGGTCCTTCCATACCCCGTGCGAAAGCGGCGGCCTCTGAATTTTTGGAAAAAGTACAGGAAGAAAAGCTGAATTTTATCCGGGATGCCCAAGAGCAATTGAGTAAAACAGAAATTGAAATTGCCCGTTTGCGAGAGCTGTTGGTAACAGCGGGTGAACAGGTGACACGCACAACTGTTCGCAGTCCCATTGATGGGATTGTTAAAAACCTGAGGATCAACACACTTGGCGGGATTGTCCGGCCGGGGGATGCGATCATGGATATTGTCCCGTCTTCCGATATTCTTGTTGTTGAGGCAAAACTGAACCCGGCCGATCGTGCGTTTATCGAGGTTGGCCAGCAGGTTACCGTGAAACTGACCGCTTATGATTTCTTTACATATGGGGGATTGTCAGGGCGTGTTTCAAACATTGCGGCGGATTCCACAACAACATCGGATGGGGAAACATTTTTCAAGGTTATTGTGGAAACAGAGACAGGGAATGCAGACAAGGTTGATCAGCTCCTTGTAACGCCGGGCATGCAAGCCATGGTGGATGTCCATACCGGGTCAAAATCGGTAATGCAATATCTGCTGCAGCCTGTTCTGAAGATGCGCCACGAAAGTTTTAGGGAACGCTAGAATGTCGGATAAAAGGGGTGCAAAAAACAGAAATATCTTCGTGCGCTTTTTTTATGGTCTTTATGATGTTTTCGCCGGCTCTCTCGGGAAGAAGTTTGCCTGGGCCATTCTGCTTTCAATTCTGTATCTGCAATATCTGAACACCCCCTTTATTGAAGGTATTCGCAACCGGTCCTTTGACATTTACCAACGGATCGCCCCGCGGATAGAAAAGACGGTATCTCCTGTTGTTGTGGTTGATATTGATGAGAAAAGTATTGGTGCGCTGGGCCAGTGGCCGTGGTCGAGAGATGTTCTTGCGGATCTGATTACCAAGCTGACCGAGGCGGGTGCCGTTGTGATCGGCTTTGATATTGTGTTTCCTGAACCAGATCGTTTGTCGCCGCCTGTTCTGGCAAATCAATTGAAGGGGTTGGATGCGCAAACGCGGAAAAGACTCTCTGAAATGAAGGGGAGCGATGAGAATTTTGCGGCGGCAATCGCGAATAGTCGTGTGGTGCTTGGCGGATTTATCAGCAATGATCCCTCAGTCCTTCAAACGGAAACCCTGGAGCGAATGCCCAGTGTTAATTTTATGGGGGTAAATCCAAAGAAATTCGTAAAGCCCGCGGCGCATTATGTGGGGAATGTAGATGTGTTGGAGGCTGCCGCGGCTGGCTACTCCAACTTCTCACTCGATAGTGATTTTGACGGTATTATCCGGCGCATTCCGCTTTTGAACAGGGTGGGTGACAAGCTCATTCCTATCCTTGGTTTGGAGATGCTGCGTGTTGCAACCGGCCGCAATATTCTGGTTAAGTCCAATCCGGCTGGTGTCGAAGGGGTCGTTATTGCCCGCTCGCTTATCCCAACGGATGGGTATGGGCGCATGTGGATCCGATATTCCAAATTTGATGACGCAAACTACTTCCCTGCGGTTGATATTTTACAAGGTAGGATTGGTTCCGCCGAGATAGCGGGAAAGCTCGTTTTGGTCGGCACCAGTGCAACAGGGCTCAAAGATTTGCGATCGACTCCGGTGAATTCTGTGGTGCCCGGTGTTGAAGTTCACGCCCAAATGCTGAAAACGGTTTTTGAAGGTGATTTTCTGTATCGGGGAGACCTCATGCGAGCAGTCGAATGGCTGGTGATTCTTGTGTTTGGGCTCCTATTAATTGTATTTGTTCCTCGTTTCGGAGCCAGAACGACATTTTTTTCTGTTCTTTTTGCAGTTGGTCTGGCCGTTTTATGTTCGGCCTATTTGTATATTGAAATGTCGATTTTGATGGACGTAACCTTCCTGATGGGCGCCGTTACTTTTATGTATATCGCGCTAGTCTATTCGGGCTTCCGGTCCGCCGAACAACAGCGCAGTCAGATCAGAAGCGCCTTTTCTCATTATCTTTCCCCGGAAATGGTTAATAAACTCACGGATTCTCCCGATAGTCTCCATCTCGGAGGAGAGGTGCGCAGGATGACGTTTCTTTTCTGTGACATCCGAGGCTTTACGGCAATATCCGAAAAATTTTCTGATGACCCTGTCGGTTTGACCGACCTGATAAATCAGTTTCTGACCCCCATGACGGATGTGATTTTGCAACATGGCGGAACGATCGATAAATATATGGGCGATTGTATTATGGCGTTCTGGAATGCACCGCTGGAAGATGAGGCGCATGCCCGTAATGCCCTGAATGCCGCTACGGAAATGCAGCGTCGCCTTAAAGAAGTTAATAGAACCAGTCGTTTAAGGGTCGAGGAAGAAGGTGGGACGTTTACCGAGATTAGGGTGGGTATCGGTTTGAATACCGGGCCGTGCGTGGTTGGCAATATGGGATCGGACCAGCGTTTTGACTATTCTGTTCTAGGCGATGCAGTGAATTTGGCATCCCGCCTCGAAGGGCAATGCAAGCAATATGGAATGGATATTATTGTCGGCGAAGAGACCTATGAGGAAGTGGACCAGCAGGCGTTATTGGAGCTGGATGTTATCGCGGTGAAGGGAAAAGACCGTGCCGTCAGGATTTTCGGAAGCCTCGCTCATCATGATGCATTTTTAGGCAGTCGTGTCGAGCGATTGAAGGTGCTGAATGAAGAAATGCTTGCTCTTTACCGGGCAAGGGCGTGGGACGAAGCCGAAAAGAAGGCTGTTGAATGTCAGACGATTTACCCCGAGTTGAATAAATTCTTTGGGCTGTATGTCGCCCGAATACGGGAATTCAAAAAGACCCCCCCCGATGACAGCTGGACGGGTATTTACATTTCGCAAACAAAATAACCGCAATAAGTGTGATAGACAGGTGCCGTATTTTTGGATATTTCTTAAATATTAGTTAAAAGTGTTCGAAAATTTGGAATAATAACAAACTGAATACAAGATTTTTTGTGCTTTTGGGGAAGACTATGCAGTTTCGGATTACGGGGTGTAAGAATATTATTCGGATTGGGGTGGGCGTCGCAGTGTTAAGCACGGCTTTGTTTTCTGGATCGGTTGCCACCGCTGATAGTTTGCAGGAAGACCTGAAGTATTTATTGGAAAATCACCCGAAGCTTGCAGCGGGGAAGCAAAATATTGTTTCGGCTGAAAAGGGAATTGACGCAGCGTATTCAGGTTTTTTACCCAAAGTTTCAATCAACGGCGATGCCGGTTGGGAGACGACTGATAATCGGTCATTGGATGGCCGCTATGATACTGACCGCTACAAGGCGGGTATTTCAGTTCGTCAAAACCTGTTTCAGGGGCAAAGGACAACAGCGGATATAAGTTCTGCTGAAACACAAAAGAACATTGCCGATGTTGAGTTGTCATTTGTGACCCAGCAGCTGATTTATGAAGGAGTTGTTGCGTATCTCAATGTTGAGCGTTTCCAGTTCCTCGATTTGCTTGCGCGGGATAATGAAGACACGCTGAAAAAGCAATTGCGGCTTGAAGATGAACGGGTGCAACGCGGCGCCGGAATTGAAGTGGATGTGCTGCAGGCCAAATCCCGCTTGCAACGGGCGATCGAACGCCGGGTTGCTTTTCAGGGGCTGTTGAAAGAGGCGAAATCTCGTTATCTGCAGGTGTTTGGTAAACCTGCAAACAATGTCGGTGTCTTTGATGCGGTTCCGCCGCTTGAGAAAATGCCAACAACGCTGGATGACGGTTTGCTTCGGGCGGTGGAAACGAATTTGCAGATCCAGAGCGTGAAGCTTCAGGTTGAGAATACGGAATACCAGAAAATACAGGCTTCGTCTGATTATTATCCATCAATTGATGCGGTCGCCCGCTATGACTGGGAACGGGATGTGGATGGTACAAAAGGAACAGAGAAAAGCTTCTTTACGGGGCTGGAACTGAACTGGGAAATTTTTTCAGGCTTTCTGACGGACGCTCGTGTTGGTCAGGCGGCGGCCCGGCACAGCGGCTCACTGGCCTCTTTGCAATTTGCAAAGCAGAAAGTCGAAGAAGAAGTTCGGATCGCGTGGGATGCATTGGAGACAGCCCGGGAACGGGAAAACCTTCTGAAGAACGCGGTGAATATTGCCGCGGAAGTATTTGTTGCTCGCCAACGCCTCAGGGATGGCGGCAAGGAAACTGCATTGAACGTGCTGGATGCAGAGAACGAATTTTATAACGCTCGAATTGCTCAGGTTGGTGCAACCTATGAAGCGCGAGCGGCTGTGTATCGAGTATTGCTCGCCATTGGTGAGTTGAGCCCGGAGAACCTGGAACTGTAATTTTCAGTTTTGATGTTTGACGGCAAGTAAGACGTGTTTTGATAATTTGTCTTTTCGTTCCGGGGGGCTGCGAATAGTCAAATTTGGTTTCGTTATTTTCCGGTGGGTTTTCCTGCCAAGGGGGTATTATGGCTATTGATCGAACTGAAGTTGGAACGACTGACGTTGGAACGTCTGATCCAGTTAATCCGCTAGGATTGGGATTAGGAGCTGAGCGCGGAATAGAGGCGGCGCATACTGTTCCCATGGGTTCATTCATTCTGGATGCCGCTTATTCACGCGACGGTCAGGATTTGAAGCTTGAGGATGCGCTCGGCCGTGAGTTGGTTATTGATGGGTATTTTTCTGATACTCCCTACCTTCCTTTGGTCAACGAAAATGGTGCAATGGTCCGTGGCGACTTTGTTGCCCGCCTAGCAGGCCCCGGTCAGGTCGCGCAATCTACAACCAGCGGGACCGATTTAGGGGATCCTGTCGGGACGATTGAAAGTCTGGAAGGGCAGGCGACAGTTCAGCATGCAGACGGAACAAGTGAAACACTTCAGCCCGGCAGCGACATTTACCAAAATGATATTATCGAGACAGGTAGTGATGCCGTCTTGGGCGTCTTGATGAAAGACGGTTCTGTTCTGGGGATAGGCGAGTCCTCCAGGATGACCATTGATGAGTTTGTTTTTGATAATTCATCCAATGACGGTGCCATTGGGCTTTCTTTCCTTAAAGGCGCAATTTCGTTTGTGTCCGGAAAAATTGCCAAGAACGATTATGATGACGTTGAAATCAAGGTCCCTTACGGATCAATTGGTATTCGCGGAACGGAATTTGTCGTCGATATCGCACCGGATGGTACTGCAACGGTGTCCGTGCTGGATGGTGCCGTTTTCACCGGCGGTAACGGGCAACAGCTTATTCTGGATCCCGGCCAGTTTGCCCTGATCGGATCCTTGGGCCTTTCCCCTGTCGAGCAGCTGGCGATTGCCGCTATTCAGGCACGGTACGAGCGTATTCTGGATGCGCAGAATATTACCATCAATATCCGCGACGGTCGGGAAGAAGATGGCGAAGGACTGGATGTAAGTCCAGAAGGCGGCGGGAACCAGCCTTCAGATGAACCTGGTGATGGCGATAGAGGGGATCTGGAAGACTTTATCAAAGTGGTTGAGGGGGACCCAAATCAGGGCCTTAATCAGGCAGATCCTAATTTGGATATCACTGAAATTGCCGGAGAAGATATTGGCCTTATCCCAAATCCGAACGGCATTGGCGGCGGCGCAGGTTTTAATCCTTTCGACCCTGATAATGATGGCTTGCCAGGTGTAACCAACCCATCCAATTTTGATTTCTCAGGCACTGATGGCGACGATACCTTCATCGGCGGGCCTTCCAATGATTTCATTTTTGGGTTTGGAGGCAATGATACGCTTTCCGGCGCAGGGGGCGATGACTTTGTCAGTGGCGGCGACGGTGATGATTTTGTCAGCGGGGATGGCGGTGATGACACCGTCGATGGCGGCAACGGAGATGATATTGTCGCCGGCGGTGAAGGCAGTGTGGACTTGCTGTATGGCGGCGCCGGTAACGATGAAATCTATGGCGATCGCATTATTGATGATGACCCGACAACCGGTGATCTGGATACACTTTACGGTCAAGAAGGGGATGACACCCTTTATGGCGGCGGCGGCGATGATCAGCTGTTTGGTGGTGAAGGACAGGATTCTCTGGTTGGCGGATTTGGTGATGACCTGCTTTTTGGCGGCGCGGGTCAGGATGTTGCGGCCTTTGACGGTAGCAGCAGTGACTTCAGCCTGGTCGCCACAGAGACCGGTTTTAGACTAGAGAACCTGAATACGGGGGAGTCGGATACTCTGGTTGATATTGAAAAAGTGTCTTTTGATGATGATGCTTTTTCATTGGTTACCTTTGATCTGAGCGGAGATGCCGCTGTTAATGAGGGAGGGCTTGCAAGTTATACAGTTTCATTGGGCGGTGTTCCGCTTGTTGCGGGTCAATCGGCGACAGTTCAGGTTTCAATCACCGATTTAGAGACATCATCTTCTGACTACGGAAACCTCATGACTGCCCTGCAATCAGCGGCCGACGCGGCTGCAGGAATAAGCTTCAACGGGGCGGGACAGCTCACGTTTGAAGGTGGTTTCGGATCCGAAACATCCTTGACGTTTGAGTTGCCAATCCCAGTGGATCTGCCGATTGAAACAGCGGAACAATATAACGTTGTTTTGAGCAATCCTGGGGGATCCGGCCCCGCCGGAATGGGTGTTTTTTCGGCCATTAAGAATTCCGATGTGACCACGGAAATTTCAGATCAGAGTGCAGCAAATATTGCATGGTCGTTAGAACAAACGTCCAACATAGTTGGCGAAGGCCAGTCTGCAACCTATACAGTTTCTTTTTCAGGTGTCACTCTGGGAACAGGAAGTGAAGCCTCTATTGATGTTGCTATAGTGACGGGGTCCGCCGGGAGCGATGATCTTGCGGCAGCCCTGAATGATCAATTGTCTGCTGCTGCGGATGTAGTGGCGGGCGTGACGGTTGTTGGGAACCGTCTGACATTTTCAAGCAACGCGCCTCAATCCTTTAGTTTTGACATCCCGCTTGCGGTCGATGGCCTTGCTGAAGGCACTGAAGACTATTCGTTGGTTATCTTTAATTCCCAAGTAGATGGTGTCGCGACAGGCTCCATTAATACCGGGAATGTTACAACCAATATTTCTGATGCAGCGGCCGACGGGATCGTCTTCGGTTTGACCGGCTCGGACGTGGTTGTTGAAGGTAACGGTGCTACCTATACCGTTGGTTATGCGGGCACGCTGGCCGCGGGAGAGACAGCCAGTGTCACTGTATCCCTTGATCATATCAGCACAGAGGCGTCGGATCTGGGGCCTTTGGTCGCTGCCTTGAACGCAGCCGTCTCTGCGACCTCAGGTGTGACGCTGGACGGGACGACCCTTACTTTTGATCACACGGTGAACTCTCTTGATTTTACGGTAGACACCCTTGTTGATGGTCTTGTAGAGGGAACGGAAAGTTTTTCTGTCAGCCTGACTGGTAGCGCCTCAGAGACGGGCGTCGCCACTGAAGTTGACACCGATAATGATGGAATACAGACATCGGTTACAAATATTGACCCTGCCTTTATCACCTTCTCCCTGACAACGGATCAGGAGATCGTATCCGAAGGAAGTTTTGCAAATTACTCCCTGACATACAGCGGAACGATGCCCCCGGAAGAGACCGTTTCGGTTGATGTGACACTTACGGATATCGATACGGATACGCAGGATTACGGTGACCTTCTTGCGGCGTTGGCGACAGCCGCAGCGCTGGTTGACGGGGTTACTGTTGTTGGAAACACGGTTACCTTTGACAGCAGTGTTTCCCAACTGGATTTCTCTCTGGCGCTTACCAGCGGCGATAGTGTTGAAGCCTCCGAGCCATTCTCGCTTGGGCTTGAGAATCCGGGTATTTCAGATGGTGGTGTTGCCGTTCTGGGAGCAAATACCTCTGTTATAACCACTATCGAGGATCAGGATGAACTCTCCCTGTCCTTTGCCTCGAACAGCCAGTCTAAACTGGAAGGGCAGGCCGCCAGCTATACGATTGTGCTTGCCGGTTTGGCTGTCGGGCTTGCGTCATTGCCTGTCGGCTCTTCAGTGCAATTTGATCTGGCCGTTGATTTTGGATCCGCGGATGCGTCCGATCTATCGGAAACACTTGCAGAGGCGTTAAACGATCTGCCGGATGGCGTCTCCTTCTCTGGGAATGGTAACAGCGTTACTGTTACCGTATCCGATACCGCAGCGTTTACGGGCGGCGCGCTAAACATCGATTTTGATCTCTTGCTGGCGGGTGAAGATGCCATTGAGCCCAATGAGACCTTTAACCTGACAATCAGTAACATCAATGGAACGGGAGTTTCGGTAACCTCTGCTGTGGCGGACAGCGTAACGACCATTTTGGATGATGGTATTTCAGGTGTGCCGACACCGGGGAATGATTCAATAACGGGAACAGACAATGGTGATTTGATCGATGCTCTTGCTGGTGACGATATTGTCCGGGGCGGCGACGGGAACGATACAATCCTTGGAAGTGCTGGGAATGACCTTCTTTTCGGGGACGATGGAGACGATAGCCTGAGCGGTGGAAGTGGGAATGATACCCTGCTTGGCGGAGATGCCAATGACATCCTGATGGGCGGCGAAGGAGTAAACCGTCTGGAAGGAGGACAAGGGGATGACCTTTTTGTCCTCGGATTGGGAGATGGTGATCATGTCGCTGTCGATACCGATGGTAATGATGGTGTCCAAATAGAAGATTTCCTGAACGCAGAGCGTGTCGGCAGCTCAGATCTGGTCTTTCATCAGACAGATGGATCCAGCCTTACCATTGATGATTTCTTCGGCGCTAGCAGCATTACAACTGCGCATCTGCTAAACCCCGGCGGATATGATTCTTATACAATCAGTAAAACAGTGGGCGGTACCGATGGAAATGATTTGATTGTTGGTTATGCCGGTATCGATGACTTGCTAAGCGGTGAAAATGGTGATGACCTCCTGTTAGGCGGAACTGGGGATGATACTCTGTCTGGCGGTGCAGGAAATGACCTGTTGTTTGGTGACGCAGGAGACGATCTGCTGATTGGCGGTCTTGGTGACGATGCCATTGATGGCGGTGAGGGTGTGGACACGGCGTCTTATGCGGGCGCAAGTGGCGGTATTTCTGTTGGTTTCAGCGGTGATTTTGCGGTTTCCGGCAGTGCAGGCACGGATAATCTTCAAAATGTCGAACGTGTCATTGGTTCCGCGTTTAACGATACATTACTGGCTAGTGCGCCTTCAGGGGATGAGGAACCCGCCAGGATCTTCATTGAAGCCAATGACGGTAATGACCTGATTGCAGGAAACGGCAACACGACAATTGAATACAGGCTGGCGAATGGCGGTGTTCTTGTCAATCTGGGGATTGGACTTGCAAATGATAGTCTGGGCGCGACCAATGTTGGAAGTGACACGTTGCTTGGCGGGATTAATGGCGCGGTTGGTTCTGATTTTGCAGACAGCCTGACCGGTAGTGATCGTGATTATGTTGAAACCTTCGCCGGTTTCGCTGGAAACGATACCATAGAGGGTGGCGAGGGTTACGATATCGCCCTTTATAACAGTGCGGAACAAACTCAGAGTGTGGACGTCAATCTTGGAACGGGTATCGCCCTGAACGACGGTTTTGGTTTTTCGGATATATTGAGTGGTATTGAAGAAGTCCATGGCGGCGCACTGGGGGATATGCTTACCGGGTCTTCCTCTGCCAACGTTCTTGTCGGTAATGGGGGCGATGACAGTCTGGATGGCGGTGCTGGTTCAGACGTTATTTTTGCCGGTGAAGGCAGCGACACGGTTTTTGGGGGCTCTGGATATGACCGTCTGGATTATAGCGACAGTGATCAGGGCATTCAGGTTGACTATGTCGGCTCTGGAGCGGGCACCGTCAATGACGGAACCGGCATTGATCTCTTTGCTTCCATCGAGGCGATTACCGGATCGGATTATGATGATCTGTTTAACGGTGCAGACGGCTTCGATGTGATGATGGGCGGCGCGGGTGACGATACGTTGAACGGCGGTAGCGGCAATGATGATCTAAAGGGTGGTATCGGTCATGATGTGCTAAACGGCGGGGGCGACAATGACTCGCTAACCGGTGGTTCAGGGTTGGATACCATGAGCGGTGGTGATGGTGTTGACCGCTTCTTCTTTGATGCGTTGAGTGACGCTGTTGATGTTGCTTTCAATACTGTCTTCAATGGCCCAAGCGACGTGATCGAGGATTTTCAGGCAGGCGTGGACAGATTGGTTCTGGACGGTCTGGAGTTTGATTTCAATGGGAGCTTCGATGCTGCGGACGATTTTCTCTCGACGATTGGAGGCGTGGCTTTCGATGGTACCAATGCTGATTATTCAGGCGCTCAGAACACGGGTGAAGCGAAGCTGATCTTTGACGGTAGCCGTCTGTATTATGATGATAACGAAAGCGCCGATGGATATACGGTCGTTGCTGAGTTCAGCTCGGGTGATATTTCGGGGGCGGACGTCGATGTAACGTCCGTTGCCTAATCTGCAAAATTCTCAATAATTAATAGGGTGCAGGGACAGGTTTCGGCTGTCCCTGTCTCAAACCGTCTGATAGGGTCCTCCAAAATAAATCCGTGAGGACGGTTTTCTGCTGTTCTTGCATTCACTCTGCGGAATAAACGATGTCTCTTGAAGCCGATCTCCTTGAAAGAAGTCAGTCAAAATGCGAATTATGCGGTGCCTCCGACACGCTTGGTGTGCTGGATGTTTCGCTTGACGGTGTTCCCGACGCACAGAGCTCCGCTCTTGTCTGCGAAACATGCCGGGCACAAACTGCCAATGAAACCGATCTAAACCCTCATCACTGGCATTGCCTGAACGAAACCATGTGGAGTGATATTGGGGCTGTGAAGGTTCTGGCGTGGCGCTTGCTGAATCGTCTGAAAGCCGAGAGCTGGGCGCAGGATTTACTCGACATGCTGTATATGGAAGAAGAGGAACTTAGTTGGGCGAAAGCGGGCCTCATGGATCAGGACGAGGGCGCGCGTGTTATTCACAAAGATAGCAATGGTGCAGTCCTCTCCGCGGGGGATACAGTGATCCTGATCAAGGACCTGCCTGTAAAAGGTGCTGGTTTTACTGCGAAACGAGGTACCGCCGTTCGCAATATCTCGTTGGTACCTGATAACCCCCAGCATATTGAGGGCCGGGTGAGTGGTCAGCAAATTGTTATCCTGACCCAATTTGTCAAGCGATCAACCTGATACGATTGATCGCGTTGATATCCGGAGGGGCGCTGATTAGCGCCCTTTCCAAACGGGCGCTCTTTTTTCGATATAGGCTTTGCGGGCTTCCCGGCTGTCTTCAGAAGCAAAGGCCACGGCCATTGCGTCCAGTGCTGTTGGCGGAACCTGTTTAAACGCCATATCTTCTACCCGATACATCAGTTCGCGAGCGGATTTGAGCCCGATGGGAGATAATTTGGCCAATTTTTCCGCCAGCGCCCGGGTCTCGGAATACAGGTCTTCCCTCGGCACCATCCGCGTGATCAAGCCGAGCTGATCGGCTTGAGCGGCAGGCATGGGATCCCCTGTCAAGATCAGTTCCGCGGCTTTCATGCGGCCAATTAACTTTTGCAGGTGCCAAACATGCATGCCCGGCGGAGCCGCCAGATTAGGGACGCCGGGATACCCGAAATCGGCATCATCTGATGCAATAATCATATCACAGGCAAAGGCCAGTGTGCAGGCGCCTTCTCGGGCATATCCCTGAACGGCGCATATGATGGGTTTTGATAGCGCACGCACTCGCTCAACGGTTTTGATATAAAAAAGGCTGAGAAAGTCCTTCATTTCAGTGGGGCCAAAGCTTTCGAGGAATTTGAGATCAACTCCCCCTGAAAGACCACGCCCTTCTCCTTTCAGGATGATGACACGCACATTTTCATCGGCATCGGCAAGGTCAAGGGCGGCAAGATATTCGTGTGTGAGGATGTCGTCGATCAGGTTGAGGGGCGGTCGATCCAGCGTAATCTCGGCAATCCTGTTGGCGGTTGAATAATTCAGTGTTTGGAACTCAGTCATTTTTTATGCAGAAACGTTCCCGGCAAGCCCCAGTTTACAGCTTGGAAAAGCCTTGGCAGGGGGCCACCTGGTAGGTTCTGTCCCTTTGTTATTCTTGTTCAGATTATCATAACGGCCAGCAAGATTGAGTGCAATGCGTGGCATTTTATGAAATTTATAAAAATTAAGTCTTTGAAATAAATATAGAATTTTAAAATACGTGAGAAAATTATCATGTTTAAGTACATGTTAATTTTTTCGAGGCACTCTTTTTCCAAATCAAAAAAGGGGGTTTGGCATGTGGGTTGTTGCGCTGAACCATAAATAAAATGCTTCCAGACGGTATCTTCTGGACATGGTGAAAAAGAGGATTGTGGGAACCATGGCAAAGAAAAAGCTCGGTTTTTCAACGGAAAAAAAACGTAAAAATAATGCTGTAATGGCAAAGTTTTCCAACTTGAAAACCAAAAGTAAGATTCTCCTGGGGATCTGTTTACCGCTTGTTTTGTTGATGGTTGTCGGCGTAGTTGCCGTCGTGGATATTGACTCCATGGTCTCCACCAACAAACGCTTGGACGAGTCGCGGACAACAGAAGCCAAGGCATCCGCGATTGTTTCTTCCGCCGTGAATATGGAAACAGGCATGCGCGGGTATCTCCTTGCCGGTCAGGAAGACTTCCTCACTCCTTATAAAAACGGTGAAACAGAAACCTATGCTTTAATCGAAGAACTCAAGGCGTTTCAAACAAGCAACCCAGACCAACTCGCGCGTCTTGAAAAAGCGGAAGAAATTCTCCGCAATTGGCAGAAAGATGTGACCGAACCGACCATTGAGCTGCGCCGTCAAATTGGTGACGCCCCGACTATGAACGATATGGCGAAACTGGTTGGCCAAGCCAAAGGGAAGGTGTATTTCGAAAAATTCAGAAAGCAGCTTTCCGAACTGATTAAAATTGAGCAGGACCGGCTAGCCACACGTAATGCAGAGTTTTCTGAAGCGAAAGACGCTGTGAAACAGCAGTTTGCTGTTGTGAAAGAAGCCGCAGCGGCGGTTGAGTATACGCAATCAATACTGACCGCTGTTTCGCGTATCGAGAACTACATTACGCAAATGCAGTCCGGATTACGGGGATATCTGATCGGCGGGAACGAAAAGTTCAAGGAAGATTATCAACAAGCCGAAGATATCATGTTTGCTGAACTTGAGGTGCTTGGACTTGTTGTTGAAGAAGACCCGGAACATGTAAAGAAGGTTGTTGAAGCTGACGAATTTATTTACGAGTGGGTCGAAACAGCAGTGAAGCCAGCGATTGCCCTGAGAGAAGGCGTCGATAATGGCACGAAAAACCTGATTCAACTTAATGGTTTTATTGGCGCAAATGTAGCTGCGGATAAACTGGAAGCGTTCAAAAATGCGCTGGGGGCTATTTCTCAAAAAGAAACTGAACGTGTACATTACAGAAAATCAGATGCACTGGCGGCTGAACAAAAAGTCGAAGCGGGCCTGGTTACAATGATCGTGAACGAACAGAAGGTTTCTGAAACCTACTCACTGATCACAAAGATTGAAACAACTTTGCTTGCTGCGGTTGATATGGAAACAGGCATGCGGGGGTATCTGCTGTCGGGTCAGGATGGGTTCCTGCAACCATATAAAGACGGCGCTGTTGCGTTTAAAGCAGCGGTTTCAGAGCTGAAAAGCCGAATGAAAGAGGACGCCAGTCAGCTTTCTCTTCTGGAAGCGGCTGAAAAAACAATGACGGGTTGGCAAAAAGATGTTGCAGATGTGACGATTGCTTTGCGCGCCCGGATTGGTGATGCAAAAACCATGGATGATATGGCCGACCTTGTTGGTCAGGCGCGTGGACAAAAATATTTCAGCGAGTTCCGCACGGTTATGAACGAATTCCAGCAGGTCGAACGTGATCAAATGCTGGAGCGGCAGCAAGCCAGTGAAGCGGCAGTTACAAGTACATATATGATCATCGGATTGTGTGTCCTTGGTGCCATCGCGATCGGGTTGGCGTTGGCCTTCGTTATCGGAAATGGTATTGCGAACCCAATTCGGAAAATGACTACCGCGATGAACGAACTTGCCAACGGCAAGCTTGATGCGGAAGTACCGTCCTCTGATACAAAAGATGAAATCGGTGAAATGGCCAAAGCGATGTCTATCTTCAAGGACAATGCGATTGAGGCAGAACGCTTGCGGACCGAAGCTGAGAAAAACGCAGCTGCACAGCGTGAACGCGAGGCTCAGGAAGCGGAAGAGAAACAGCGCCGGGAAATGGAAGCTGTCGCGGAAAAAGAGCGTCAGGAAAACGAAAATCGCGAAAACCTGCTTAAGTTGGCGTCTGAATTTGAAGCCTCTGTTGGGACCATTGCCTCAACAGTTGCCGAGGCCGCAAAAGATATGCAGTCTTCTTCACAACAGATGTTGAACACTGTAGAAGAGAGCAACCTGCAAACCTCTGGCGCATTGAGTGCGGCAGAACTGGCCTCTAGCAATGTGCAAACTGTGGCGTCTGCCGCTGAAGAGATGTCCAGTTCCATTCGCGAAATCAGTCAGCAGGTGAACCAGTCGACACGTGTTGCTGGTGATGCCGTAAAGCAGGCGGAAGATACCCATGAACAAATTCAGTTCCTTGTAAACTCTTCTCAGAAAATTGGTGAGGTGGTCGCCTTGATTACGGACATTGCCGAGCAGACGAACCTGCTGGCGTTGAACGCAACCATCGAGGCTGCCAGAGCCGGTGACGCGGGTAAAGGTTTCGCGGTTGTTGCAAGCGAGGTTAAAAACCTGGCATCGCAAACAGCGCGGGCAACTGAGGAAATTTCAAGCCAGATCAGCGGTATTCAGGGTGCAACACAGCAATCTGTTGATGCTATTCAGAATATCTCGACGACCATTGGTCAGATGGACGAGATTTCCGCGGCGATCGCTGCGGCGATTGAAGAACAGTCCGCGTCGACTGACGAAATTACTCGGAGTGCCGGTGAGGCCTCTTCTGGAACCAATGAAGTGACGACGAATATCTCGAACGTCACCCGGTCATCACAGGAAACCGGAAGCTCGGCAGGTCATATGCTGGAGCAATCCAACAGTCTGGCAGAACAATCTCAGGAACTGAACGAACAGGTCGCCTTGTTCCTTAAGAGTGTTCGCTCAGCGTAAAATTCAAAGTTTATTGGGAGGCGGGCTTAGACGCGTCTCCCTTTATCTTTTTACCGCTTCAAACGAGAGAGATTGGCCCAGCCCTTCTGCGGTATTGCCAAGGGCCGCCAGACAATTGTCAGCGCGTTCTTTCGGAATGTTAACAGAAAAGCGGGTTATAAAGCGGTTCCCGCTTGGGGTTTCCATCTGATCAGATTTTAATCGCACGATGTTGGAATCAAAATTGATGAAGACTTCAGAAAGCCGGGCCAGTAAGCCGGGCTGATCTTCTCCTTCACATTTGATACGGTGGGTGATTTCTTTCGGCGGCGTTTCCGAATTTCGAATGCTAAACCGTTTTATGTCGATCTCGGCATCTTCGAGACCAGTAACAGAATGAAGACCATCCGACAGATCCTGTTCGCTCAGGTCATTTGGAATTTCAAGGATACTGGTAAATTCACCACCTTTTCCCAAAATCGCAAATGTCGTATCGCCCAGATTGACCCCCCTGTCAAAAAGATGTCCTGTAACGTGTGAGATAAGGCCAACACGATCTTGAGAATAGACAGAAAGAAGGGCTTTATAACGGCTCATGATAATCCCTATCGGCAAAATGGGTTGTTGTTGTTTAGCAGTTTACACAATCACGTCACGGGCGGAAATCGAATATGCTTTTTATGGGCCCTTTATCCGTAAAAATGCGGGATGCGGGGCGTTGAATTGCTGATTGTATTAAAATTTCTCTATTTCCTAACCCAGCGTTAACGAAAAGGCGCGATACTCTTGGCAGGGAATTTAAAGCCTATTTCCCCGGTGTATATTCCATAATGGAGAGTAGAAAATGCTGATCGGTGATCTGTTGTTGGCTCATGGCCTTGTTACAGCGGCGGATATAGAACTTGCATCCCACAGACAAAAAGAAAATGGTGGACGTCTGGGAGACAACCTTGTTGCGCTTGGTGTCTTAAGCCAGGATCAGCTCGACAAAATAATCTATGAAGCACCGCAAGCGCCCAAAACTATTTCCGACACAGGAATTCAATCGGCGAATTTGCTGCGCATAATGTTTAAGGCGATCTACGTGAACAGCCTTGAAACCGCATCAGAGTTTTCGGCGGCCATCAAGTTGCCCGTCCCGGTGATTAACCGATTGATACAGGAAGCCGGTGACAGGAAGTTTCTTGAAGCGTTGGGGACAACCGATCAGTCAACATTTTCTGAAAATCGCTACGTTATGACGGAAGCTGGGCGCCGGTTTGCATTGGAATCGCTTCAGCAGAATCAGTATGTTGGGCCGGCACCGGTTTCGTTGGAAAATTATCAGGACCGGATTGTTCAACAGAAAATTACAAACGAGCGCGTCGAGCAATCGAAAATCGAAAAGAGTTTTGAAAAGCTCGTGATCGCTGAAGATTTCGTTCGCCGTCTGGGCCCCGGTATCAATGCCGGCAAGAGCATCCTTCTATATGGCCCTCCAGGGAACGGGAAAACGACGGTTGCCGAAAAGGTGGCCGACATCTTTGCCAATATCATCTATATCCCCTACTGCTTTGAAGTGGATGGCCAGATTATCAAGGTTTTTGATCCGGCGATCCATACCCCTGTTCTCAAAGAGTCAGAAGAACTCCCGAAAAGTGGTTTGCGTCGCGAAGAGTTCGATGGCCGTTGGGTTCCGTGTGAACGACCGATCGTCATTACAGGTGGTGAATTGACGCTTGAGATGCTGGATCTCAGCTTTAACGCGCATGCAAAATATTATGAAGCGCCCCTTCATGTGAAGGCTTCCAATGGTACCTTTATTATCGATGACTTTGGCCGCCAGCTTGTGAGCCCGGAAGAGCTTCTCAACCGCTGGATTGTGCCACTGGAAAGTCGGATTGATTTTCTGAAATTGCATACAGGTAAAAGTTTTCAGTTGCCGTTTGATGAGCTGGTTATCTTCTCAACCAATCTGTCGCCCGATGACCTGATGGATCCTGCCTTTTTACGTCGTATCCCATACAAACTCGAAACCGTTGGTCCGAATAGAAGTCAGTATTTTGACATCTTTAAAATTGTGGCAGCGTCGCGGGGTCTGGAAATGACGGAAGAGATTTTGGATATTGTCATAGACGAGCTGCAGGTCAAAAACAGTTTTGAGCTCGCGTGCTATCAGCCCAAATTTATTATTGATCAGGTTCTGTCTGCCTGTAAGTATCAGGGTATGGACCCGCATTTCACCCATGAACTTGTAACGGACGCGCTGAAGAACCTCTATACAAGTAACGCACAAGGGGCTGGGAAAACAGCGGCAAAATCACTGTCAAGCAGCTCTGCTAGCCTTGCGGCAGCTCAATAATTCAATCGGTAAATCGGATCAGGCAATCTCGCGCGCGTGAAGAACGGCTTGGGTCCGGTTGCTGACACCCAGAGTGCGGAAAATGGCTGTAATATGAACCTTAACCGTGCTTTCGGCCAGGTTCAGGCCCGCCGCAATTTCCTTATTTGACTGCCCTTGTGCCATAAGTTCCAGAACATTTTTTTGTCGACGCGTCAGGTGTTGGGTCGCATGCGACTTTTCTGGTGCCTGTTTTGAAAGATGCCCAGTTTTGGTGGCGACTTTTGCGTCGGGCAGGTTAAAGGCCTGTGAAGGAATGTATTTACCGCCTGATAAAACAAGGCGGATAGCGCTCACAAGGACTTCTCTTGTTGATGATTTTGGAATGTAACCATCGGCCCCCAATTGTAAGGATTGGGTCATGTCACCAATTTCTTCAGATGCAGAAACGATCACCACAGGAATGGAGGGATGATCCCGTTTCAGTTTTTTCAAAGCATCCTGAAATGACGCACCCGGCATTTGAATGTCGAGGACAATAAGGTCTGGCAAATCAGTCGCGTTCAGCATCTCAGCCTGCAACTCGTTGAAATCATTACAGTCGACTATGTCGGTCTTTGCATCTAATTGTGAAAGCAAGCCTGACAACGCCATACGATACAGTGGATGATCATCCGCAATTAATATTTTCATGCCTGAAATCTATTCCTAAGCTATGGACTGATTTTATACCATAAACGGATATAAATGTATAGGTAAATAAACCAAAGAGAAACACACCTATAGCGAGAAGTGATTAAAAAATTACCATGTAATTTGGTGTCGATTGCTTGGATAAATATATTGTACAGAAGAAAGAATCTGATTCCCGATCCAAGTCCGTCGGTTGTGTTGCAAACACGGAACGGCCTGGTCCAATTCCAGGAAATGGACAGCTTCGGGGGTTGCCAGGGTCGCTTCTATTTTGTGATCATCCGACAAAAGATTAAAGGTCTTCCGAAAATAGGTGTCCGCGGTTTGACCGGTAAAGTCGAAGGACAGGAAATCGGGTGCCAGTTCCGGGTTTACATATCGGTCTTCCAGCATAACAGGCATGTTGTTTTCCCTGTGAACGCAATATAGGCGATACACTGTCTGGCCTTCAGGGATGTGTAAAAGGGATGAGCCTTCCGGGCCGATTGGTTCGGCCTGCAAGAAGTGAACTGCACAGCTGTGAATATTTCCGCGACTACGAATGGCGATATCTACTTCCTTGATGGATTTGGCGGCTTTGCTGGGCCGAGATTCAGCAACGAAAGTACCAACGCCCTGAATTCGGTCCAGATAGCCTTCCTGCGTTAACTCCCGAAGTGCCCGGTGAATGGTCATCCGGGAAATCTTCATGTCCCGAACGAAACTGTGTTCCGAGGGAATTTGCGAGTAAGGAGGCCATTCGTTCTTCAGGATTTTGTCGATTACAAGTTCCTTGACCTGTTTGTACAGGGGTTGAGGAGGTTTTACAGTTTTGGGATCGTTGTTTTTCAAAATGGCGTGTTCCATAAATGGTCCTCATATGCAGTCGTTGCTGTTTTAGGAGGACGCATGGGAACAGCTTTTGTGAAAGCTGAAAGTGAAGGCGGTTAAAAAAATAACACTGCCGTCTTTTTTTACTTGAACGATCATTCCAAATAAATATATGTTAGTGACTGATCAACACCATCTACACACATCGGTTGATGATCAAGTGGGTCCACTCCGAATTTTTTGCGCCCCTCGAAGTGGACCCTTTTCATTTTTCCCCGGAAACAAAAAAATTGCCTTACAATGTTGGGGTCAAGACTTGATCCAAACGTTTCTTCTCTTCATATAGAGGGATGAACTTTCAATCGTTGTGAGAAAAGAAAAAAATGACCGAACAGACACATGAGTTTCAGGCCGAAGTTGCCAAGTTGTTGCACATTGTCACCCACTCCCTGTACAGCGAAAAGGAAATTTTCCTGAGGGAGCTGATCTCCAACTCGTCGGATGCATGCGATCGCCTAAGATATCTTGCGCTAACACAGCCAGAATTGATCAAGGAAGACCCTAAATTCCGGGTAAAAGTTTTTCTGGATAAGGCGGCGGGTACGCTGACTGTTGACGATAATGGTCTAGGCATGACGGATCAGGAGATGATCGAGAATCTTGGAACCATCGCGCGCTCGGGTACGTCGAATTTCATGTCAAAGCTAACCGGCGACGAAACCAAGGATCTGACAGCCATTGGTCAATTTGGTGTCGGGTTCTATTCGTCTTTCATGGTCGCTGAAAAAGTGGAAGTGACCAGCCGCAAGGCGGGTGAAGAAAAAGCGCATACCTGGATTTCTGATGGACAGGGATCGTTCACGCTGGCGGAAAGCGACAGAGAAGTACGTGGTACGACAATCACCCTCTTTTTGAAAGAAGAAGCGGCAGAATTTCTGGAGCCGCAGCGCGTTCGTTCTGTTATTAAAACCTACGCCGACCATATCGCGCTTCCGGTTATATTGAAATCGGCCGATGATGAGCCTGATGCGGCGGACGATGTGGTCAATACGGCTAGCGCCCTTTGGACCCGGCCGAAATCAGAAATTACCGAAGAGCAATATACGGAATTTTATCATCATGTGGGACAGGCGTTTGATACCCCTTGGGCAACCTTACATAGTCGGGTGGAAGGGATCATCGAATATAGCATGCTGCTGTTTATCCCCGAACAACCGCCTTTTGATCTGTTTAATGCAGAGCGAAAATCGAACCTTAAACTTTATGTAAAACGCGTCTTCATTACGGACGAGTGCGAAGAACTGATTCCGGCCTATTTGCGATTTCTTAAAGGCGTGGTGGATTCCGAAGATCTGCCGTTGAATGTGAGCCGTGAAATGCTGCAGAACAATCCGGTATTGATGAAAATCAAGTCCGGGCTGGTGAAGAAAGTGATTGGCGAGCTGGAAAAACGCGCCAAAAAGGACGAAGAGGGTTTTGCAAAATTCTGGTCAAACTTTGGGGCTGTTCTGAAAGAAGGCATCTACGAAGATACCGAGAACGGTGAACGCCTTTTGAAACTGTCGCGTTTCAATTCAACAGGGTCGGATAAAGCTGTCACACTGGACGAATATGTTTCGGGCATGAAAGAGGGGCAGGACGCCATCTATTACATCACAGGGGATGACCTGGATGCGCTTAAACAAAGCCCTCAACTGGAAGGCTTTAAAGCCAAAGATGTTGATGTATTGCTCTTGAGTGATCCCGTTGATAGCTTCTGGCTCAGCCGTCATAGCCAGTTTGATGGCAAGGAATTCAGATCAGTCACGCGGGGTTCTGCTGAACTGGATAAAATGAAAGGTAAGGACAGTGATGAGGATACGGACGACAAGAAAGAACCGTCGCCAAATCTTTCAACACTGATAGCCGCTTTCAAACAGACCCTTGATGGTAAAGTGAAGGATGTTCGTTCTTCTTCCCGGCTAACTGACAGTCCGGTTTGTCTGGTTGCTGATGAAGGGGATATGGATATCCATCTGGAAAAGGTTCTGAAGGCACATAAACAATTGGGCGGAGGG
The DNA here is from genome assembly GCF_026409565.1 of Sneathiella aquimaris. Taxonomy (NCBI): domain Bacteria; kingdom Pseudomonadati; phylum Pseudomonadota; class Alphaproteobacteria; order Sneathiellales; family Sneathiellaceae; genus Sneathiella; species Sneathiella aquimaris. The sequence goes on from NZ_CP112881.1 coordinate 537,120, forward strand.
CCTTCTCAGCGTATTTTGGAAATTAATCCTGATCACGCCCTTATCCGTAAGCTGGCGGAAAAGATTGAAGAAGACAGCACCGCGCCGCAAGTCTCCAATGCTGCGCTTCTGTTGTTGGATCAGGCTTATATCGTAGAAGGGGATCCGGTCTCAGACCCTGTTCTGTTTTCGAAAAGAATGGCTGATTTCATGGCTTCCGGCCTCTGATTTTAGTGAGAATGATCTTCTAAAAGGCGGCCTTGACGGGGCGCCTTTAAGATTTTTTCAAATTTAGAATTCACTATTTCCCCCTGACAGCAGTCATAGAGATAACTGATCAATCTTTCAGGTATCGCTATGACAGGCTTGACGAAAAAAATAGTATTTGCCGCAAGCCTGCTTTGGCTGCTCGGAGGCTGTGCGCTTGGCGTAAGCCCGAAACTATCCAGTGATGCCAACACTTTTCGTCGCTCAGTCGATCTGTTGTCGGTGCTCATTAACACTCAATATGAAATGCTCGAAGACATTCATCAGTTGTCTTTAAGCGATAGCATCGATTTGCAATTAACGCTTGGTGGATCGCCTTCGTTGTTTGCTGAGCCGCTTTTGTCTGATGCCGCGCGCCTGGCCCGAAAAAAGGTTCTGGATCTATTAAGGCTCTATGCCTATCGGCTCTCCAATATTTTATCGACAGAAACACCTGAGACAATTCTATCGGTGGGCCTGTCTTCCTATCACGCTATGGAAAGGTTGAAGCCCGCTGACTTTAATCTTTCCCATTCGTTGGATCCCTCTCAGGCCGCAGCGCTTACAACTTCGATGACGGGGTTTGCCAAGATCCTCTTCCTGCCAAAGACAACTCGAAAGTTGTCAGAGCTGACCAAAGAAACACAGGTTCATATTCGTCAGCTGGTCTATCTGTTTTTTGCAGATTTGGGGTCATCGGCTGACCTGGCAGCGCAGTGCCGGTTTTCAACACCGGCCTTACTGGGCGAGCTGGATTTCAAAAAGCCGACGCTTTGCCGGGGCGGCATACGCGGATTGATGAAAGCAGCGGTGGACGCAAATTTGAGAACGTTGCGTCAACGGCTTCAATTGCTGAGCACCAATGATAAAGCCATAGGGGATGAGCGCAGGATCTTAGTTGGAAAAGTAATGGCGATCCAGAAATTTGGCCGTTTGCAGGACAGTCTGATCGCCGACCTTCAGGAAAGCCTACTTCTTATGTTGCAGGCGCATGCTCAGTTGTCAGCCCGTCTTCAAATCGAGGCGGGTGAAACGCAAGCAGGCGGCTCCATGGAAAAATCACACATGTCCCAAATGTCGTTAACCGAACAGTTTTACGCCTATGTTACGACGCTATCCGGACGTCAAAAAAAGTTGTTGGTTTATTTTACAAAATTGTCTGATGAGAACCGTTATGCCGACCAGTTATAAAGAAGCCTATCGAATATTGTTAAACTGTCAGGAAAAATTGAACGCACAGGATATCGCAAGCCTGCCGCGAGACAAACAACTTGCTTTGCTCAAGGCGCAGCAGTCAGTTTATCTGGAGATACAGCATTTGCAAACACAGCGCATGACGGCCCGCACGGATCCGTTTGTGGCCCTGACAGCAGACTTTCAAACGTCAGAAGAAGGATTTCGCGAGATACAACAATGGGCTGCGGAGGCCAGACAAACAAGTGAGACCATCACGGGGCTGCTCAAAGGACTATCGTTGGTGCTGAGCCTGTTCTGATTATTTTTTGCGGTCGGGGTCCATCATGGGGTCAATTGCGCGGCGGGTAATGCTGTAATCCGCCTCAGCCGGGATATTGAGGAACTTGCCCTTTTCTGTTGTTTCCAGTTCAGGAAGGACAGAGACCGTGTCGGTTTCCGAAGCGCGGGCAATCGCATCGTCAGCCGATGTATAGCGGGTCAGATATTCGATATTCATCAAGGTCGGGAAGATGATGGTATATTCGTTTTCCTTGGCCGCCCGCAAAGCCGCATTTGGTCCGATCCAGACAGAATCAACAGATTCCTCCCCATCATGAACAGCCAGTTGTTCCGGCGGCGCCTTGGCGATGAAGAAATGGGTGTCGAAACGCTTTGGCATGAAGGTTGGCGTCAGCCAGTGCGAATAATGCGCCAGTAAATCTGTTGCAAGTTCAAGATTTTCGGCTTTCGCCATGGACAGAATATCAATCTTTCCCGATTGCATATCCTGTCTATAGGTATCCACCAGCCCAGAGAGCCGGTCCGGTGTGATCAGAGCCTGGGTTTCTTTGTTTCGGGCGAGCAAAATGTTGCATTCTTCAAAGGCTTCGCGAATAGACGCGATTTTGAACGAGAGGAGCGGATCCTCTGTTTCCTGTTGTGCAGGAAGATGCTCGAAAAGAGCCGGATTTAAATCTGCATCGTCCACTTTCCCGCCAGGAAAAACCAAAGCACCCGACGCAAAATCAATCTGATGATGTCGGACCACCATAAAAACCTCGATATTATCCTGTATGTCGTCGCAATCGCGGACAAGAAGAACGGTAGCGGCCGGTTTTAATGGAGACGGGGTTTTGGACATCATGCGCACCTGTTTTTATTTCTCTTTTCCCGTTTATAGCGCGTGTTGGAACCCTCAGGCAAGGGCATGCTTGCCTTTCGTTGTTGTCTTCTGGATTAAAGGTCAATCTCCAGTGCGGCAATGATCGGCCCAAAGCCGCGCTCCTGAATTAAAATAGCACATCCGTCGCGTCCTTCATTCATCAGTGCCGCCAAATCCAGTTCAATTGTTTTGTGTTGGCCATCCCAGTTTTCCAATGGCTGTGTCCGGCGGGCAATATTATGATATGTGATGGACTTTCCGGTATTTTCGCCCCGACCAATCTGAACCTCTTGTTTGTGATCGATATCCACTTGCCAAATGGTTGCGCCGTTTAAATGGTCAGGCAAGTTTATAAAAAGACGGTTGCCGTCAATGCGCCATGTCAGCTTAATTTGTTCGGCATGTCCTTTGAAAGCGAGGAGGTTCTGTTCAAGTTCATGGGCGTTTGAGCCCACAAAGTGGTCCGCTCCGGCGACGACCATTTGCGGGGTATATACATACCGGGCGCCAAACTGATCCCGATAGCGGGTCTGGCGAGCATCATTCTCTGAATTGGCAAAGGTATCTTTCCAGCCGATATAATCCCAGTAGGTTACGGCAAACGACAGTCCCAGCACATCTGGTTTCTGAACAATTTCACCCATCAATTTGTCCGCAGGGGGGCAAGATGAACACCCTTGAGACGTATAAAGCTCAATGACTGTTTTGGGTTGTCGGACATCCAGAGCGCTTGCTGAAGTCATGCTCAGGGTAAAAAATAACGCGACTGAAAAAATATAGGCTGCCTGTTTCATGCTCTCGACAATAAGCGGAACTGTGCTCACTGGCAATTCAAGCTTCGGTGAACAAAAAAACGGCGGCCCGAGGACCGCCGTTTTAATTGCAAAGATGCAAGTCCGATTAGGACGCTGACAGTTTCCGCAGAACATATTGCAGAATACCTTCATGCCGATAGTAGTCGACTTCGTCCACGGTATCGATCCGGCAGAGCAGTTCCAGTTTTTCAACAGAACCATCTGCGCGAGTGATAGTGCAAGGAACGGCCATCCGTGGTTTGATTCCGTCAGCGATACCGGTGATATCAACTTTTTCAGAACCATCCAGATTGAGCGTTTTGCGGGTCACGCCTTCCGGGAACTGGAGGGGCAGAATACCCATGCCAACGAGGTTGGACCGGTGAATCCGCTCAAAGCTCTCGGCAACAACGGCTTTAATACCGAGTAACCGCGTTCCTTTGGCAGCCCAGTCACGGCTTGAGCCTGTGCCATATTCTTTACCGGCAAACACCACCAATGGAACACCATCTTTCTGGTATTGCATGGAGGCATCATAGATCCACTGCTGAGTGCCGTCAGGCATGTGGCGGGTTACACCGCCTTCAGTGCCAGGGGCGACTTCGTTCCGCAGGCGAATGTTGGCGAAAGTACCGCGCATCATCACTTCGTGGTTGCCACGACGCGAGCCAAACGAGTTGAAGTCTTTGACCGGGACCTGATGATCGTTCAGGTAGTCACCGGCAGGGCTGTCCGCTTTAATTGCACCGGCAGGTGAAATATGGTCGGTTGTCACAGAATCGCCGAGCAATGCAAGAACACGCGCGCCGTTGATGTCTGAGAAATCGCCCGGCTCTTTCTTCATTCCCTCAAAATACGGAGGATGCTGAACATAGGTTGAGCCACTGTCCCAGGTATATGTCTGGCCCTCAGCTGTTTTTATGCTCTGCCATTCGGCGTCGCCTGCAAAGACATCACTATACTGGGCGACAAACATATCACGGGTCAGGGCCGCCTGAACGGTTTCCTGTACTTCCTGATTTGTTGGCCAGATGTCTTTCAGATAAACCGGGTTCCCGTCTTTATCTTCGCCAAGCGCTTCTTTTGTAATGTCAATATTCAGCGAGCCGGCAATTGCATAAGCAACAACAAGAGGCGGAGAGGCCAGATAGTTGGCTTTAGCATGTGGGCTTACCCGGCCTTCAAAGTTACGGTTTCCTGAAAGGACAGAACATGCAACCAGTTCTCCTTCAGTGATAGCCTCTGCAATTGGCTCTGCAACCGGTCCAGAGTTACCGATACATGTTGTGCAGCCGTACCCTACCAGGTTAAAGCCGAGTGTATCGAGATCGTCCTGAAGTCCAGCCCGATTTAAATAATCCGTGACCACTTTTGAGCCAGGAGCCAGAGATGTTTTGACCCAAGGTTTAACTGTCAGGCCTTTTGCAATGGCGTTTCTGGCAACCAGACCCGCAGCCAGCATGACGCTTGGATTGGATGTGTTTGTGCAGGATGTAATGGCGGCGATAATGACGTCACCACTCCCAATACTGTAATCCGTTCCTTTAACAGGCACTTTCTTCTCAATGCCAGCGTCGTTGCCAGAAAGAACCGGCAGGGCTGTTTTGAAAGAAGAGGCTGCGTCTGTCAGCAATACGCGGTCCTGTGGACGTTTCGGTCCCGCCAGACTTGGAACAACTGTTGAAATGTCCAGTTCCAGTGTCGCTGTGAATTCCGGATCAGGTGTGTTGGCATCGCGCCACATGCCCTGTGCTTTTGCATAGGCTTCAACCAGTTTAACACGTTCCGGATCACGGGCTGTGAAATTCAGGAAGTTGATTGTTTCTGCATCAATTGGGAAGAAGCCACAGGTTGCCCCGTATTCAGGTGCCATGTTCGAAATGGTTGCCCGGTCGGCAAGTGCCAGTTCATCCAGGCCTGGACCAAAGAATTCAACGAACTTACCAACAACGCCTTGGGCGCGAAGCATCTGAGTGATGGTCAAGACCAGGTCAGTTGCCGTGGTGCCTTCTTTCAGCTTTCCAGTCAGTTTAAAGCCGACAACTTCTGGAACCAGCATGGAAATCGGCTGACCCAGCATAACCGCTTCAGCTTCAATACCACCAACACCCCAGCCAAGAACGGCCATGCCGTTGACCATTGTTGTGTGGCTGTCCGTACCAACCAGTGTATCTGGATAAGCAACTTCGTTACCGTTCTGGTCTTTTGTCGTCCAGACAGTCTGTGCAAGATATTCCAGATTTACCTGATGGCAGATCCCTGTTCCAGGAGGAACAACACGGAAATTATCAAATGCTTTTTGACCCCAGCGAAGGAAAGAATAGCGTTCGCCGTTCCGTTCCATTTCAAGGTCAACATTTTGTTTGAAAGCGCTTTGCGAGCCTGCTTTATCAACCATCACAGAGTGATCGATGACCAGATCACACTGTGCAAGTGGGTTGATTTTTTCCGGATCGCCGCCCAGTTTGACCATGGCATCGCGCATCGCGGCCAAGTCAACAACGGCAGGAACGCCTGTAAAGTCTTGCATAAGAACGCGGGCAGGACGGTAAGCAATCTCACGGTCTGCTTTTTTCTCTTTCAACCAACCAGCCAACGCGCTGACATCTTCTGATGTAACAGTGCGGCTGTCTTCATGACGCAGCAGGTTCTCCAGCAGGACCTTTAACGAGAACGGAAGGCGGGACAAATCGCCCAGACCAGCTTCTTCGGCAGCAGGAATGCTGTAATAGTCGATTTTCTTGCCGTCGACATCGAGTGTGCGACGTGTATTGAGGCTATCGTGACCAGTTGTTGTCAACGCTTCGCTCCTTGCTCAGAATGGGAACGGGAAGGTGCCAGGTATTAACGTGATTGAGTTGGCACCCGTAATCTTTCGGCCCGTATGTGCCTTAATTTTCACAGATACTCAAGACCAAAAGGTAAGAATCTCATGATTTAGGTCTCTATTCTTATATCGGCTCCGTTCATTTTACCACTTTCTTTGTTATTTTTTGAAGCGTGGACAGTTGCTGTTGAACGAGAAGCGAAGGGAATGTTTCGAAAAGGTGGCCCTCAATTATAAGATTCGGAAAAAAATAGTCGGCGGGCCGACATTTCTGTTCAAAATGCCGGATCTGAACTGTTTTGAACGCTTTTCGCACCTGCGTCGTAATACTGTTATCCACCGCTTAAACTAACGAGCGTTCAAATTGGTGCTCGGCAAAAAATAATACAAATCAAATGTGTATCTATTTAAAGTAAAACCATTAATAAATTTATACGGATATACGTTTTTGTAGAGTTAAAGATAATCTATATAGTTTAAATTCAGTACGTATGTATTATTATTTTACTTTTTAGTTCGTATCTGTCTGAACATTACTTCTAATACAAACGCTTGTTTTTTTTTAATATTTCTATTTTTTTTGATAAAACCAACAAATATCCTTGAATCTACCAATTTTTATGGTTTTTCTCTTGACGATGGTGAGGCGGTTCGACTATTGACGTTGGTAAGGTTCATCAAGAAGCCAAAAAACAACATGATAAAAACCATATCGGTTCTGGGAGGAACTGTCCGCACCGTCAGCGTAGTATGCGTGGGCGTGGTGTTTTTTGCATCAAATGATGCCGCGGGGTCTACTCCTCCTGAGCTAAATAAAAAATGATTTGAAATCTTTTTTGTTAAGGAATCAGGGAGCCTATGACAAACAAAGACCAGGGTTTAGACACCTTTCCAAAACTCTTGCGGCGCAATGCCGAGCAACGCCCGACCGTGCCAGCCTATCGTGAAAAAGAATTTGGCATCTGGCAGACCTATAGCTGGAAGGATGTCTATGACAACTCCCGGGCTTTGGGTCTTGGTATGGTTGAATTAGGCATTAAGCGCGGCGATGCTGTTGCCATTCTTGGATCCAATCGTCCGCAGCTTTACTGGGTGTTCGCAGCCGCACAGGCCATTGGTGCCTTGCCGGTTCCCATCTATCAGGATGGTGTTGCCGATGAAATTCAGTATGTGCTTGAACATTCCGGTGTGAAAATGGTCGTCGCCGAAGATCAGGAGCAGGTAGACAAGATTTTGTCTATTCTGGACCAGTGTCCGGCGATTGAGCAGGTCATTTACAAAGAAACACGCGGTATGCGTCATTACAAACAGGAAAATCTGCGCTCTTATACGGACGTGCAGGATCTGGGGCGGGAGTTTGATAAGAAAAACCCGGCTTTTTATGATGCTGAAACGGAAAAAGGCGTTGGTTCGGATATTGCGACCCTGCTTTATACATCAGGAACGACGGGCCGGCCTAAAGGCGTGATGCTGAGTTTTGATAACATGGTTCAGGCTGGCGCCCTTTCTGTTGAGTTTGAAAACCTGACAGAGAAAGACAAGGTTCTGTCCTACCTGCCAATGGCTTGGGTGGGCGATCACTTGTTTTCTTACTCGCAGGCGACCCACGCTGGTTTCTCAGTCAATTGCCCTGAAAATGCTGAGACAGTGTTGACAGACCTTCGGGAAGTTGGCCCAACATATTATTTCGCACCGCCAGCGGTGTTTGAAAACATGTTGACCCAAATGATGATCCGCATCGAGGATGCCAGCGCGATCAAGCAGAAGATGTTCCATTATTTCATTGGCGTTGCCAAGAAATGCGGTGTTCAGATTCTGGAAGGAAAGCCGGTCTCCCTGATGAACCGCCTTCTGTATACTGTTGGTGACTTCCTGGTATATGGGCCGCTTAAAAATACACTCGGCTTCAGTCAGATCCGCGTTGCCTATACAGCGGGTGCGCCGATGGGACCGGAAGTTTTCAAATTCTATCGGTCGCTGGGTATCAATCTCAAGCAGCTTTACGGTCAGACGGAAAGCTGTGCGTATGTCTGCATTCAAAGCGATAATGATGTGCGGCCTGATACGGTTGGACCGCCAGCCCCTGGATGTGAAATCAAGCTGGATGAGGTTTCTGGTGAGGTTCTGTATAAAAGTCCGGGCAGCTTTGTGGGTTATTATAAAAATGATGAAGCCACCAAAGAGACAAAAACGGACGATGGTTGGGTTCACACGGGCGATGCCGGTATCATGACGGATGACGGTCAATTGAAAATTATTGACCGGGCGAAGGATGTTGGAAAGCTGCAGGATGGTACATTGTTTGCCCCTCAGTATCTTGAAAATAAACTCAAGTTTTTCCCAGCCATTTCAGAAGCTGTCTGCCATGGTGCTGACAAGGACACGGTAACCACTTTCATCAATATTGATTTGGAAGCTGTTGGCAACTGGGCCGAACGTCGCGGTATTTCATATGCCAGCTACATGGATCTTGCCAACCGCGAAGAAGTCTACGCGATGATCAAGGAAAATATCGAAGAAGTGAACCGGGATCTTGCGATCGACAGTGAACTTGCCGGTGCCCAGATCAGTCGTTTCCTCATATTGCCTAAAGCACTGGATGCTGATGATGGAGAATTGACCCGGACCCGTAAAGTTCGGCGTCGGATTATCGCTGAGCGGTATGGTCCCCTTATTGATGCGCTGTTCTCGGATGTCAGCGAGGTTCATATTGAATCTCAGATGACCTTTGAAGATGGTCGTAAAGGGGTTCTGAAAGCGGACATCCGAGTCCAGAATGTCGAAACCTATCCGGCCATGCGCGCCGCCTCGTAAATTTCAGGGACTGTATTGTTATGGAAGAACAAGGAAGACAAATTGGTGATGTCCTTCTGTCGGTAGAGGATATTAGCCTGTCCTTCGGTGCAGTGCGTGCCATTTCCGATGTTAGCTTTGATATCAGAAAAGGTGAGATCCGCGCGATCATTGGACCAAACGGAGCGGGCAAAACGTCGATGCTGAACTGCATCAACGGTTTCTACCACCCGCAACAGGGCACAATTACCTATAAGGGTCAGAAACGAAGCGCGATGAAGCCCCATGAAGCTGCGGCTCAGGGGATCGGCCGAACCTTTCAGAATGTGGCACTTTTTAAAGGCATGTCGACACTGGACAACATCATGACAGGGCGAAACCTGAAAATGAAATCCAGCCTGCTCAGCTCCATGATCTGGTGGGGACGTGCTGAAAAAGAAGAAATGAAGCATCGTCGCTTTGTCGAGGATATTATCGATTTTCTGGAAATTGAAGCGATCCGCAAAACGCCTGTTGGGCGTCTGCCATATGGTTTGCAGAAACGTGTGGAACTTGGTCGTGCCCTCGCGGCAGAACCAGAGCTTCTTCTTCTTGATGAACCGATGGCAGGAATGAACCTGGAAGAAAAAGAAGACATGTGCCGGTTTATTCTGGATGTGAACGACGAGTTTGGCACCACAATCTGCCTTATTGAGCATGATATGGGTGTTGTTATGGATATTTCCGATCGGGTTATGGTTTTGGATTATGGCGGGAAAATCGGAGACGGTGTCCCGGAAGAAGTTCGCGCCAACCAAAATGTTATCGACGCCTATCTCGGCGGCGGTCACTAATCAGGATACAGGAGCACACTTATGGAATTTTTTAATGATGATGTTCTGTTTTTCCTGGAAGTTCTTTTCAGCGGATTATTGACCGGAACACTTTACTCACTTGTCGCCCTTGGCTTTGTTTTGATTTTTAAAGCATCTGGCGTGTTTAATTTTGCCCAAGGCGCCATGATGCTGTTCGCAGCCCTGAGCCTTGTTGGTATTCAGGAAATGCTCGGGGTTCATTGGACCATCGCGTTTGTTCTGACGGTTGCTGTCATGGTCCTGTTGGCCTGGTGTGTTGAAAAGTTTGTCTTGGGCAAGCTGGTCAATCAGGAGCCGATTATTCTGTTCATGGCGACCATTGGTATTACATTTTTCATCGATGGTTTCGGCCAGACGATTTGGGGAAGTGATATCAAGACGCTGGATATCGGCCTGCCAAACGGTTCAATCGACTTCGGCGGTATTTTTATTGATGAGCTTGAACTTGTTGCTGGTTTGACAGCGGGTGCACTGGTTCTGGCGCTTGCGATCTTTTTCAACAAAACCCGCATTGGCCGGGCACTGCGTGCGGTGGCCGATGATCACCAGGCGGCAATGTCTGTTGGTATTTCGCTGCGCAACATCTGGATCATCGTTTGGACGGTTGCGGGCCTTGTTGGTCTGGTTGCCGGGATCATGTGGGGATCGAAACTGGGTGTTCAATTCAGCTTAAGTCTCATTGCACTAAAAGCCTTGCCGGTTTTGATGCTGGGTGGTTTTACCTCCATCCCCGGGGCAATTTTAGGCGGATTGATCATTGGTGCAGGTGAAAAACTTGCAGAAATTTATCTTGGCCCCTTTGTTGGTGGCGCCATTGAAAACTGGTTTGCCTATATGCTGGCGCTAGTCTTTCTTCTTTTCCGTCCACAAGGCCTGTTTGGCGAAAAGATTATTGAGAGGGTTTAGGCAGAATGTTTTATCGTGAAGCAGGACAGTTCAAGTCCTCCTATAAAGAAGACCAGGCCGTTTTTCCGATCCTTCAGGATCGGATCGGTATCGCCATCATCCTTTTGATCGCATTTGTCGGTATTCCCCTGTTTGCAGGTGATTATTTCATCGGCGCGATTATGACTCCCTTTTTGATCCTGGCCCTCGCCGCGATCGGTTTGAATATCCTGACAGGCTATGCGGGTCAGATTTCTCTGGGAACCGGTGGATTTATGGCAGTAGGGGCCTTTGCCGCTTACAAATTTGCCACCTTTACGATCACAATCGGTAGTATCGAAGGTACGTTGCCGCTTATCATCACGATCCTCCTTTCAGGGGTAGTCGCGGCGCTTGTCGGTATCATGTTTGGTATTCCAAGCCTTCGCATTAAGGGCTTCTATCTGGCTGTGGCGACGTTGGCGGCTCAATTCTTTATTGAATGGCTGTTTATTAAAGTGGGCTGGTTTACAAATTATAGCCCGTCCGGTGTTATCACTGCGCCTCCATTGAACGTCATGGGGTATGTCTTCGAAACGCCCGCAGAAAAATATCTGTTTACACTCGGATTTGTTGCCGTTCTTGCGATGGCAGCCAAAAATCTGGTGCGCAGCCATATTGGCCGCGGCTGGATGGCGATCCGGGATATGGATATTGCGGCGGAAATCATCGGCTTTAAGCCGTTGCAAACGAAACTGTCTGCCTTTGCGGTCAGCTCTTTCTTCTGTGGTGTCGCGGGCGCTCTGTGGGCGTTTGTTCATCTGGGAACAGTGGAGCCTGAAGCCTTCGGCATTAACCGTTCTTTTGCCATTCTCTTTATGGTGATTATCGGCGGTATGGGCAGTATTCTTGGGTCATTTATCGGAGCGGCTTTTATTCTGCTCCTGCCTATTTTCCTGAATAACGTGCCGCCTATGATCGGCTTGGAAATCGGTGTTGATATGGTGGCGCATTTGGAGTTCATGGTATTTGGCATTCTGATCATTTTCTTCTTGATTGTTGAGCCCCATGGACTGGCAAGATTATGGACCATTGGTAAGGAAAAACTGAGATCCTGGCCATTTCCATATTGATCTGTTGCCAAAAGGCGGCCAGAGTTGTCTGGGCGCTTTTTATAAGCGATGGAAAATTTATCTCTTGGCGGCTTACGCCGTACCAAACAACAAGAGAAATTCTGGGAGGAAAGATATGAGTTTGAAGAAATTTGTACTTGGTGCTTTGGGAGCAGCTGTTGTTGCGGCACCATTTGCGGCCCCTGCGCCGGCATTGGCAGAAGATACACTGTATCTTCCAAAATTGGTTTATCGTACGGGTCCATTTGCCCCTGGCGGAATTCCAACAGCGAACGGTGCCGTTGATTACTGGGCGATGATTAATGAACGTGACGGTGGCGTAGGTGGCGCCAAGGTTATTGTTGAAGAATGTGAGTTTGGCTACAACACAGACCGTGGTGTGGAATGTTACGAACGGACAAAGAATAAAAATGGTGGTGGTCTTGTCTATCAGCCATATTCAACAGGTGTAACATATGCATTGGCTGACCGTACACGGACTGACAAAATCCCTCTGTTGACAATGGGTTATGGTCGTGCGGATGCCGGTGTTGGTACAGCATTTCCTTATGTTTTCCCACTTATGACAAACTACTGGGGCCAGGCCACCGGTATTATGAAATATATGGGTAAAGAAGAAGGCGGACTGGACAAGATGAAAGATAAAACGATTGCGCTCGTTTATCTTGATATCGCCTACGGTAAAGAATCCATTCCGATCTTTAGATCTCTGTCCGAAAAATTCGGTTTCAAACTAAAAGAATACCCTGTCGTATTCCCAGGTCTTGAACAGAAAGCAACTTGGTTGCAGATTCGCCGTGCGAAGCCTGACTATATTGTCATGTGGGGCTGGGGTGTTATGAACCAGACAGCGATTAAAGAAGCCGCGAAAATCAAGTTTCCAGCTGAAAAATTCATTGGTAACTGGTGGGCCGGTGCTGAGCAGGACACAGTTCCAGCTGGTGATGCGGCAATCGGTTACAAAAGTGCTGCATTCGGTGCTGCTGGTAAAGACTTCCCGGTTATCCAGGAAATCATGAAGCACGTTTATGGAAAAGGAAACGGCAAGGGTGAAGAAAATGTCGGTCAGGCTCTGTACAACCGTGCCGTTCTGACGCAGGTCGTTATTCATGCGGGTATCCTGAAAGCACAGGAAAAAACTGGCAAGAAAGCGATTTCTTCAGAAGACCTTCGTTGGGGCCTTGAAAATATCGTTCTGGATGATGCACTTGCAGAAAAACTCGGTGTAAAAGGCATGGCGCCAACTCTGAAGCCTAACTGCGCTGACCACATCGGTGGTGGTTCATTCTACATTCAGCAGTGGGACGGTAAAAGTTGGAACAAAGTTTCTGACACTTTGACACCAATGGAAGACATGATCATTCCTGCGATGAAAGAGTCTGCGGAAAAATACCTGAAAGAAAAAGGTCTTGATGCTGTTTCCTGCAGCTAAGGTCTGACTAAGTTTTAAAGAGAGAGTCTTGCTTATGAATGCGACAAGCAATCCCCTTCTTAGGGTCAATAATATCGAGGTCATTTATGACCATGTTATCCTTGTCTTGAAAGGGGTCTCGCTGGAGGTTCCGGAAGGGAGCATTGTCTCCATTCTGGGTGCTAACGGTGCTGGCAAGACTACCTCTTTGAAAGCCATTTCGAACCTCCTCCGCTCTGAGCGCGGGGAGGTTACGAAAGGCACCATTGAGTATGAAGGTCGGGATATTACGCAAAAATCTCCGGCTGAGCTGGTGACCGAGGGCGTTGTTCAGGTGATGGAAGGCCGTCACTGTTTTGAACATCTGACCGTTGAGGAAAATCTTTTGACAGGTGCCTATACCCGTAAGGGCGGCCGAGCTGTCATTAATGAAGAGCTGGAAAAAGTATATCACTATTTCCCGCGTCTAAGAGAGCGCCGGACTTCACAGGCCGGTTATGTTTCTGGTGGTGAGCAGCAGATGGTGGCCGTGGGCCGCGCCTTGATGGCCAAGCCAAAGCTGATCCTGCTGGATGAGCCATCAATGGGGCTGGCGCCTCAGTTGGTGGAAGAAATTTTTGAAATTGTGAAGCGTTTGAACGAAGAAACCGGCGTGAGTTTTCTCGTTGCCGAGCAGAACGCCACAATCGCACTGAAATATGCCCACTATGGCTACATTCTCGAAAATGGCCGGGTGGTTATGGATGGGGCCGCTTCCGATTTGTCAAACAACGAAGATGTGAAGGAATTCTATCTTGGTCTGGGAGGCGATGGCCGGAAAAGCTTTAAAGATGTGAAGCATTACCGGCGGCGTAAGCGTTGGCTCGCTTAATCCTGATTTTTCCAAATCTCTCAATAAAGAAATAGTAGTTCTATGACCGGTACTGGCAAATATTATGACGAACTTGAAACCCGTGAGGGGGCGGTTCGTGAAAAAGAACAGTTTCAGGCATTGCAAGCACAGATCGTGCACGCGAAAGCCAATTCTGATTATTTTGGCGAGATACTGAAAGATGTCGACCCTGCGTCGATCACCTCTCGGGATGCGTTAGCCAAATTGCCAGTGACCCGGAAAGCGGACCTGATCGGATATCAGACGTCCAACCCGCCTTTGGGTGGTTTGAACGCAGAGCCGATCGGAGACGTGGCGAATGTGTTCATGTCGCCTGGCCCGATCTTTGAGCCTGGGCAACGGACAAAGGATTACTTTCGGATGGGGCGTGCCATGTGGGCTGCCGGCTTCCGTCCGGGAGATCTAGTTTACAATACGTTTTCCTACCACATGACCCCGGCCGGTCACATGATGGAAAGCGGAGCCCATGCTGTTGGCTGCCCTGTTTTCCCCGCCGGAATTGGGAATACGGAGATGCAAATTCAGGCAGTGGCAACCCTGAAACCACGGGCCTATGTCGGGACGCCGTCCTTCTTGAAGATTCTGCTTGAAAAAGGCAGGGAAGCAGGTGCCGACATGTCGTCCATCAAGGTTGCCAGTGTTGGTGGGGAGGCGTTGCCACCCTCGTTACGAACCGCATTGCAGGATCTGGGGATCGATCTGGTGATCCAGTCGTATGGGACAGCCGATCTTGGTCTGATTGCTTATGAGACAGAAGCCATGGAAGGTATGACAATCGATGAAGGCGTTTTTGTCGAGATTGTCCGGCCTGGTACAGGCGATCCTGTTGGTCCGGGTGAAGTTGGTGAGGTTGTCGTCACCAGTTTTAATAAAACATATCCATTGATCCGTTTCGGTACGGGCGATATGTCTGCATTTTTGCCGGATGGCAGTGCCTGTGGCCGAACAGGTCCCCGGATCAAGGGGTGGATGGGACGCGCTGACCAGACCGCTAAAGTGAAGGGCATGTTTGTTCATCCCGGCCAAGTGGTTGATGTTCAGAAACGCCATAGCGAGATCAAAAAGGTTCGTCTGGTGATTACCAGTCATGACAATGTCGATGCGATGACGCTTCAATGCGAAGTTGAAAAAGGAAATGATCCACTGAAATCGGCGATTGAAGAGTCCGTTCAAAGCCTGTGTAAAGTGCGGGGCGGCGTGGAGTTCGTTGCGCCGGGGTCGCTTCCAAATGATGGAAAAGTGATCGACGACGCACGGAGCTACGAATAACGGCGCACTACGAGACTATTCGTCGCATCTGCAAAGGTTGCGAGAAGGGGAACATTCCTGTAGTCAGTGAACGGACCTCTTTTTTATTTGTAATGATCTTGGATAGTCCGTTTTCTGATGACCCTGCATGTTAAAAACCTGAGTTGTATTCGTCAGGATCGCTTGATATTTCGGGAACTCGACTTTTCGCTCTCCCCCGGATCGGTTATGTGGATCAAGGGAAAAAACGGTGCAGGCAAGTCTTCTTTGTTGCGGATGATTGCCGGTCTGTTACGCCCGGTAGAGGGCGACATTTTCTGGAATGACCAGAATGTCCACGCAGACCCCGACAGTTTTGCCGGCCAGTTTCACTTTCTGGGTCATCAGGAACCTTTGAAACCAGTTTTTACCGTTTATGAAAATCTCGACTTCTGGTCGCGCTTTCACGGGGGTAGTCGCGCCGCCGTTGACGCGGCGATGGATGCCTTTGATCTACAAAGGCTTCGCAACACGCCAGCCCGTATTTTATCAGCAGGTCAAAAAAAGCGGACGAACCTTGCACGTCTGATTGCCAGTCCCGCCCCCTTATGGCTTCTTGATGAGCCGTTAAGCTCCCTCGACGTTCATTATATCGAACTTTTCACTCACGTCCTTGAGGCACATGTCTCGGCGGGTGGAATGGCATTATTGGCCACCCATCAGGAAATCGGGATTCCGTCCCTTAGAACGCTCAATCTGGACGCAGCCAAGGGTGGCGTGTCATGAATAGTTTCCTCTGCGTCTTTAAGCGGGACTTTAGTTTGGCGGCACGGCAAGGCAGTGCCCTGACCATGACCTTGTCTTTTTTTGTGATCGCAGTGACGCTTTTCCCTCTGGGTGTAGGGCCTGAACTTTCTGTTCTGGCACGGATTGGGCCCGGGGTTTTATGGGTTGGTGCCTTACTCTCCTGCCTTTTGACATTGGATCGAATGTTTCAGGCTGACTATGAGGATGGTTCACTTGATCAATTAATGGTCGGAACGCTTCCCGTAGAAATGATGGTTCTGGCGAAGGTTTTGGCCCACTGGATTACCTCGGTGCTGCCATTGATTGTAATCACACCGGTTCTTGCCATATCCTTTAATATGCCGGCGGATAGCTTGCCGGTTATGGTTTTGGCATTATTTGTGGGATCACCCGTTCTCAGTCTGATAGGATCAGTTGGGGCGGCCCTTACGGTTGGGATGCGTCGCGGTGGGGTGCTTTTATCTTTGTTGGTATTGCCCCTGTATATACCGGTTTTAATCTTTGGTGTTGCAGCCGTAGAAGCGGCGGTTGCCTTGTTACCGGTCGCGCCTCATTTATTGTTGTTGTCCGGGCTCTCGCTTGGAGCATTAGTGGTATGCCCCCTGGGGGCGGCGGCTGGCTTAAGGCTTGCAGTAGAGTAGAAAGAGCAGGATGAGAACGAAGTTAATACAAGGAGTTTGGAATGGCTGTTGACCTTCATCGATTTGCCAATCCCACGCGTTTTCTAAAGTTAGCGTCTGTGATATTCCCATGGGCAACCGGCCTGACGGTTCTGCTTTTAGGGATTGGTCTTTACTATTCTCTTTTTCTGTCTCCTGAAGATTATCAGCAGGGCGATACTGTCCGTATCATGTTTGTCCATGTGCCGGCGGCGTGGATGGCGATGAGTGTTTATACCATGATGGCTGTTTCGTCTGCTGTTGGGTGGATCTGGAAACATCCGGTCGCCGATTTGTCAGCGAAAGCGGCGGCCCCTATAGGGGCAAGTTTTACGTTTTTGGCCCTTGTAACAGGCGCTCTGTGGGGGCAGCCAATGTGGGGAACCTATTGGGTTTGGGATGCGCGTCTGACCAGTATGCTCATTCTGTTTTTCCTGTATTTGGGCTATATGGCCATTTGGGAAAGTTTTGACGAACCGGGCAAGGCGGCCAAGGCGGCTGCCATTCTTGTCCTGATTGGTGCCATCAATATTCCAATTATCAAATTTTCAGTTGATTGGTGGAATACCCTGCATCAGCCTGCCAGTGTCGCGACGATGGAAGGGCCAAAAATTCACAGTTCTATCCTGACGCCACTGCTTATAATGGCCGCGGCCTATACAACGCTGTTTGTAAGTTTGTTCATTATTCGGGTGAAGACAGAGATCTTAAGCAGACGGTTAAGAATTCTACGGGTGAACGCCGCACAGGATTGACGGCAGCGGTACGCGTCATTGTGACGCATCAGGGTGGAGTTAGAGTGGAAAATTGCAGGAAATTGATTATATTTCTGGCACATGCAAGAACGCAGATTAGCAGGAGCGTTTGAGACTATGGAAGAGTTTTTGAATATGGGCGGGTATGCTGCTTTTATCTGGCCATCATATGGTATTTCTGCGGCTGTTTTGGGGTTGCTTGCCTTCCAAAGTGTTCGTCGCCTTCGCAAGGTTGAAAACGAATTGGTGCCATTTGACGCAAAGCGGCAAAAACGGCGCAACAAAGTAATGCGTAACGAAAGTATTCAGTCATGACAAGAAAGCGCCGGCGCCTTTATTTCCTGACGGCTGGCCTTGCCGTTTTGGGTTTGGCCGCGACCCTCGTCCTAATGTCTTTTGAAGACAGTTTGGTGTTTTTCAGAAGCCCTTCTGATTTGGCTGAAGAGCCTGTCCCTGCGGGGCGCAACTTTCGGTTAGGAGGGTTGGTTGAAGAGGGTAGCGTTGTCAAAGAAGGCGTTGAAATTCGATTTGTTGTTACGGATATGGCCGAAACGGTTCCTGTGAGATTTCGGGGGCTTGTCCCTGACTTGTTCCGCGAGGGACAGGGCGTTGTCGCAGAAGGCCAGCTGGACGATGAGGGTGTCTTTGTTGCGTCGAACGTGCTCGCGAAGCATGACGAAAATTATATGCCGCCAGAAGTCGCTGAAAGCTTGAAGAAAGCTGGACAATGGCAACCTGAAACTGATTCAAAGGCGACAGACTGATGACAGCAGAAATTGGACAATTCACTCTGATTTTGGCGCTTGTGGTTGCTATTTTGCAATCAACTGTCCCTCTAATCGGGGCCGCGCGACAGAACGGCCCGATGATGGCCTTTGCTGACTCGGCGGCACTTGTTCAATTCCTTGCCGCATCGGTTGCCTTCATCGCCCTGACAGTGGCGTATGTATCCAGTGATTTCTCGGTCCTGAATGTCGTGAAAAACTCTCATTCTCTGAAACCAATGTTATATAAAATCAGTGGCGTTTGGGGAAATCATGAAGGATCGCTTCTTCTATGGGTATGGATTTTGGCGCTGTTTGGTTTTGCCGTTTCGGCGTTTGGTAAAAACCTTCCGGGAAGCCTAAAGGCGCGCGTTTTATCCGTTCAGGGCTTTGTCGGTGTCGGTTTTCTTCTCTTTATCATTTTTACTTCCAATCCGTTCGAGAGAATTGATCCCGCCCCCTTTGATGGTCAGGGACTGAACCCTTTGCTTCAGGATCCGGGCCTCGCTTTTCATCCGCCATTTCTTTATCTGGGATATGTCGGTCTGTCTGTGACATTTTCATTTGCCATTGCGGCGTTGATCGAGGGCAAGGTTGATCCGGCCTGGGCCCGCTGGGTTCGCCCGTGGACGCTGGCAGCATGGGCGTTTCTGACAATTGGTATCGCCTTGGGTTCCTGGTGGGCTTACTATGAGTTGGGCTGGGGCGGCTGGTGGTTCTGGGATCCGGTAGAAAATGCGTCTTTCATGCCGTGGCTCGCCGCAACGGCTCTCCTGCATTCTGCGATCGTCGTTGAAAAACGGGACACGTTGCGGAATTGGACGATCCTGCTTGCCATTATCGCGTTCAGTCTTTCGCTTTTGGGAACTTTCCTGGTGCGTTCGGGCGTTTTGAATTCTGTTCATGCCTTCGCCACGGACCCGGAACGCGGGATTTTCATCCTCTGTTTTTTGAGTGTCATCATTGGCGGCTCTCTTCTGTTATACGGTGTTCGGGCACCTTCGATGAAAGGGGGCGGTCTATTCTCGCCTGTTAGTCGTGAAGGGGCGCTTGTTTTGAATAACCTTCTGTTATCAACAGCGGCTGCGACTGTGTTGCTGGGAACCCTGTATCCTATTTTTCTGGATGCGTTCAGTGGTGCAAAAGTGTCTGTTGGACCACCGTATTTCAACGCCACCTTTTTGCCGCTGGCGATGCCATTGGTTGTCGCCGTTGCCATCGGGCCGTTACTTCCGTGGAAACGGGCGGATCTGGTCGGTGTTTTGTCCCGCCTGAAATTCGCACTTTTTGCGGTTGTTGCCATTGTCGGCATAAGTTGGTGGATTGCTGAAGATGGCCCCTTTCTTGCCTTTGTCGGGATGGGTTTGTTCGGATGGTTATTTGTCGGTACTCTTCTGGAATGGACCGACAGGTTCAAGTTGTTCAGGATCCCGCTGGGGAACAGTTGGAAGCGGATGGTCAATCTGCCTCGAAGTGCCCACGGTATGATGCTTGCGCATTTAGGGGTTTCTCTGGTTATTCTGGGGATAACCGCGTCGGAAGCCTGGCAAAGCGAGCGGCTGGAAGTGATGCGGCCGGGTGAAGTCGCCACCGTTGGTGGGTATGATTTCCGTTTTGACGGTGCATCCGATAAGACCGGGCCTAACTATACCTATCTTGAAGGGACTTTCACCGTGTCAAAGAACGGACGGGAAGTTGTGGTTCTCAACCCAGAGCAACGCCAGTATACGAACCCGCCTATGGAGACAACAGAAGCGGCTATCTGGCCGATGCTAACGGCAGACCTGTATGCGGTTGTGGGCGAGTCTGATGGTAAGGGAGGGTATGCGACGCGTATTTATCATAAGCCGTTTATATCCTGGATCTGGATTGGCGCCATTGTCATGTTTATTGGAGGCGGGTTTAGCCTGAGCGATCGACGTTTTCGCATTGGTGCCGCCCGTAAGAAAACGAAGCAGGCTGCAACAGACCAGCCAGTAGCAGGGGTATCCTAGTATGCGGTTTGGTTTTTTGGCGCCTGTCGTGACGTTTGCCGTTATTGCAGGCGTAATGGCATATGCTTTATTTTTTCTTGATCCAACAGAAATCCCGTCCGAGCTTGTTAGCAAACCGGCCCCTGAATTCAGTTTGGCGCCCGTTCCAGATTATGGCTTGCCTTTAGAAACCGCTCATTTGAAGCAGGGAAAGGTTACGTTGCTCAATGTTTTTGCGTCCTGGTGCGTGGCCTGCCTTGCAGAACACCCAACTTTGATGGCTTTGAAAGAGAAAGGAGCCGTTGAAATTTATGGGTTGAATTACAAGGACAAACCGGAAGCAGCCCGCAAATGGCTGAAAAAACACGGTAATCCTTATACCCGCACGGGAATGGATCTGAACGGGCGCGTTGGGATTAACTTTGGCGTGTATGGGGTTCCTGAAACCTTTATTATGAGCCCGGAAGGGACCATTTTGGATAAGATTATCGGTCCGATCACTGAAGATGATTTGAACAATCGTATCCTTCCACGACTTAAAGGGGCTAGCGGGTCATGAAAACCGGACTGATACGGCTATTGATCCTGATGACCCTGTTTTCACCGGCCGTTGGTCAGGCGGTCTTTGTTGAAGAGCGTTTGCCCGATACCGCCGCTGAAAAACGGGCCCGAGATATTGCGGAAGACATTCGGTGTCTGGTCTGTCAGAACCAATCCATCATGGACAGCAATGCCGACCTTGCCAAAGACCTTCGCGGTATCGTGCGAGAGAGAGTGGCGGCTGGGGATAGTGACGAGGACGTGCGTCAGTTTCTTGTGGATCGTTATGGCGACTGGGTTTTGCTAGATCCGCCATTTAAACTGACGACCTTTATTCTTTGGGTGGGCCCTTTGTTTGTTTTTCTGATTGCGGGCATTGCGACGGTCCTTTTTCTCAGAAGAAGGTCTGTTCCCGCAGCGACTAACGACAAAGCCGCGCCGCTTAGTCAAAGTGAAAAAGAAGCATTTGATAAGCTTCTTAAGGAAGAAGAAGGATCAGCATCGTGACGTGGTTCATACTGTCGCTTATCTGTTTGCCTGCGATTTTTATCCTTGCCTATCCTTTATTGTTTCGCTCTGCCCGGACAATTGGTCGAAATGAAGGGGGCATGTCCGTTTATCGTCAGCAACTGAATGAGCTGGATGCAGACATTGAACGTGGGGTTCTGAAAGAAGCTGAAGCAGAAGCGACCAAGATTGAAATTCAGCGCCGCATGTTAAAGCTTTCAGCCGATGGATCTTCCGACGCGTCTAAATCCGGGTCTCCTCTGATCGCGGGGGTGCTGTTACTCTGTATTCCTTTGGCGGCTTTTATCCTTTACGGTCTGCTAGGAAACCCCGATTTGCCATCAAAGCCCCTTGCTGAGCGGGATATCGCGGCAGAAAAGCAGGATCTTGCAGGCAGCAATCTAAACACGTTGGTCCAGAAGCTGGCGGAACGGCTTCAGGAACAACCTGAGAATCTGGATGGCTGGATTCTGCTGGCCCGCACCCTTTCACGGATGGAACGTTATCAAGAAGCGGCTGAAACCTTTTTGCAGGCCACAAAAATTGCACCTGATGATGCCGATCTGTATGTCGGCGCCGGCGAAAATTTTTACTTTAAGGCTGATGGTGTGATTTCCGAAGATGCTGCAAAAGCATTTGAAGCGGCGGCCAAAGTGGACTCATCCCATGCCGGTGCCCGATATTATCTGGCATTGAAGGATGCTCAGAACGGGCAGGAAAAAGCAGCATTGGATCGCTGGGCCGCCTTGTATGAAGAAAGCGATGCAACGGCTCCCTATATGAGAATTCTGCACGGCCGAATTACCGAGGTTGCTGAGAATCTGGGGCAGGATGTCAGCGCTTTACTCGCTTCCAAAGATGTCATGGGGGCTGCCTCCGCTCAGGAAATGTCTGGGCCGAGTGAGCAGGATATGCAGGCCGCTGCGGATATGTCTGCAGAAGACCGACAGGAGATGATACAAAATATGGTGGCCCGCCTGGCCGAACGGATGGACGATGCGCCTGATTTTGCAGGTTTGATGCGGCTTGGTAATGTTTATGGAACATTGGGCCAGCATGAAAAGTCAGCGGCCGCCTATGGTCGGGCGGCTGAAATATCGCCAAATGATCCTAATCCTCTCAATCTTCAGGCGTTTGCTCTGACGCAGGCTGCCGGAAAAGGGGCGCCGCCGCCTCCTGCCGCCATTACCTTGTTTGAAAAGGTGCTATCGATGGATAAGAATGCGCCGGAGGCCCTTTGGTATCTTGGTATTGCCGAGGCGCAGAAGGGGAATAATGAGGCCGCACTGGATTATTGGAAACGTTTAAAATTGTTGGCGCCAGCCGATAGTCAGCTTTATCAAAATGTAACCAAAGCCATCAATGCTCTTCCCCAAAAGCAGTAGAATTGCTACCCTTGGATTACGGATAGAATATCCGCGTTATTAGGTCAGAAGGCACATGGTCAAAATCTCAGGGACACTTTCCAGTAATGTCAGCTTGTCAGGACGCGCAGCTGGGGGGCACACTCAACCCAATATGGACAGGGTTGAGGCTGTTAAAGAAGCAAGTAAACCGTCGCTTCAAAAAGAACAGCGCCCGGATATGACCTTCAACGGCATTGGCCGACAAATCGATATTCGAGTTTAGCGGACCAGCATTCGGTCTGCCTTTTGCGCAACCAAAGAGGTCGCGATGACATCAACAGATCCAACAGATTATGGTTTTAAGAAGGAAGTCCCAGCCGGAGACAGCCTGGAACGCCATGTTTGTACGGATTGTGGTTGGGTCCATTATGAAAATCCGAAGGTCGTGGTGGGTTCTGTTGTTACCCATGAAGACCGTTTTTTGCTCTGCAAGCGGGCGATCCATCCACGCAAGGGATATTGGACGTTGCCCGCCGGGTATATGGAGCAGAAAGAAACCACAGAAGAGGGAGCCCGCCGGGAAGCCTACGAAGAGGCTAACGCGGATATCCGTATTCTGGATTTACTGGGTATTTACAACGTAACCCATATTAGTCAGGTGCAAATCATGTATCGGGCTGTACTCGATAAGCCAGAATTTTCAGCGGGTGAAGAATCGCTGGAGGTCGCCCTGTTCACCTGGGATGAAATTCCATGGGACGAACTTGCGTTCCCCACAGTTTATTGGGCATTGCATCATTTCCGGGATGTGCGCGATCAGGACCGTTTTGTTCCCTTTGGAAATGCGGAGGGAGAATTGCTGAAAACCTCGTTTGAGATTATGAAAAGGTAGGGCTGAGTATGAAGAGATTGGCTTGGGTAACAGGTTTTTGTGCGGTGATGCTGATCGGGTCTTTTCCGTTGATAAGTCAGGCCAGCTTCTTGGATGATATGAAGGGGGCCTTGAAAAAATCTGTTGAAGGAGCAGAGGGCAGTAGTGGCAGCAGCGGTGGTTCTTCATTGAGCGGTCTAAGCTCGCCTGAGATCATTGAGGGGCTAAAAGAAGCCCTTAAAGTCGGCACAGACACCGTTGTTGGACAAATCGGAGCGGACGGCGGGTATGGTGAGGATCCCGCTATTCACATCCCGCTTCCTGAAAAGATGCAGCAGGCGCAAAAATATCTGCGTAAATTCGGATTGTCCGCCATGGCCGATGACGTGGAAGCGCGTTTGAATAAAGGCGCGGAAGCCGCGGCTCCTAAAACAAAGGAACTGATCGTCAAGGCGATCAACGACATGACCTTGAAAGATGCGGAAGAAATTTATAAAGGGGCGGATGACGCGGCGACACAATATTTTCGAAAGGTCGCGACCGCAGATTTGAAAGAGACCGTTCGTCCGGTGATCGAGCAGTCTTTGCAGGATGTCGGGGCGCTAAAAGCCTATGATGCGCTGATCAGTGAGTATAAACAAATTCCCCTTGTCCCCAATATTCAGTCGGACCTGACGGAACATGCGACCGATCTTGCGCTTGAAGGATTATTTCATTATCTGGCGAAAGAAGAGGCGGCTATTCGGAACAATCCGGTAAAACGGACAACAGAAATATTGCAGTCTGTTTTTGGTCGCTAGACCACTGAGTGTCAGCCAGCCAGCTTTCTAAGATAGGCCATCAGAAGTTCTTCATAGCGGGCAACGGCCTTATAGCGCCTTACGGGCGCGTCCATTGTCGTCAGCGCGTGCAGTAGCCGCGCTGCCCGGTCTTGATCGCTGACAACTTCAGATAATGGTGTGTTGAAGATACGGATGCTGAACAGGGTATCCCGGTTTTCAGGGAGGCGCTGCAATGTTTGTTTTTCAACCCTGAAAAACAGGGCATCGCCGATGGTTTGTTCCGTGACCCTATCGTTTCCTATCTGACGGTTTTCATGAGATCCGGGCTGAAAAAGGGCGTCGTCATCAAACAGTCCCCAATTGAACCGTTGTACTTTTTTGCGGGGATTGAGGTGAGAAAAAAATCGATCGATTGAGGGGCCAATCCTGTTATTCAGGTCCGGAACCGGAATGTGGATGTCGGAAATAGCGTGACCGACTTTTTCGGTCAAATCCCAGCCAGAGGGAAAACACACACAGGCAGCGGTTAGTTTAAAAACACCGCCGACCTCCTGCATCAGGACAAGGTCTTCCTGAACAAGGCTCGCCGCTTGGGCAAGGGGCCCCGCCGGTTTGTAGGCGGGGGACTGATCCACCGTCGGGTGGTGGATATTCAGCTCTTGCCGGACAAGATCAAGAATATGGGATTGGGCGTTTTCGCTGCCGGGCAGGGTGGCCAGAACATGAGGCCGTTTGTTGGTTAAAAGGTTACGCTTCTGCGCCGTTTGGGATAGATAATTCTCGTCGACTTCAAGCCAGCTTTCTTTCAGGGCTGACAAGCCCATGGAATGCTGAAAATCAGCTTTCTCTATGGGAAAGTATGGCAAACTCATTCGGAATCACTGGGGTCCGTTTCTTCATTGGTTGCATTGCCGTGACGGGTGATCAGCGGAACCTGAGACATAAAGAAAACGAAAGTTGCAATTGTAAAACCGAATACCTTGGCATTTACCCATAATTCTGTAGAGAAGTTGCGCCAGATAACCTCGTTGGCTATGGCCATGCCGATAAAGAAGAGCATCAACCGAACGGTCAGTTTCTTCCAGCCTTCATCGTTCAAATCCCAGAAATTGGAAAACAGAATCTTTACAAAAGACTTTCCAAGAGCCAGTCCGGCACCCAGTGTGACGGCGAATAATGCGTAGATAATGGTTGGTTTAAGTTTGATGAAGGTTTCATCATTCAGATACAGGGTCAGTCCGCCAAAGACCATCACGACAATGGCCGTGATCAAAGGCATGGCCGGTAGTTTCCGTTCGTAATAATAGGAAACGGCCAGGGCGACGATCGTTGTCACCATAATGGCGGCAGTGGCTGTGATCAGGTCATAAAGATAATAAAAGCCAAAAAAGACCAGGATAGGTCCCATTTCGGTTGCGGTCTTAACGCCTTGATGCATTTTTCGTGTCGACATGCTGTACCCTGTTAAAACTGTTAGTCTGTTGTTGCACCGGACAACGCCCGGGCAAAGTCCTTCGCCGCGAAAGGCTGTAGGTCGTCGATCCCTTCTCCTACTCCAATAGCATGGACGGGCAAAGAAAATTTATCAGCAATTGCAACCAGAACGCCGCCACGGGCTGTACCGTCCAGCTTGGTCATGACAAGACCAGTAACATCGCAAACCTTGCCAAAAATCTCAGTCTGATTAAGGGCGTTTTGTCCGGTTGTCGCATCAAGAACCAGTAAGCATGAATGCGGTGCATCCGGGTTCAACTTTTTTATAACCCGTAAAATCTTCTCGAGTTCAGCCATCAAATCAGATTTATTCTGTAGCCGTCCCGCAGTATCAATCAGGAGT
The DNA here is from genome assembly GCF_026409565.1 of Sneathiella aquimaris. Lineage (NCBI taxonomy): Bacteria > Pseudomonadati > Pseudomonadota > Alphaproteobacteria > Sneathiellales > Sneathiellaceae > Sneathiella > Sneathiella aquimaris. The sequence goes on from NZ_CP112881.1 coordinate 563,319, forward strand.
AAATCCACATTTTCGGCTTTCGCCTGTTCAAGGGCGGAATAGGCAAGTCCGGCGGCATCGCCACCGACTTTGGTCGTAATGACCTTGGCGCCTGTGCGCTCTCCCCAGATGGTAAGTTGTTCCACGGCGGCGGCCCGGAAGGTATCGCCCGCAGCCATCATGACTTTTTTGCCCTGATCAGCATATTGTTTGGCAAATTTACCAATTGTCGTGGTTTTTCCTGATCCGTTGACGCCCACCACAAGCACCACATGCGGGGACAGGCTTTCGTTTAATTCAAACGGTTTGGCGACGGGTTCAAGAATGGCGGTAACTTCATCAGAAAGTGCTTCGCGGATTTCTTCCGGCGAGATTTCCTTGTCATACCGGCTTTTCCCGATATTGGCGGCAATCCGGGCGGCTGTGGTTACGCCTAGATCGGATGTAATCAGCAATTCTTCAAGTTCTTCAAGAACATCATCATCCAGTTTCCGTTTGGTGAAAATGTCCGAAATACCGGTTGAAATGGCATTGGATGATTTTTTAAGCCCATCTTTCAGGCGACTAAACCACCCTTTTTTTTCTTTTTGTTCCGGATCACTCATAAATTTACTCAGGCTCCAAGGCTTGCGTAGAGTTTTTTATCGTCAGTTCTGGTAATGTGAACCTGTATTATCGTACCGGGTTCAGCAGTGAAATCCAGAGTCACCGGCGCATAATGTTCTGTGCGGCCGGTTGTTTCGTTTTCGACCAGGACCGACAGGGTGTTGCCAACCTGGCTTTGCAGGAAACGCCGAAGATTGTCATCCCCGATCTGGCGTAACCGTGCGGCGCGCTCTTTTCTGATATTTCCGGGAACTTGCGGCATTTTCGCCGCCGGTGTTCCCGGACGTTCAGAATAAGGGAAGACATGCATATAGGTAATGTCGCATTCAACGGCAAGGCGCTCGCTGTTTTCAGCCATCTCATCGGTTTCAGTAGGAAAGCCGGCGATAATATCCGCGCCGAAAACGGCATCAGGACGCAAACGTCTTGCTTTCTCAACAAAGTCATACACGTCAGCCCGCAAATGCCGGCGTTTCATCCGTTTCAGAACCATGTCATCCCCGGCCTGCAGGCTGATATGCAAGTGAGGCATCAGGCGGGGTTCCCCTTCAATCAAGCGCCACAAATCGTCGTCGACCTCAACCGGATCAAGGGATGAAAGTCGCAAGCGCTCGATTTCCGGTACTGCCGCCAGCAGCCGGCGACACATTTGACCCAGCGTCGGCGTACCCGGCAAATCTTCGCCATAGGCTGTAATATCGACGCCCGTCAGGACAAATTCTTTATAGCCATTTTTTGTAAGCGATTTGGCCTGATCCACAATCGCCCCCAGCGGCACGGATCGACTGTTCCCTCGTCCGTAAGGAATAATGCAGAATGTGCAACGGTGATCGCATCCATTTTGAATTTGCAGAAACGCGCGGGCCCGTCCTTCAAATCCTTCGATAAGGTGGCTGGCAGTTTCTTCCGCGGCCATGATATCATTGACCTGCACGCGCTCCTCATTTTCCAGACCGAAAGAGCTGGCCTCCAGCTTTTCGAGGTTCCCCAGAATCTGGTCAACTTCGTCCATTTCTTTGAACTGATCCGGATTGGTTTGCGCGGCGCAGCCTGTTACCACGATTTTGGCGTTGGGATTGTCCCGGCGAGCCTTGCGAATGGCTTGCCGGGCCTGGCGTTCTGCTTCATTGGTTACCGCGCAGGTATTAATGATAATCGCATTGTCCATGCCTGCGGCAATGGCATGCCCGCGCATGACTTCGGACTCGTAGGTGTTCAGGCGGCAGCCAAAAGTAATGACTTCCGGAGCGTTTACAGGTTTTTGATTTCCCATCAGACCGCCTCTTTAAAGATGTCGGTATGCAGGAAGCCAATGAACGAATAGGCAATCGCGCCGCCCATAAAGACCGGCCCATCTTTTTCCCACGACATTTGCAGCGGACCGCCGTTCAGGTGCAGAACGGCTTTTCCGTCAACAAGGCCGCGCAGGGTTGCCGCGACAATGGTTGCGCATGCGGCTGATCCGCAGGCCAGCGTAATGCCGACACCCCGCTCCCAAACCCGCAAGCGCAGGCTGCCATCTTCGTTAGCACTGGCAACACTGATGTTGGCTTTTTCTGGCAGGAGCGCATGATGTTCAAGGACGGGTCCCCATTTCTCCAGATCAATGGCTTCAGCATCTTCGACAAAAAACACGATATGCGGATTGCCCATGTTGACACCCACGGGATCTTTCAACGGGCCTGCCTGCATATCTATATGCAATGTGTCCTGTTGGCTGGCCAGCGGAATAGATTGCCAGTCCAGACGGGGCGCTCCCATATTGATCATGATATTGCCGTTGGGCATTTCTTCGCCGTGCAGCAGTCCGGCAACAGTTTCAATAACTGTTGTGTCTGTCTTCTGTTCTTTCATCATCAAATAGGCCACGCAGCGCGTTGCGTTTCCGCAGGCCTCTGCTTCGGTGCCGTCGGAATTGTAAATCCGCATGAAAATGTCGGCGTCCTGAGACGGTTCCAGGACGATCAGCTGGTCATATCCCACACCGCGATGCCGATCCCCGATCGCCCGCAATTTTGCGGGTGTCAGATCGGGATTCTCATCGCGGCCATCAATAATGACAAAATCGTTGCCCAAACCGTGCATTTTAATAAATGAAAGCTGTTCCATATGCCGCGATATAGGGGTTAAATGGTCTTCGGTCCAGAAATATGTGTGCGGGGATACTGAAATCCTTGACAGAACAGGCGCTCTATGGCTATTTCAAGCCACTCCAGAAATGTGAGCCATACATAAAAGTACCTTTTGATGGTATCCGCCAGCCCGCGAGTTTCGCGCACTGGCGTTTTTTGCGTTGTATGATTCGGGTTCTGGGAATTGAAATTTTAAGCAGTTTTGAACGGGCTTCCGACCATATGTTCGAAAATTTGACAGGCAGATTAGGCGACGTCCTTGGTAAATTGACCAAGCGAGGGGCGCTAACAGAATCAGACGTCAGTGACGTGATGCGCGAAGTGCGTGTGGCGTTGCTTGAGGCGGATGTGGCGCTGCCTGTCGTAAAAAGCTTTGTTAAAAAAGCTAAAGCAAAAGCGATCGGAACGGATGTTCTGAAATCGATTAATCCCGGTCAGATGGTTATCAAGGTGGTCCATGATCAGCTTGTCGAGACATTGGGATCAGACAGTCAGGAATTGAACCTGGTCGCTGTACCGCCTGTTGTTTACATGATGGTCGGTCTTCAGGGCTCTGGTAAGACAACCTCGACTGCAAAAATAGCGAAGCTCCTGACGGAAAAGCATGGCAAGAAAGTCATGATGGCGTCTTTGGACGTTCGCCGGCCTGCGGCTCAGGAACAGTTGCGTGTGCTGGGTGAACAAACCGGTGTTGCGACATTGCCAATCGTTGAAGGTCAGCAGCCTGTAGATATTGCGACCCGTGCCTTGCAGTCGGCAAAGCTTCAGGGTGTTGATGTTATCATGCTGGATACAGCTGGTCGCCTGCATGTTGATGAGCAGTTGATGGCCGAGATGAAGGCGGTTCATCAGATCTCGGCGCCGACAGAAACCTTGCTGGTTGTCGATAGTCTTACTGGTCAGGACGCGGTTAATGTCGCGGAGCAGTTTAAAGAACGGGTCGATGTTACCGGTATTGTCATGACCCGTATTGATGGTGATGGTCGCGGCGGTGCTGCGCTCTCCATGCGGGAAGTCACCGGATGTCCGATCAAGTTGCTGGGTACCGGTGAAAAGCTTGACGAACTGGAACTGTTTCATCCAGACCGGATTGCAAATCGCATCCTGGGTATGGGTGATATTGTGTCGCTGGTTGAAAAGGCCGCGGCAACGATTGAAAAGGATGAAGCCGAAAAACTGGCGCTTAAAGTTCAAAAGGGCATTTTTGACCTGGATGATCTGGCCGGTCAGCTTCGACAGATGATTAAAATGGGTGGTATTAGCGGCCTTGTCGGCATGCTGCCTGGTGTTGGCAAAATGAAAAAGCAGCTTGAGGGGGCTAACCTCGATGACAAGCTGCTCAAACGTCAGATTGCCATTATCGAATCCATGACGCCTAAAGAGCGTCGGAACCCACAGATCATAGCCGCTTCCCGCAAACGTAGGATTGCTGCGGGTGCTGGTCTGTCCGTACAGGAAGTCAATCGCCTGCTGAAACAGCATAAGCAAATGGCTTCCATGATGAAGAAGGTGAAGAAGATGGGCAATAAGGGCGTCATGCGTGGCGGCCTGCAAGGTCTTCTTCCACCAGGTATGAAATTTTAAGTTATTGATTTTACTGAAAAGAAAGAACGTACGTTATGGCATTGAAAATTCGCCTTACCCGTCAGGGTGCTAAGAAACGTCCCTTCTACCGTATCGTAGTTGCTGATGTTCGTAGCCCTCGTGATGGCCGTTATATTGAGATTTTGGGCACTTATAACCCAATGCTCGCAAAAGATGACGAAAACCGCGTGAGCTTGAAAGAAGATCGTGTGAAGCATTGGATCGAAGTGGGTGCGCAGCCTACAGACCGTGTCGCCAAATTCCTGGCAGCGGCTGAACTTGGTGATAAAGTTGAGCGCAACAACCCGCAGAAAGCCAAGCCTAAAGCGAAAGCACAGGAACGCCTCCGTGAAGCTGAAGAAGCCGCTGCCGCTGCTGCAGAAGCTGCCGCAGAAGCTGCTGCTGCCCCTGCTGAGGAAGAAGCAGCTGAAGCCTAAGGATAGGGTGCATGCCTGATGATAAAGATCGGCTGCTGCTAGGGGTTATTGCCGGACCAAGAGGCATTCGGGGCGAGATGAAGGTGAAGACCTTTACTGAAAACCCTGAAGATATTGCCGCTTACGGTCAATTGGAAAGCAAAGACGGTAAGGTCAAGTACAAGCTGTCCTTGCAAGGTTTTTCAAAGGCAATTCCAGTTGTTCGGATTAAAGGCGTTACAACGCGAAATGAAGCAGAGGCTCTGAAAGGAACCGAGCTTTACGTTGCGCGGGACAAGCTGCCAAAAACCGACGGAGACGACGAATTTTACCACGCCGACCTGATAGGGTTGGATGCGGTACTTGAAGACGGATCAAAATTCGGTTCCATTTTTCGTGTATTCGAATTCGGGGCCGGGGATATGCTGGAAATTATACCTGAAGGCAAAAGCGCGAAAGCTGCTATTCTGGTTCCTTTCACCCTTGAAATGGTACCAGCGGTGGATCTTGAAAAGGGTCATGTGGTTTTGAGTTTGTCGGATGATTTTTTTGATGTTCCTGAAAAGGAAGTTTCGTCAGAGAATAAAGAAGACACAGAATGAACAGGAGTGCTGACCAGAGTGGAATGCCCCTGACCGGTAAGGACGGAACAGCAGACAGTAATAACTGGTCTGCTCATGTTCTGACCCTTTACCCGGATATGTTTCCAGGCCCCCTTGGCCAGTCATTGGCTGGACGGGGATTGGAAAAAGGAGCCTGGGAGTTGCAGGTTTCGAATATTCGGGATTATGCGGTTGGTAAGCATAATACTGTGGACGACAGTCCTTTTGGCGGTGGCGCCGGCATGGTCATGCGACCAGATGTGCTGGGGAATGCCGTTGATGCAGCGAAAGCTGCCTCTGGTGACGACAAGAGAGTGATATACTTCAGTCCGCGCGGCCGGGTTCTTGATCAGGCTTATGTGCGGGAAATATCGGAGGGACCAGGTGTTATACTGGTGTGTGGCCGATTTGAAGGGATTGATCAGCGGGTTATCGAAGCCCGGCAAATGGAAGAAGTCTGTTTAGGTGATTTCATTTTGTCCGGAGGAGAGATCGCAGCTCTTGCCATGCTGGATGCGGTTGTCAGGTTGTTACCGGGGGTCACCGGCAATCAGGCGTCGCTGACGGAAGAAAGTTTTGAGACCGGGTTGTTGGAATATCCACATTATACCCGCCCACCAGTTTGGGAAGATCGGGGTGTTCCGGATGTTCTCTTATCTGGGCACCATGAGAAGATTAAAGAATGGCGGCAGCGCTGTTCAGAAGAATTGACGAAACAACGGCGAGCAGACCTTTGGGAACGCTGGTCAGATGAAAATTTGAAATAGAGGTGAAAGCGATGAATGTTATTCAGCAGCTAGAGCAAGAGCAGATTGAAAAGCTTACGTCAGAGCGTCCGGTTCCACAGTTCCGCGCAGGGGACACCCTTCGCGTGCACGTGAAAGTGGTTGAAGGTACGCGTGAACGTATTCAGGTTTTTGAAGGCGTGTGTATCGCTCGCAATTCAGGCGGTATCAACGCAAACTTTACAGTACGTAAGATCTCTTACGGCGAAGGTGTGGAACGTGTGTTCCCACTTTACTCACCACGTGTCGACAAAATCGAAGTGGTTCGCCAGAGTGACGTGCGTCGTGCGAAGCTTTATTACCTCCGCGAATTGCGCGGTAAGAAAGCACGTCTTCGCGAACGTCGCGACGATCGTTACACGAAAACGACAAACAGCTAAACGCGTTCTGCCTTTTTGGGGCGGAACTGCCCGGCATGGGGTCGCCTGTGCCGGGGTTTGCTGTATAATGAGAAAACAAATCCAGGCTTGAGAGGACACGAAAATGGGCGAAGCAAAGACCCTTTATGACAAGATATGGGACAGCCATCTGGTCGATGTACAAGAAGATGGTGCCAGTCTGCTTTATATTGACAGACATCTGGTTCATGAGGTGACAAGCCCGCAGGCCTTTGAAGGGCTTCGTATCACCGGACGAAAAGTTCACCGTCCGGAGGCGACCTTCGCGGTTGCAGACCATAACGTGCCGACTAAAGATCTGGATAAAGGTATTACAAACCCTGAAAGCAAGTTGCAGGTGGAAACACTTGAAGCCAATGTGAAAGAGTTTGGTGTACCTTACTTCTCAATGACCGATGAACGTCGGGGCATTGTTCATATTATTGGTCCTGAGCAGGGCCTGACCCTTCCGGGTATGACCATTGTTTGTGGCGACAGCCACACGTCAACGCATGGTGCATTCGGCTCGCTTGCCCATGGTATCGGCACGTCTGAGGTCGAGCATGTGATGGCAACCCAGACACTGATCCAGAAAAAAGCAAAAAACATGCTTGTTCAGGTCGATGGCAAGTTGCCTGTTGGCGTGACCGCCAAAGACCTTGCCTTGGCAATCATTGGTAAAATCGGGACGGCAGGCGGAACAGGCTGTGTCATCGAATATGCTGGTGAAGCCGTGCGGTCCCTGTCAATGGAAGGGCGCATGACACTTTGTAACCTGACCATTGAAGCGGGTGCGCGTGCAGGGCTTATCGCTCCGGATGAGACAACCTTCGAATATGTCAAAGGCCGCCCTTACGCGCCGAAAGCCGGTGCTTTTGAACAGGCCGTTGCGTACTGGAAAACCCTGGTAACAGACGAAGGTGCCCATTTTGATGAAGTGGTCACAATGGATGCCGCTGACATTGTTCCTTACGTTACTTGGGGAACAAGTCCGGAAGATGCCCTGCCGATTACGGCAAGCGTTCCGGCACCGTCCGATTTCGCTGATAGCGGAAAACAGATTGCAGCTGAACGGGCCCTGAAATATATGGGTCTGGAAGCAGGCATGAAACTGACTGATATTGTCGTCGATCATGTGTTTGTCGGTTCTTGTACAAACGGGCGTATCGAAGACTTGCGGGCGGTTGCCGCGATTGTTGAAGGCAAACAGGTTAAAGACACTGTAAATGCGATTATCGTTCCGGGCTCTGGTCTGGTCAAAATTCAGGCTGAAGAAGAAGGCCTGGACAAGATCTTTACGGCCGCCGGTTTTGAATGGCGCGAGCCCGGCTGTTCCATGTGCCTTGCCATGAACGCCGATCGTCTTGATGAGGGAGATCGCTGCGCGTCAACGTCTAACCGTAACTTTGAAGGCCGTCAGGGCCGCGGAGGCCGGACGCATCTGGTGAGCCCGGCAATGGCAGCCGCAGCAGCCATTACTGGTCATCTGACTGATGTGCGCGATTTGGCTTAAGGGGACGAAGAATGGATAAATTTACGAAACTCACAGGCGTTGCCGCCGCGATGCCACTGGTCAATATCGACACTGATATGATCATTCCAAAGCAGTATCTGAAAACTATTCAGCGCGCCGGCCTTGGCCAGCATCTCTTTGCCGAAATGCGCTACGAAAATGACGGCAGCGAAAAGGAAGAGTTTGTTCTGAACAAACCTGCCTACCGTGGTGCCGAAATTCTGGTGGCCGGGGATAATTTTGGTTGCGGTTCAAGCCGCGAGCATGCGCCTTGGGCGTTGCTGGATTTTGGTATTCGCTGTGTGATTTCAACGAGCTTTGCCGACATCTTTTATAACAACTGTTTCAAAAACGGTATCCTGCCAATCCGCGTCACCGCGGAAGAGCTGGACAAATTGATGGATGATGCAGATCGGGGTGCGAACGCAACCTTAACCGTTGATCTGGCCGCTCAGGAAATCAAAGGCCCGGACGGCGGAACGATTTCGTTCGAAATTGATGAATTCCGCAAGCATTGTCTTCTCAATGGTCTGGACGATATCGGTTTAACGATGCAGAAAAAAGATAAGGTGAGCAGCTTCGAAGAAAAGCAGAAGCTGTCTCAACCCTGGTTGCAGGCGTAACGTCTGGTGGCCGGGTAACTGGCCAACCCAAAATCATTTCGGGGCGGCTGTTCTGGCCGCCACCAACCAAGCACTGAAAAGGAAGCAAGAAACAATGGCGTCAAATAAATCTCTTCTTATTCTGCCGGGCGATGGTATCGGTCCCGAAGCCATGACAGAAGTCCGCCGTGTTGTTGACTGGATGGAAAACAAGCGAGCTGTCAAATTTGATGTGGATGAAGATCTGGTCGGTGGTGCATCGATTGATGCGCACGGTATTCCAATTACAGACGCTGTTGTCGAAAAGGCACAGAATGTTGATGCGGTTCTTTTAGGCGCTGTTGGTGGTCCGAAATGGGATAACCTGGATTTCTCGATCAAGCCGGAGCGGGGCTTGCTGCGTCTTCGCAAGGATCTGGAACTATATGCCAACCTGCGTCCTGCTATTTGTTTTGATGCCCTTGTTGATGCGTCCAGCCTGAAGCCGGAACTGGTTGCTGGTCTGGATATCATGATCGTTCGCGAATTGACCGGTGGTGTCTATTTCGGTGAACCTCGCGGTATTGAAGATCTGGGCAATGGTATTCGAAAAGGTGTGAATACTCAGGTTTACACAACACCAGAAATCCACCGGGTTGCGCGGGTTGCATTTGAGCTGGCACAAAAACGGGATGGTCGTGTTGTTTCCAGTGAAAAAGCAAATGTAATGGAATCCGGTGTTCTTTGGCGCGAAGAAGTCATCAAGATTCACGAGAGTGAATTCCCGGATGTGGAGCTTTCACACATGTATGCGGATAATGCCGCCATGCAGCTGGTGCGGGCGCCAAAACAGTTTGACGTGATTGTCACGGATAATCTGTTTGGTGACATTCTTTCTGATTGTGCCGCGATGCTGACAGGCTCTTTGGGTATGCTCCCATCTGCCTCTCTTGGTGATGTGGACGAGCATGGTCGCCGGAAAGCGCTTTACGAGCCAGTACATGGTTCTGCGCCAGACATCGCGGGCCAGAATATCGCGAACCCAATCGCCACCATCCTTTCCTACGCTATGGCTCTTCGCTATAGCTTTGATATGCCTGGTGAGGCAGATCTGGTCGAACAAGCTGTCCAGAACGTCCTCGCAGGTGGTATGCGGACTGCCGATATTATGGCAGAAGGCATGGCTAAGGTATCGACCACAACAATGGGCGATGCCATTTTACGTGAGCTTGATAAACTGAACGGGTAACCCTAAGTTTAGCTCATTAATTGAGTAACCCAGTTCTGGCGATGCAATGGTGCTTCGCCAGAATCAAATGAGAGATCAAAATCATGGGATATAGAGTTGCTGTTGTAGGCGCCACAGGTAATGTGGGCCGCGAAATGCTGAACATTCTGGACGAACGTCAATTTCCTGTCTCAGAAGTAACCGCATTGGCCTCTAAACGGTCAGTCGGGAGACAGGTTTCCTTCGGTGACAAGACCCTTACGGTGAAGGCACTGGAAGATTTTGATTTCACGGGAACCGATTTTGCCCTGTTTTCTGCAGGCGGATCCATTTCCGAAAAATTTGCACCGATTGCCGCGTCACAGGGCTGTATTGTTATCGACAATTCATCTCATTACCGGATGGATCCGGATGTGCCGTTGATCGTGCCTGAAGTGAACCCGCAGGATGTTGCCGGCTATACAAAGAAAAACATTATCGCCAATCCAAACTGTTCAACAGCACAGTTGGTTGTGGCCCTAAAGCCTTTGCATGATAAAGCGACAATCAAACGGGTAGTTGTCTCGACTTACCAGTCCACATCGGGCGGCGGTAACGAAGCAATGGACGAGCTTTTCAGTCAGACGAAAGGTATTTTCGTCAATGATGAGCCTACACCTTCCGCGTTTACCAAGCAGATTGCGTTCAACGTGATTCCGCATATTGATGTATTTCTGGATGACAGATACACCAAAGAAGAATGGAAAATGACGGTCGAAACCAAAAAAATCATCGACCCGAAAATCAAGCTTACAGCCACTTGTGTGCGCGTCCCGACTTTTGTCGGGCATGCGGAAAGCGTGAATATCGAATTTGAAAACGAGCTCTCTGCGGATGAAGCCCGTGATATTCTACGGGAATCACCGGGGATTATGGTTGTCGATAATCCGGAAGAAAACGGATATGTAACACCGGTTGAATGTGTTGGTGATTACGCGACCTTCATTTCCCGGATCCGCGATGATTCGACGGTGGAAAATGGGATCAATCTTTGGTGCGTTTCTGACAATTTGCGAAAAGGGGCCGCCCTCAACACCGTTCAGATTGCTGAACTTGTTGGTCGTGAATATTTGAAAAAAGCTGCCTGATCCGCAACTTAGTGACTAAAATCAAAAGCCGCCTCGCATATGGGGCGGCTTTTTTTATTGTGGCAATCGAACTTTCCTCGCAACAATGTTGCGTTGCAGCAAAATCCGGGTATGATGCAGCAAAAAAGAAATAACGCTGTTTGCACCGGAGAAAAAAATGTCAAAAACCCTGCGCCCTCGCCGTTCCGTATTGTATATGCCCGGCTCCAATGCCCGAGCCCAGGAAAAAGCCAAGGGGCTGATGGCCGACGGACTGATCCTTGACCTTGAAGATGCGGTTGCCCCAGACGCAAAGGCGGAAGCCCGTGAGATCGTATGTGGTAATGCCGCGGCCGGTGGTTACGGCAATCGTGAGATCATTATTCGCGTGAACGGTCTGGATACACCCTGGGGAGAGGCTGATGTGATTGCGGCCGCAAAAGCCGGGCCGGATGCTATTTTGTTGCCTAAGGTTGAAAGTGCGGCTCACGTGCAGGCTTTAGAAAAACTGATGGTTGAAAGCGGAGCACCCGACAGCACAAAAATCTGGTGCATGATGGAAACACCGCTAGGAATTCTGAAAGCCGAAGAAATTGCCTCTTCCAGCGATCGGGTTGATTGTTTCGTCATGGGAACGTCTGACCTTGTGAAGGATTTACAGGCACAGCATACCCCCGTGCGGCTGCCTGTTATTACATCATTGGGTTTATGTTTGCTGGCTGGACGGGCCTATGGCTTGACGGTTCTGGATGGTGTTTATCTGGATTTGGCTGATGAAGAAGGTTTCAAAGGATCCTGTGTTCAGGGCTTGGAGCTTGGCTTTGATGGTAAAACATTGATCCATCCCAAACAGCTAGGCCCAACCAATGAGGTATTTGCCCCCTCTGAAGAAGAAGTCGCCCACGCGCGTAAAGTGATCGCTGCTTTTGAAGAGGCAGAAAAAGAGGGTAAAGGCGTTGTTCTCGTGGACGGCAAGCTGATTGAAAACCTGCATGTAGAAATTGCCAAAGCCAAAGTGGCCCTGTCCGATGCAATTGCGGCAATGGCGGAATAAGGATACGAAAAATGGCCTCCAACAAAACAAATCCTGGCAATTATTTTGAAGATTTCAAGCTGGGTCAGATTCTGACACATGCGACCCCCAGAACAATCACGGAAGGGGATGTCTCTCTGTATACGGCACTGTACGGCAGCCGTTTTGCGCTTCAGTCAGCGGATAGCTTTGCCATCGATTGCGGACTTCAGGCGGCGCCGGTCGATGATCTTCTTGTCTTTCATATTGTGTTCGGCAAGACGGTTCCGGATGTTTCGCTGAATGCAGTGGCTAATCTTGGATATGCTGATGTGCGCTTTTTGGCCCCGGTCTATCCGGGGGACAGTGTCCAGACAGTTTCCGAAGTCATCGGCCTGAAGGAAAATTCTAACGGTAAAACGGGTGTCGTTTACGTGCGCTCCACAGGAACCAACCAGGTAGGAGAAGTGGTTCTGGATTATGTTCGTTGGGTAATGGTCCGTAAAAATAATGTAGAGGCCCCGGCCCCCGATCCAGTGGTGCCGGACCTGCCTGATGTGGTGGATCCGTCGCAGTTATTACTGCCTGCCGAATTGGATATGCGGGATTTCAATCCTGTTCTTTCCGGTTCAGCGCATTTTTATGAAGATTATGAGATCGGCGAGAAAATTGATCATGTGGACGGTATGACCATTGAAGAAGCCGAACATATGATGGCCACCCGCTTGTATCAGAATACGGCGAAAGTTCATTTTAACCAGCATGTTCAGCAGCATGATCGTTTTGGCCAGCGGCTTATATACGGGGGCCATATTATCAGTCTGGCTCGTGCCCTGACTTTTAATGGTTTGGGAAATGCCGTCCTGATCAGTGCTATTAACGGGGGGTCCCATACGGCGCCTACATTTGCCGGGGATACGATATACGCCTGGAGTGAAATTCTCGACAAGGCTGATATTCCGGGACATATGGATGCAGGTGCGTTACGGGTTCGAACACGCGCGGTCAAAGATCTGGCGTGTGCAGAATTTCCCGATGTGGATGCGGATGGGAAAAGAAATGCAGCCATTGTTCTTGATTTGGACTATTGGGTGATATTGCCAAAAGCCACACTTGCGGTATAAAACAAAGAAGCATACATAAGGTTCGGTTGACTTCAAGGTTTCCAAGTCTACAATCCGAGCGAAAAAGAAAGCCTTAGTTCCTGCAATGTATACCCTGCTAGAGAGATATCCATGGCGAATGTAGAAAGACCGATATCGCCGCATCTGGGGATTTATAAACCTCAGATCACGATGGTGACATCCATTACCCACCGCATCACAGGCGTCGCCTTAGGCGTGGGTACCCTCCTGTTGACCTGGTGGCTGATCGCGGCCGCTGCTGGCCCCGACGCTTTTGAAACCGTAAACGGATTTATTTCCTCGTGGTTCGGGCGTCTCGTTTTGTTCGGCTTTAGCTGGGCTCTGTTCTACCACCTCTGCAATGGCATTCGCCATTTGTTCTGGGATGCCGGTAAGGGCTTTGAGCTTCCGACGATGCGGAAAACGGGTATGGCCGCAATTGTGATGTCTGTTGTTTTGACTGTCCTGACCTGGGTCATTGCATACGGAATAGGAGGGTAACCATGAGTATGAGAACACCTCTTAAAAATGTCCGTCATCTTGGCTCCGCCAAGGAAGGAACCGTTCATTGGTGGCATCAGAAGGTCACGGCAGTTGCGCTGATCCCACTCTTTGTTATCGCACTGGCTTACGTGATTTCTTTGGTTGGTGCTGATTACGAACGGGTTCGTTATATTCTCAGTCTGCCATTTACCTCTATTATTCTTCTCCTTCTTATTGGCGCAACCTTCTATCATTTGAAGCTTGGCCTGCAGGTTGTCATTGAAGATTATATTCATGGTGAGCTTAGAAAAGTTGTCTGCCTGATGCTGAACAATTTCTTCTGTGCTGTTGTTGGTCTTGCCGCTGCGCTGGCCGTTTTAAAGCTGGCGTTTGGGGGATAAAGTATATGTCTGAAGCCTATCCGATTATTGAACATAAATATGACGTGGTCGTCGTCGGCGCTGGTGGCGCCGGTCTTCGTGCGACTATGGGCATGGCCCAGGCTGGCCTGAAAACAGCCGCGATTACCAAAGTTTTCCCGACCCGGTCTCACACTGTTGCAGCGCAGGGTGGTATCTCAGCTTCCTTGGGAAATATGGGTGAAGATAACTGGCAGTGGCACATGTATGACACTGTAAAGGGATCTGACTGGCTGGGTGATCAGGACGCTATTGAATATATGTGCCGTGAAGCCCCGGCGGCTGTTCTGGAACTGGAACAGTTCGGAATGCCGTTCAGCCGGACGGAAGAAGGTAAAATCTATCAGCGTGCCTTTGGTGGTATGACAACCCAGTTTGGTGAAGGCCCTGCCGCACAGCGGACATGTGCAGCCGCTGACCGGACGGGTCATGCGATGTTGCATACGCTTTATAGCCAGTCTTTGAAATACGATACCGATTTTTACATCGAATATTTCGCGCTGGACCTCATCATGGACAAAGATGGCGCCTGTAAAGGGGTTCTTTGTCTTTGCCTTGAGGACGGAACCCTGCATCTTTTCCGGTCCCATATGGTTGTCTTGGCAACGGGTGGCTTTGGGCGTGCCTATTTCTCCTGTACGTCAGCACACACCTGCACAGGTGACGGTGGCGGTATGGTTCTGCGGGCAGGTCTGCCGTTGCAGGATATGGAATTCACACAATTCCACCCGACCGGTATCTATGGCGCGGGTTGCCTGATTACAGAGGGTGTGCGCGGTGAAGGCGGATATCTTGTCAATGGTGAGGGCGAACGTTTCATGGAACGATATGCCCCAAGTGCCAAGGATCTGGCCAGCCGGGATGTTGTTTCGCGGTCAATGACCATGGAAATCCGGGAAGGCCGCGGTGTTGGCGGACGTAAAGATCATATTTATCTGCATCTGGATCATTTGGACAAAGCGATGATCGAAGAACGCCTGCCGGGTATTTCTGAAAGTGCCCGCATTTTTGCTGGTGTTGATGTGAATAAAGAGCCAATCCCTGTTATCCCTACGGTTCACTATAATATGGGCGGTATTCCAACCAATTATCATGGTGAAGTTGTTGATTTGAAAGATGGCAACCCGGATGCCGTTGTCCCAGGCCTGATGGCTGTGGGCGAGGCCGCGTGCGTGTCTGTTCACGGTGCAAACCGCCTGGGTTCAAATTCCCTGATTGACCTTGTGGTCTTTGGCCGGGCGGCGGCGCTTCGTGCAAAAGATGTTGTGACGTCCGGTGAAGCCCATTCACCGTTGGCGGCCGATGCCTGTGATGAGGCTTTGGGTCGATTGGATAAATTCCGCAACGCAAAAGGCGGACAGTCTACGGCACAGATCCGTGATAAAATGCAGCGGGTAATGCAGGATGACTGCGCTGTCTTCCGGACAGGAGAGACCTTGAAGGCCGGCGTAACAAAAATCAATGATGTTGAAAAACAGATGGCCGATATTGCGACAACAGATCGCTCGCTCGTCTGGAATTCTGACCTCGTTGAAACGCTGGAACTGGATAACTTGATCCGTCAGGCTGTGGTTTCCATGACAGCGGCTGAAAACAGAAAAGAAAGCCGCGGCGCTCATGCTCGTGAAGATTTCCCGGATCGGGATGATAAAAACTGGATGAAGCATACGCTCACCTATCATACCGATGCAGAGGGCGTGAAACTGGATTACCGTCCGGTTCATGATTACACGCTCACTGAAGAAATCGACTATATCAAACCCAAAGCCCGGGTCTACTAAGAGGATTAGGGACGTAAAATGGTTGAATTGACATTACCTAAAAATTCACGCGTAGGCACCGGTAAGACCCATCCGAAACCGGATGGGGCTAAGAATACCAAAGCTTTTAACGTGTATCGCTGGTCACCAGATGACACAGAAAATCCACGCATCGATACCTATCATGTGGATCTGGATGACTGTGGTCCGATGATTTTGGACGGTCTGATCAAGATCAAAAACGAAATTGATCCGACGCTAACATTCCGGCGCTCGTGCCGTGAGGGTATTTGTGGCTCCTGTGCCATGAATATCAATGGTACGAATACGCTGGCCTGTACAAAAGGCATGGATGAGGTGGATGGCGATATTAATATCTATCCGCTACCGCATCAGCCTGTTGTTAAAGACCTTGTGCCGGATCTGACCAATTTCTATGCGCAATATGCGTCTATTAAACCGTGGATGCAGACCCAGACACCACCACCTCCTGATCAGGAGCGTTTGCAGTCGAAGGAAGACCGGGAAAAGCTGGATGGTCTATACGAGTGTATTCTGTGCGCGTGTTGTTCGACATCCTGCCCAAGTTACTGGTGGAATTCAGATCGGTTCCTCGGCCCTGCCATTCTTTTGCAGGCTTACCGCTGGTTAGCGGACAGCCGGGATGAGTTTACCGGCGAGCGTCTGGATAATCTGGAAGATCCGTTCCGTCTGTATCGCTGTCATACGATTATGAATTGTGCGAATACTTGTCCTAAAGGATTGAACCCTGCAAAAGCCATTGCAGAGATCAAAAAAATGATGGTTGAGCGCCGCGGTTAGTGGTTTCTATCAATCTATACAGGAAGGTCGCCTCTGGCGGCCTTTTTTGTTGCCTGTTCCTGCGCAGTCTTCCACTATGAGGAAAAGAGGGGGGGCGGCAGTATGATGGATTACGTTTTGACATTCCTGGTGGATGGCTTGTCTTTACCGGGGCTTGTTCTGATCGCGCTGCCATTTGCGTTTTTTGACTGGCTCAGTTTGGGGCGCAGAAAGTTTTTATTCTATACGTTGGGCTGCTTTATTTTGATGAGTTTGCCGGTAACGGGAAAAGCATTATTGTGGCCGCTCGAAATCGGCGTTTTATATTCTGAAATACCAGATGGCGAAGCACCAGCGGGAATACAGGCCATTGCTGTCATATCCAACGGAACCGAGACTGATCGTCAAATCGGGGCTGAGGCGATTGCCCCAACATCGTATTTCCGTTTTTTGAAAGCAGCGTCTTTGGCCCGTCAATCTGGCGTTCCTTTGTTAGTGTCGGGGACGGCGCGAAATGGGGACGGGAAAACAACAGATATTGAATATATCCAAACAGTCGCACAGCAGCAGTTTCAGGATGTTGAGATAAAATATCAGGGGGGCGCACGGTCAACCACCGACCATGTGACGCATCTGGTGAAGATGAGCGGCGAGGTTGGTGCGTCTAAAATTCTTCTTCTTACAACGGGCCATCATGCTTTACGTAGTCGAGCCTTGCTTCGTGCGCACAAGATTGCACCGGATCCGGTCGTTGTTGGTGTGCGCCACGCTTCTTTCTTGCCCACTGACTTGCTCCCTTCCTTTGAAGGCTTCTATTTCTGGAAATTGGCGCTTAAAGAATATGTGGGACTTATGAAATACTGGCTCGACGGCGTCCTCTCGATTTCTGACCTTAAATAACAAGTGCCCGGAACAGGCATTGACAAAACCCAATCTATAAAATAAATAGACCGTTCTGTATATTTTATGGAAGGCGCCATGTCTAAAGGATTGCAAACTAAAGCCCGTATTGTTGATGTCGCTGCGGATCTTATTCAGACCAGCGGATATCACGCGATGGGGATCAATCAAATTACCGCTCATGGGAAAATTCCTAAGGGGTCGCTGTATTTCCATTTTCCGGGTGGAAAAGAGGCGATCGCGTTGGCGGCTATTGAGCAGGGTGGTCAGACGGTGCAGTCGATCTTATGTGAGGCACGGCAAGGCGCGGATACGACGGAAGCTTTTATCTCCGCTGTCGTTGAAGCCTTTTGCGCATTATTGACGAATACCGGTTTTCAAAAAGGGTGCCCGGTCAGTTCAATCACACTGGAAATGGCACCAGGTTCTGATCCGATTACGGCGGCCTGCAAAGATGTTTTTGACAGGTGGCACCATGAAATTGAAGAAGCCTTGGTTCAGCTGAAATGTTCCCATCCTAATAAACCCGCCCTCGCAACACTTCTACTGAGTGCGATCGAAGGGTCCCTCATTATCTGCCGGGCACAAAAAAACACCCGGTCCCTAGAGGAAACGAAAGACCTGCTTCTTCCCCTTTGTGCAACGAATTAAGGACTAACAATGGTAAAAAAGATTTTGCTCGCACTGGCAGTGGTGCTGATTGCCTTCATCTGTCTTTTGACCTGGCATTTCTGGCCACGGCAAATTGACGTTTCAGCCTATCCGGCGCCAACATTTGCAAAAACGACCGTCAATATTGACCCGCAGCAGATGGGAGAGGTGCGCCTTGGGTATTTTAGTACGGGGCACAATTTGTCTCCCGAAGCATTTGTCTTTAGCGGGGGGGATCTGACAAAAACCCACAAATCCTTGTATTCCGGAATGGTGGTCAAGCATCCGAAAGGGACTTTTTTGTTTGAAGGGGGCATTGGTTCGGACGTTGCAGAACAGTCCGAAAAGCATTTTTCAGGCTTTCAAAGGCTGCTTTTTTCATTCGTTCCAGAGCCAACAGCACGGCAGCATATCGAAAAATCACCGGTTAAGATGGACGAGATCGATTTCGTCTTGCTCACCCATCTGCACTGGGATCATACAGGGGTTATTTCAGAAATCCCGGACGCGCAGTTGCAGGTCACACAGGATGAGCTGAGCTGGGCGAAAGAACATGGCACTGGGGCCGCAGGGTTTTTTCCTGATCAGTATAATCGAAGTGACCTTAACTGGAAGTTTGTTACGTTTGAAGCTGTCCCTTACGAAAATTTTGAACGCTCTCACGATCTGTATGGTGATGGTTCGATTGTTCTGGTTCCGCTGAACGGCCACACCGCTGGAAGCCTTGGTATGTTCGTAACGTTGCGGGATGGGACGCGTTATTTCTTTATCGGAGACATTTCCTGGTCGGCAAAGGCAGTCGAGATACCTGCGATGCGTCCCCCTTTAGGGCAGCATCTTGCAGATCAGTATACGGATGCCTTAACAGAAAGCGTTGTCGGTCTTTATCATCTTAAAAAACGATATCCCGATTTAAAGATTGTTCCAACACATGATGCAACAGCGTTCCAGTCGGTGGAAAAACTCTCTGACTGGTAAGGAAAGTGGCTCTATCCATTTTCGATTTTTGGAACTGTTAATGACCGCAGCTTCTGTTAAATCTGATCGTCATTGTTCATGATTTGGAAGCTCGTAAGATGTATGTTCCCCAACATTTCAGTAGTCCGGCAATTGAGACCCTTGTTTCTTTGTTGCCGGACGCCAGTTTTGCCACCCTTGTAACCGTTGACGATCAGGGAGATCCATTTGCCAGCCATATTCCGGTGAGCTTTGATGCCAAGGCTGGCGAATATGGAACCATTACCGGACATCTGGCAAAAGCAAACCCTCATTCAGGGTTCATCGCCACTCGTCCATCACTCGTCATTTTTTCTGGACCGCATCAGTATATCTCCCCCCGGGATTACGACACAAAGATGAATGTTCCAACCTGGAACTATGTGGCGGTCCATGCACGCGGACAGGCTGTTATCGAGACGGAACGTGAAAGGGTAAGAGCTGTTCTCGAAGGACTGACCCGGGAAAATGAGCGGGATCGCCGCGACCCGTGGGACGTCGGGATGTTCGACGAAAAACGCCTTAACGCGATGATGAACGCAATTGTTGCTTTCAATATTCCGGTGGCGCAGTTGCAGGCGAAAGCCAAGCTGGGGCAGAATAAATCTGAGGCCGACAGAAAAGCGCTGGCGGATGCGACGATCGGGACAGAACTGGAAGCATGGCAGCGATCTTCTGCGTCATGACCGTATCTGTAACATGATACGAGATGGTTCCCTGATCGTCGGGCGTATCAGGTGATTGCGCCCTTAAGATAGTCTTCTGAACGCATTTCCATAAGACGGGACACGGTTCTGGCAAACTCGAAATGCCCATCCCCCTGTTCATAGAGATTGTCAGCCTCCACTTCAGCTGAGAGGACAAGGTTTGCGCCGGCTTCATACAGAACGTCGACTAACGTAACGAACCGCTTTGCCTCATTGCGATTATGGGGCCCGAGTTTGGGAACATTATCGAGGATCAGGGAATGAAAATTTTCTGCAAGAAGCAGGAAATCAGAGGCGCCCAAAGGCCGGGCACAAAGCTCCTCAAAGGAAAAGCGTGCGACACCGCGGGCGGTCGTATGGGCATGGAGTTCCCGGCCTTGTGTTTTTAATGTGAGAGGCGCTGGTTTGGTGCCCTCTGTCAACATGTCGAACACCCGGTTAAGATTTTCGTCAGCCTCTGGCCCAAGAGGCGAGAAATAAACCGGGCTTTTCGAGAGCCGGTCCAGACGATAATCGGTCCCGCCTGATAAGTGCAGGATATCCAGTTCTTCCTTGATCAGGTCAATAAAAGGTAAAAACAGATCGCGGTTCAGACCATCTTTGTAAAGATCTTCGGGCACCCTGTTTGATGTCGCAATGACAACGACACCATGCGAGAAAAGGAGTTCGAACAAACGTCCAAGGAGCATGGCGTCGGCAACGTCACTGACTTGAAATTCATCAAAGCAAAGGAGCCAGGCGTCATCTGCTATTTTTTGGGCCAGCGGCTCTATCGGATCGTCCCCTTTGCGGTTTGGATCTTTCCGCCACTGATGAATAAAGGCATGTACTTCCAGCATAAAGGCGTGAAAATGTACGCGTCTTTTTTGGGTGACCGGAGCCGTGTCAAAGAATAAATCCATCAACATCGACTTACCCCGTCCCACATCGCCATACATATAAATGCCCTGCGGGGGTTCCACTCGCGGTTTGCGGGCGCCAAGGCGAAACACGTCAGTCCAATGCGGGCTGGTGATCGGATTGTAGGATTGCAGGCGACGATGCAGGGTCTGGAGTTTTTCAACTGCCAATTCCTGGATGGGGTCGTGCTGGATCGCATTCTCGGCGCGTAAAGCCCGATATGCTTCAAGGGGGCCGTGTGAAGTCATGATGGCGTTAAAGCAAGCTTCTGCGAGGATGTAAAGAGGAATGCCGCAAAGGGCGGTTAAAAAACACCGCCATTTGTCAGTCGCTTGCGCAAATCATTGGATCCGACATCCGCAACGCTGGTCTGTTTGAGCTGCTTGAAATCAAAAGACGCCGTTGCTGCTGTCAATGCGGGCATCGGTTTTGGTTTATAGGCGACTGTTTGGTTGGTGAGCGTAACAGATTTTCTGGTCAGGGCAGCAAGAACCCTGTCGGCGCTTTTAACGGCTGTGGGGTTAATGGCCGGAAACTGATTTTCCTTGTATGGAATTTCGGCCAGCTGGATATCCTGCCCTGCAGGCGTGTCGAGTAACGCGACCAGTCCTTTAAAGTCCCCTTGGGTTGCAACGGAGTCTTTCGGCTCGCAAATCGCTCGATCCTCGCGGAATACTGCTTCTAGAATACGGCAATCCTGACCGGTCACAAGATCAAGGGCATGTTCCCCCAGTCCTTTGCCCGTGATCAGGGCAGAGCCAATAGAACCGGCGGTTAGTAATTCGCTTAAGGTAAGTCCGGCAATAATCGTTTCCGCACACCCGGTCAGGGAAATGCAGACCACACTGCAAAGAGCAGCTTTTTTGACGATTCGAGTAGACTTGGCGTTCATGTGTATCCGGTTAGTCGTTTTCTGTTACAGGTCCAACTATACCCGGCATGTATTACTAACAGCTTACCAGCAACCCTAAAATTTTATCTTCTTGTTGGTCTTTTCTTACAAAATTTCGAACCTACATCTGTTTGAACGCCCATCTGAGTGTGATTTTATCCTCTTATGACGAAAAAAATGTGAGAATTTTCCTTCGTGACCTTGCTCTTGGTTAAGAAACGGGGTAGACCGACCCAAGAATTAATTAAAGAGGACTTTGTGTCTTCGCACAGAGCCCTCTCAACATATCCGGAGAATAGAATGGCTCGCAAAAAAATAGCGCTGATTGGCGGCGGAAACATTGGTGGAACCTTGGCACACTTGGCTGGTCTCAAGGAGCTGGGCGATGTTGTCCTTTTTGACATCGTTGATGGTCTGCCTCAAGGCAAAAGCCTGGACATCGCGTCTTCTTCTCCTGTTGATCGTTTCAATGCAACAATGACCGGTGCAAATGACTATAGCGCTATCGAAGGTGCTGACGTCTGTATCGTGACAGCCGGTATTGCCCGTAAGCCTGGCATGAGCCGTGATGATCTTCTGGGAACAAATATCAAGGTTATGCAATCGGTTGGTGAAGGTATCAAAAAATACGCGCCAAACGCTTTTGTTATCTGTATCACCAACCCTCTTGACGCCATGGTTTGGGTGTTGCGCGAAAAATGTGGATTGCCACACAACAAAGTTGTCGGCATGGCCGGCGTTTTGGACAGCGCGCGCTTCCGTCTTTTCCTTGCTGAAGAATTTAATGTTTCAGTCGAAGACGTAACAGCCTTCGTTCTGGGTGGCCACGGCGATACGATGGTTCCACTGACACGCTATTCAACAGTCGCCGGTATTCCTGTTCCTGACCTGATTAAAATGGGTTGGACAACGCAGGAAAAAATCGACGCGATTGTTGACCGGACACGGAATGGCGGCGCAGAAGTTGTTGCCCTGTTGAAAACCGGTTCTGCTTTTTATGCGCCAGCTTCCAGTGCAATCACAATGGCGGAAGCCTATTTGAAAGACAAAAAACGCGTTCTGCCTTGTGCAGCCTATGTTGATGGTCAATATGGACTGGACGGAATGTATGTCGGTGTTCCAACCGTCATTGGCGCCGAAGGAATTGAACGTGTCGTAGAGATTGAAATGAACGCGGATGAAAAGGCCATGTTTGATAATTCAGTCGATGCGGTGAAAGGACTTGTCGAAGCCTGCATTGGCATTGACCCAAGCCTCGGCTAACGGAAAATAAAAAGGGGCGCAGCCAAATTGGTTGTGCCCCTTTTTTTCAGTGTTATAGTCGAATTTCGATCATATATCCGACCAGCATAGTGCTGATCCAAACAGGCGAATAGCGGTAGAATATGAATATTCATGAATATCAGGCCAAAGGCCTTCTAGCAAAATACGGTGTGACCGTGCCAAAAGGTGGGGTTGCTTACACAGCTGAAGAAGCAAAAACAGTAGCGCAGGGACTCGGCGGTCCTGTCTGGGTTGTTAAATCCCAGATCCACGCTGGCGGCCGCGGCCTTGGCGGCGGTGTCAAGGTTGTTAAATCTCTTGAGGAAGTTGTTGAAACAGCAAAATCCATGATCGGTATGCAGCTGGTGACCCATCAGACTGGCCCTGAAGGAAAAGAAGTTAAACGTGTCTATGTTGAAGATGGCTGCGATATTGCGCGCGAACTTTACCTGGGTGCGATTATTGATCGGGCAAAAGATTGCGTGACTTTCATGGCGTCCACTGAAGGCGGCATGGAAATTGAGGAAGTTGCAGCAGCAACACCTGAAAAAATTAAAATGGTCAGCATCGATCCTGCAACTGGCATTCAGGCGTTCCACGCTCGTCAGGTTGCTTTCTCCCTCGGGTTGGAAGGCAAGCAGGTTGGCGCAGCCGTTAAATTCATTATGGCCCTGTATAATGCGATTATGGACACGGACGCCAGCCTTGTGGAAATCAATCCACTGGTTGTCACTGGTGCCGGCGAGGTCATCGCCCTTGATGCAAAAATGAATTTTGATGACAACGCTCTGTTCCGTCAGAAAGAAATTGCTGAATTGCGCGATCCTGACGAAGAAGATCCGTCAGAACTTGAAGCTGCCCAGTATGACCTGAACTACATCAAGCTTGACGGCAACATCGGTTGCATGGTGAACGGTGCGGGTCTTGCGATGGCGACCATGGATATCATCAAGCTCAATGGTGGCGATCCAGCCAACTTCCTTGACGTTGGTGGCGGCGCAACAAAAGAAAAAGTCACCGAAGCGTTCAAGATTATTCTGAAAGACGAAAATGTTGAAGGCATTCTGGTCAATATCTTCGGCGGTATCATGCGCTGTGACGTGATTGCAGAAGGTGTTGTTGCTGCGGCGAAAGAAGTTGCGCTGAGCGTTCCACTGGTTGTTCGCCTTGAAGGCACGAATGTCGACCTTGGTAAGAAAATCCTGGCCGAATCTGGTCTGCCGATTACCTCTGCAGATGATCTGGGTGACGCTGCTGAGAAAATTGTTAAAGAAGTGAAGGAGGCAGCATAATGGCCGTACTCGTCAATAAAGAGACAAAGGTCATTTGTCAGGGCTTCACCGGCTCTCAAGGGACTTTCCATTCCGAGCAGGCGATTGCTTACGGAACTAAAATGGTCGGTGGTGTTACGCCGGGCAAGGGCGGCGAAAGCCATCTTGATCTGCCAATTTTCAACACCGTGGAAGAGGCTGTTCACACAACGGGCGCCAATGCCAGTGTGATTTACGTGCCGCCTCCGTTTGCGGCAGATGCTATTCTGGAAGCCGTCGATGCAAAAGTCGAACTGGTTGTCTGTATTACGGAAGGTATCCCGGTTCTGGATATGGTTCGGGTAAAACGCGCTTTGAAAAATAGCGGCACTCGTTTGATCGGACCAAACTGCCCGGGCGTCATTACGCCGGATGAATGTAAAATCGGTATTATGCCGGGTCATATTCACCGTCGTGGTAATGTGGGTATCGTTTCGCGGTCAGGTACACTGACCTACGAAGCCGTTGCACAGACAACTGCCGCAGGTCTCGGTCAGTCAACCTGTATCGGTATCGGTGGCGATCCGGTTAATGGAACTAACTTCATCGATTGTCTGGAGATGTTCCTGCAGGACGATGAAACTGAATCCATTATCATGATCGGTGAAATCGGTGGTTCAGCAGAAGAAGAGGCTGCTGACTTCCTGAAACAGTCTAAAATCAAGAAGCCTGTTGTTGGCTTTATCGCGGGTGTTACTGCGCCTCCTGGCCGTCGCATGGGCCATGCGGGTGCTATCATTTCCGGCGGTAAAGGCGGTGCAGACGATAAAATGGATGCCATGCGCAGCGCAGGAATTACTGTCTCTGACAGCCCTTCTGCACTTGGTTCTACTTTGGTAAGAGTTTTGAAAGGGTAGTATAGTAATACTACTCGTTCATTTTAACTCGACTTTTACTTTGGGGGTGGGCAATTGCCCACCCATATGACCGGAAATGGCACAACAAGTGGACAATTCTTCCTTCCTCTCTGGCACAAATGCCGGATTTATTGAAGATCTTTATCTTCGCTACCAGAATGACCCAACTTCAGTTGACAGCAGCTGGCAGCAGTATTTTCAGACCCTGGGCGATGACGCAGAAACTGTCGTAGCAGAAAATCGCGGCGCCCCCTGGACCCCAAGTAACGGAATTTCCCCTGAAGACGAATACGGCATCCTTGGAGATGCGGCCTATCGCGCCATTGAAAAGGCGGAGAAAAAAGGTCTTCCTCAACAGGACATCAGAGCGGCAGCGATTGATACCATTCGCGCCCTCATGTTGATCAGAAGCTATCGCGTTCGCGGGCATCTGAAAGCCAACCTGGATCCCTTGGGTCTGGAAGCGCCAAAAGAACACCCGGAACTGGATCCTCGAACCTATGGATTTGATGAAAGTGACTGGGATCGCGAAATCTTTCTGGATAATGTTCTCGGATTGGAAACGTCAACAATCCGCGAGATACTTGAGATCGTGACCCGCACCTATTGCGGATCGATCGGTGTCGAGTTTATGCATATTCAGGAGCCAGATCAGAAAGCCTGGATCCAGGAACGTATTGAAGGACGTCATAAAGACGTTACTTTCACGTCAGAAGGCAAGGTTGCGATTTTGCGCAAACTGATCGAAACAGAAGGTTTCGAACATTTTCTGAACGTAAAATATACCGGTACAAAACGGTTCGGTCTGGATGGCGGTGAATCGCTGGTGCCGGCCATGGAAGGCGTTATTAAACGCGGTGGCCAGCTTGGCGTTAAAGAAATTGTTTTGGGTATGCCTCATCGGGGACGCCTGAATATTCTGACAAATGTTATGGCGAAACCGTTCCGGGCCGTGTTTTCTGAATTTCAGGGGAACCCAGCCAATCCAGAAGATGTGGAAGGTTCTGGTGATGTGAAGTATCACTTGGGGACGTCTTCTGATCGTGAATTCGATGGCAATAATGTGCATCTATCCTTGACCGCGAACCCGTCTCATCTGGAAGCAGTTAATCCTGTTGTTCTTGGTAAGGCACGGGCGAAGCAATCTCAGATTGGCCATAATGTAGGCGAGCAGGTGATGCCGCTTCTGCTTCATGGTGACGCGGCTTTTGCCGGGCAGGGTGTTGTTGCTGAATGTTTTGGGCTCTCTGAACTTAAAGGGTACCGGACGTCCGGCACCATTCACTTTGTGGTCAATAATCAGATCGGCTTTACCACAAGTCCTAAATACTCACGGTCCAGCCCGTATCCATCTGATGTGGGGAAAATGGTTCAGGCGCCAATTTTCCATGTCAATGGCGATGATCCTGAGGCCGTTTGCCATGTGGCAAAAATTGCGACTGAATTCCGTCAGCAGTTCCAGATTGATGTTGTCATCGACATGTTCTGTTATCGCCGCCATGGTCATAACGAAGGGGACGAGCCAGCCTTTACTCAACCATTAATGTATCGGACAATTTCCCAGCATCCTACTACCATGCAGATCTACGCTAAAAAACTGATTGAAGAAGGCGTAGTTCAGGAAAGTCAGGTTGAAGGCTGGATCGCTGAATTTAAAGATTATCTGGAAAAACAGTTTGAGACAGCCAACAGCTTCAAGCCAAATAAAGCGGACTGGTTCGAAGGTCGCTGGCAGGGGTTTGAGCGAGCCGATCAAGGTGCTCGCCGTGGTACAACCGCTGTTGAGTTGGATATATTGCGGGAGATCGGTAATAAACTGACTGAAATTCCGGAAAATCATAATGTGCACAGAACCCTGCAACGGGTCCTGAAAGCCAAGAAGAAAATGATCGATACCGGTGAAAATATCGACTGGGCGACCGCAGAAGCGCTGGCTTTTGGCTCATTGCTCAAAGAAAATTATCCGGTTCGCCTATCCGGACAGGATTGTGGCCGCGGAACATTTTCACAGCGCCATTCCGTTATCGTTGACCAGATGACAGAAGAACGGTATGTCCCGCTTAATAATCTGGACGGTGAACAGGCACAGTATGAAGTCATTGACAGTATGTTGTCTGAAATGGCGGTACTGGGTTACGAATATGGCTATAGTCTTGCAGAGCCTAAGACACTGGTTCTTTGGGAAGCCCAGTTTGGTGATTTTGCCAATGGTGCTCAGGTGATCATTGATCAGTTTATCTCTAGCGGTGAAGCAAAATGGCTGCGGATGAGTGGTCTGGTTATGCTTCTGCCGCATGGTTATGAAGGTCAAGGACCTGAACATTCCTCGGCCCGTCTTGAACGGTATTTGCAATCATCTGCGGAAGATAACTGGCAAATCGTGAACTGTACGACACCAGCCAACTATTTCCATGTGCTGCGCCGTCAGATCCATCGCAAGTTCCGTAAACCACTGGTCATAATGACGCCTAAATCCTTGTTGCGCCATAAAATGGCGGTTTCCACACTTGACGAAATGGGACCGGGTTCAACCTTCCACAGGGTTCTGTATGATAATGAAAAATTATGTGCAGATAAGGATGTCAAACGCATCGTTCTATGTTCGGGTAAGGTTTATTATGACCTGAAAGCCCGCCGGGATGAAGTGGGTCTGAAAGATACTTATTTCCTTCGTCTGGAGCAGCTGTATCCGTTCCCGGAACAGGCACTGGCAGATGAACTGAAAGCGTTCACGCATATCGAGGATATCGTGTGGTGTCAGGAAGAACCGAAAAATATGGGCGCCTGGTCATTTGTAGAACCTCGTATTGAAGAAGTTCTGGCGTCTGTCGGCATGAAAAATGTGTCCCGGGCCCGTTATGCAGGTCGGAATGAATCAGCGGCAACCGCCACTGGTTTGCTGAAGCAGCATAATAAACAACAAGCAGCACTAGTAGATGATGCACTTGGCATCAAATCCGAATAGGAAAGTAAGAACATGACTGTTGAAATTCGTGTGCCCGTTCTTGGGGAATCCGTAACGGAAGCCACTGTGGGTCAGTGGTTCAAGCAAGTCGGTGATTCAATTGCCAAGGATGAGCCTATCGTTGAGCTTGAAACAGACAAAGTGACGCTGGAAGTCAATGCGACGGAAAGCGGGCGTCTGGAAGAAATCATCGCTGCAGAAGGTGAAGATGTCGAAGTTGGCGCTCTTTTGGGTCAGATCGTTGCTGGGGCTTCAGGGAATGCCTCTGCCAAGCCCAAGGCAGAAGCGCCCAAGGAAGATGCGCCTAAACAAGCTGAAAAGCCTGCGAAGCCCGCTGAAGTCAAATCAGAACCCGCTGCGGCTCCAGCGTCTTCTGGCTCGGTTGAAACATTGCCTGCCGCGCAAAAGCTTATCGACGAAAATAATCTGAACGCGTCCGACATCCGTGGGACCGGTAAAGATGGCCGGATTACCAAGGGTGATGTACTTGAAGCGCTTGAAAATGGCGGCAAGTCTCCTGCGGCAGCGCCGTCTGCTCCGTCCGCGGCTCCTGCCGCTGCACCTGCACCTGCGGCCCCTTCTGGACCGCGGAGTGAAGAGGCGCGTGAAGAGCGCGTGAAGATGACTCGCCTGCGCAAGAGTATCGCGTCGAAACTTAAAGAAGCGCAGAATACTGCCGCGATGCTAACCACTTATAACGAAGTGGATCTGACTAATCTGATGGCGTTGCGCGCGGAATACAAAGATCTGTTTTTGAAAAAGCATGAAGTCAAGCTTGGTTTCATGTCTTTCTTTACCAAAGCCTGTATCGCCGGCCTGCAGGAACTGCCTGCGGTAAATGCTGAAATTGATGGCGATCAGATCATTTATAAAAACTACTATCACATGGGTGTTGCTGTCGGGACGCCAAATGGTCTTGTGGTTCCTGTTTTGCGGGATGCCGATCAGATGAGCTTCGCTGAAGTTGAAAAAGGTATTGCAGAACTGGGCCGGAAGGCTCGGGACGGCAAGCTGAGCATGGCGGACATGCAAGGTGGCACTTTCACGATTTCAAACGGTGGTGTTTACGGCTCTCTGATGTCGTCTCCAATTTTGAACGCGCCTCAATCAGGTGTATTGGGGATGCATAAAATTCAGGAGCGGCCGATGGTTGTCGACGGTGAAATTAAAATTCGCCCGATGATGTATCTGGCCCTGTCTTATGATCATCGGATCATTGACGGTAAAGAGGCGGTGACGTTCCTTGTCCGCGTGAAAGAAGCGCTGGAAGACCCACAACGCCTGTTGCTGGACCTGTAATTCTAACATTTCCCTAAAGGGGATTATCATGAGTGACGATAGCTTTGACTTGATTGTGGTCGGTGGCGGCCCGGGCGGATATACTGCGGCCATTCGCGCGGCACAACTGGGCATGAAAACGGCCTGTGTTGAAAAACGCGGCGCGTTGGGCGGAACATGCCTGAATGTTGGGTGTATCCCATCGAAAGCCCTGCTGAAATCTTCCGAACTATTTGAAGAAGCTCAGCATGATTTTGCTGATCGCGGTATTAACGTGGGTTCCGTTAAACTGGACCTGTCCAAGATGCTGGGCCAAAAAGAAACAACGGTTGAAGGCTTGACGCAAGGCATCGAGTTTTTGTTCAAGAAGAACAAGGTGACTTACATCAAGGGCGCCGGAGAGCTTCAGGGTGGCGGTCGCGTTGAAGTGACCGGCGAGGAAAACAAAGTCATCAAGGGGAAAAATATTCTGATTTGTACGGGATCAGAAGTGACACCCTTGCCAAATGTGGACATCGACGAAAAACAAATCGTCTCGTCCACAGGGGCCCTTGAACTTAAAAAAGTGCCGAAAAGCATGATTGTTATCGGCGGTGGTGTGATCGGTCTTGAGCTGGGAACCGTTTGGCGGCGTTTGGGCGCCGAAGTGACGGTTGTCGAGTTCCTTGACCGAATTCTGCCCGGCACGGATAACGAGGTCGCGAAAACAACGCAACGGGTGCTGAAAAAGCAGGGCATGAAGTTCATGCTCGGCAAGAAAGTCACCGGGGCCAAAAAAGCCAAATCTGGCGTGACATTGACCGTGGAACCTGCAAAAGGTGGTGACGCGGAAGAATTGAAGGCTGAGGTTGTTCTGGTTGCAATCGGTCGTCGTCCGTATACCGAAGGTTTGGGTCTGGATGATCTGGGTGTAGAGCGGGATAAAGCCGGCCGGATTATCGTCGATAAAACTTTTAAATCCAGTGTTGATGGTGTCTATGCCATTGGTGATGTAATCGATGGCCCTATGCTTGCTCATAAAGCAGAAGACGAAGGCGTTGTCTGCGTTGAAATGCTGGCAGGACAAAAACCTCATATCAATTACGATACCATTCCCGGTGTCATCTATACCTGGCCAGAAGTTGCGACGGTTGGAAAGACCGAAGAACAGCTTAAGGACGCGGGTATTGAATATAATGTTGGCAAGGTGCCCTTTATGGCGAATAGCCGGGCGCGGGCCAATGGGTTCACCGAAGGATTTGCAAAAATTCTGGCCGACAAGAAAACCGATAAAGTTTTGGGTGTTCATATTATTGGACCAGATGCAGGTACCGTTATTCATGAATGTGTCCTGGCGATGGAGTTTGGCGCTTCTGCGGAAGATATTGCGAGAACCTGCCATGCCCATCCGACATTGAACGAAGCTGTGAAAGAAGCCGCGCTTGCGGTTGCCGGTCGTACTTTGAACAGTTGACCTTTCGGTTTAAATTCTTGAAAATGCAGGGCCGGATTTCAGGATCCGGCCCTTTCTTTTTGCTCGTCCCCAACTTGCTCAGGAGCCGCTATGAAGCTTTGTTACAGCCCCACATCGCCGTTTGTTCGTAAAGTCGTTGTGACCGCCATGGAGGCGGGTCTTTTCGACACAATAGAAACCTACCGTGGAGATGTCTCTGACATCTTCAAGGGGATCAATCCTGCCAACCCTTTAGGCAAGGTTCCAAGCCTGACTTTGGACAGTGGTGACACCCTTTTTGATTCTGTGGTTATCTGTGAATATCTGAACGAACTTTCAGATAAAGTGGATTTATTTCCAGCAAAGGGTATTGATCGCGCGCGCGTTATGACCCTGCATGCGTTGGCGGACGGTATGACGGATGCGGCGTATCAACGTCGGATGGATAGTGCAGCCATGCCAGAAGGAGAAGGCTCTCCAACCTGGAATGCCCGGTTGAGGGTTGCGATGGAAAACGGTTTGGATCACCTGGAAAAAACGGTTGGCTCGTTCAAGGATGACTTGAATATCGGAACCATTGCGGTGGCCTGTGCCCTTGGATATTTTGATTTCCGGTTTTCCCATGAAAACTGGAGAGAAGGGCGCCCTCAGCTTGCAGCTTGGTATGAGTCTTTTTCAAGCCGTCCTTCCCTTCAAGAAACAGTGCCACCAGAAGCGTAAGGTCCATCACTTATGTCTGCTGCCAGACTGACTTTTTTACTCTGTTTGGCAGAAGTCCTGTCGATGACCTCTTTCGCGGCCTTTCCCGCATTGACCCCTTTTTTCTTTAAAAGCTGGGGTCTTTCGGGGACGCAGGCCGGATGGATTAACGGGGCCTATTTTTGCGGATTTACCATTGTCGGTTTTATCGCGGCGACTTTGACTGACAGGATTGATGCAAGAAAAGTCGTGGTGGCCGGTAATCTGGTTGCAATCGCCGGTGCATACGGCTTTGCCGTTTTTGCTGATGGTTTTCTTTCATCCCTGCCTTGGCGGTTTTTATCCGGGGCCGCTTTGGCCGCTTCTTACATGCCGGGCCTTAAACTTTTGACGGATCGGTTGCCGGAGGGAAACCATTCACGGTCAATCGCCTTCTATACGGCCTGCTTTTCAAGCGGCTCAGCGCTTTCTTTCTTGCTGGTCGGGCAGATGCATAAATGGATGGGGGCGGAAACTGCATTATATGCGGTCATTGCCGGACCACCCTTTGCCTTGTTGATAATCCTGTTTTCGACGAGCTCAAAGCCAAATCATCATCCGCGTCCGTGGCGGCAACTTTTCAACTTTACCCCGGTTCTTACGAACCGGAAGACCATGGGCTATGTTCTGGCATATTTCTGCCATTCCTGGGAATTAATGGCGATGCGGTCATTTGTCGTTGCGTTTTTGACCTTTGCGCAAACACGCACGGACGCTCCTGCCTGGATGGACATCAGCATCATCGCGTCAATTATTATCTTTCTGGGCCTTCCCGCCAGTGTCTCTGGAAACGAGCTTGCCTTGAAGCTTGGCCGGCAAAAAGCGATTGCCCTGATCATGTTCATATCCTTCTGTTTGTCGCTTGTTCTGGGCTTCTCTGCAGATTTACCATTTGCCGTCGTTGTGTTGCTGGCGGCTGCGTTTGGTTTTTTTGTCACCGCCGATTCATCCTCCATCACCTCAGGAGCGGTTGAGACTTCCCCTCCGGAGCTGAAAGGTTCAACAATGGCAGTGCACAGTTTCCTCGGTTTCACCGGGGCCATGGCCGGGCCCGTTGTTGCGGGTTTTGTCCTTGATCTGGGAGGTGGGCCTGACGAGCTTATCGCGTGGGGATTTGCGTATCTTTCTATGGGAGCAATTGCTGTTTTTGCCCCGATCGCATTGAAGCTGTCGCGCTAGGTTCCAGAGGATTTGGGATGGGCGTTTTCATAGACTTTCAAAAGCGTGTCGATTTCCAAATCCGTATAAACCTGCGTGCTGGAGAGGGAGGCGTGACCAAGAAGCTCCTGAATGGTGCGAAGATCACCACCATTTTTCAGAAGATGGGTTGCGAAACTGTGGCGCAACGCATGGGGCGTCGCTGTTTCTGGTAAACCCAGACGGCGTCGTAATTCCTGAACCCGATGCTGAATAGTTCGGGCATTGAGCCGCTTTCCCTGCTTGCCAAAGAACAACGGGCCATCCTCCCGAAACCTGAACGGGCATTCGTTAATATAGGCCTCAATTGCCTCACGGACAGCAGGCAATACCGGGACAAGTCGTTCTTTGTTGCCTTTTCCCAAAATCCGCAAGACTTCCCCGTGAGGGCGGTCCTGATAATTGAGGGAAAGCGCCTCATTGATACGAAGGCCACAGCCGTATAAAAGGCTAAGCACAGCTGTATCCCGGTCTTGCAGCCAGCGTTGGCCCGTACCCGGACTGTGACGGCTACTGTTGAGAAGTAATTTTGCCGCTTTGGGGCTGACAGGTCTGGGCAGGGTTTTTGGTTTCTTGGGGGAGCGCACAATTTTAATATAGGGGTTATGCAAAACGCCGTCTTTTTCCTGCTTGCGAAAAAAACTGCGGACCGACGAAAGAACCCGATTTAAAGATGTCGCTGATAACCCGTCTCGCTGGCGGGAAGCAAGGAACGCGCGAAAATCAGCGGCCCGCAATGTCTCCAAGTCCTGAAAGGTTGGCGCTTTCCCCAAATGAGGCCCTAGAAAGTCCAGAAAATCCGAAACATCCCGGTCATAGGCATTCAAAGTGTGCGGACTGACCTTCTTCTCATGCGTCAGCCAGTTTTTCCAGATTTTCAACCGATCCGATAGAATGTCCGTCATGGGCGTTACGGTGTCGTGTTTTCCAACCACATCTGCAAACAGGATTGTGTACAGGTTGCCAGAAAAGCTAGGAGTTCCGTGCCTTGATCTGGATGAAAATGTCCTTCTTCCCGACTGCCGATCGCCAACATGGCTTGGGCATGCAGTGACGGCACTTCAAGTTTGATCAAAGAATCAGAATAAACGAGATCCATTGCCGGTCCGAAGATGGCCCGGGATTTGGTTGCAACAGGACGCATCAGGATATGCCCCATATGCCAGTTGGCACGATCAATACTTCCCGATTTCAGTCTCTGCAACCCGGTCATTTCCGGAAGTGGGATAGGACCGTCTTCAATGCACAGTGTAATGACATCTACTTCCAGAATTTCTGGCAGGTCTTGTGTCAGGATATGGACAAAATGCGCAAAGCCTGTTGCGGACAAAATAAGTTGAACGGAGGCATGGATCATTTTCTGGGTATGTTGATTGATCCTTGCCGCGGCGACAAATGTGTTTTGGGTGTCTGTCAGACGCCGTACTTCTGATTGCAGTCTTTCAACAAGGAAAGACTGCATATCGACAACTCCTTCTCCAGACGGACGGGTAGGCGGCGCGGCTTCCATCAGAAGATCTGCGTTCTCTTTCAGAAATTCCGGGTGGCGATTAAGCCAGTTCCGCACATCTGCTGCATCGAGATCCGGAAGGCTCCCTTTATCAGATGGTTTGCTTTCTTTGCTTTTTGCCACGCCGTTACCCTTTGCCTGTTTCAGCTTTCGTTTAGCCGATGATTTTCTGCCCGGTTTTTTCCCAATCTGACAAAAAGGCTGCGAGGCCCTTATCAGTCAATGGATGAGACACCAGTTGTTTCAGAACCTGCGGCGGAATTGTGCAGACATCTGCACCCATCAGCGCAGAATTGACAATATGGGCCGGGTTGCGAATAGAGGCGACCAGAACTTCTGTGTGAAGATTCGGATAGTTGCCATAAATCTGGACGATGTCGCCGATCAGGTTCATGCCGTCCTGACCAATATCGTCAAGACGACCAACAAATGGGGAAATGTAGGTTGCCCCCGCTTTTGCCGCGAGGATCGCTTGTGCTGCAGAAAAACACAGCGTTACATTTACCTGTGTGCCTGCTTTTGAAAGCTGTGAGCAGGTTTTAAGGCCAGCCATCGTCAAGGGCACTTTTACGGCGACATTTTCAGCAATGCCCGCCAGTTTCTTGCCTTCTTCGATCATTGTTTCATAATCTGTTGCGGCGACCTCTGCGCTAACAGGGCCATCAACAATGGCGCAGATTTCTTTAATGACATCAAAAAAATCGCGGCCGCTTTTGGCAATCAAAGAAGGGTTTGTTGTCACTCCGTCCAATAGACCGGTGTCTGCAAGTTCCCGAATTTCTTCAGTGTCGGCTGTATCTACAAAAAATTTCATGACGTTGTCTGCATCCTCAATCAATGCCAAATAAGAATTCCTGTGCCTTCTATAGCCGGTTTGGCCGCGCTGGACAATTCTTCTGACGTCAGGCACGACCTTTTGGGTGTCTGTTCCTGTTTCTATCTGATATCACTTTAGATCAATGAACCGATATTGACCAGAGCAGGCCCAAATCAAATCCTATGACAGACCTTTTGGATGAAAGATGTGTACAAGTCCTTCTGCCGATGAGCGCGGGAGCGCTTTATGATTATCGGGTCCCACCGCAAATGGATTTGCATCTGGGGCAATTTGTCGAAGTACCGCTCGGCCCCAGACAGGTTGTTGGTGTTGTCTGGAAAGAAAATGTGACGCCATCGGTCGCGCAGGACCGGCTGAAGAGCGTTCTTGATATCCTGCCGTGCCCAGCCCTTCCGTCTGCCAGCCTTCGTTTTGTTGACTGGGTCGCAAATTACACGGTTCAACGTCCCGGCCGGGTTTTGCGGATGTGCATGAGCATTCCGGACGCCCTGTATCCGAAAGCGCCGAAAAAAGGATTTCGTCATACAGGAAAAATGCCAGAAAAACTGACAGCTGCGAGGCGTCGGGTTCTGGCGGTTCTGGATGGGGGGTTGGCAAGAACAGCAACAGAGATTTCAGAGCTTGCCGGGACAAGCAGTTCCGTCTTGAAAGGCCTGGAGAGTCAACAGGTTCTTGAGAGCGTTGCATTGCCTGCGGATGCGTCTATTCCAGAGCCTGACCCCAACGCCGGGGGATTTGATTTGTCTGAATTGCAACAGGAAGCTGCTGCAACGCTCTGCACCCCCGTTTCACAACAGATATTTTCTGTATCTTTGCTTGATGGTGTGACCGGTTCCGGTAAAACGGAAGTGTATTTTGAAGCGATTGCGGAATGCCTGTCGCAAGGCAGGCAAGCCTTGGTGCTGCTCCCGGAAATTGCGCTCTCCTCTCAGTGGCTATCTCGTTTTGAACAAAGATTTGGTGTTAAACCCGTGGAATGGCACTCGGATCTTGGGCAGGGAACCCGCCGCAAAAACTGGCGGGCGGTTATCGAGGGGAAGGCAAAGGTTGTCGTTGGCGCGCGTTCAGCCCTTTTTCTGCCGTTTAACAATCTGGGGCTGGTGGTTGTCGACGAGGAACATGAAGCCTCTTTTAAGCAGGATGAAGGCGTACCTTATAACGCCCGGGACATGGCTGTTGTCAGAGGATCGCTTGGAAAATTTCCGGTTATTCTGGCCTCGGCTACCCCGTCGCTTGAGACGTTGGTCAATGCGCATTCCGGTAAATACACCCATGTGAAATTACCCTCTCGTTTTGGCGGGGCGGTTCTGCCTGATGTTGAAATTGTTGATCTGAAGCTGCACCGGCCGGGAAGTCAGCGTTGGATATCGGAGCCGCTTCAAAAGGCGGTGGAAGACGTGCTTGCTCTGAAGCAGCAGGCCATGTTGTTTCTGAACCGCCGTGGCTATGCCCCACTGACATTATGCGACGCCTGTGGCCACCGCTTACAATGTCCGCATTGCAGTGCCTGGCTGGTCGAGCATCGTCTGCTTCGAAAACTACAGTGTCATCATTGCGGATTTTCGACAGGGACTCCGAAGGCTTGTCCCGATTGTGAAGAAACGGACAGCTTTAAGGCCTGTGGACCGGGAATAGAACGAC
This sequence comes from Sneathiella aquimaris, assembly GCF_026409565.1. Classification (NCBI taxonomy): domain Bacteria; kingdom Pseudomonadati; phylum Pseudomonadota; class Alphaproteobacteria; order Sneathiellales; family Sneathiellaceae; genus Sneathiella; species Sneathiella aquimaris. The sequence continues at coordinate 599,902 of NZ_CP112881.1, forward strand.
TAACAGAAGAAGCAGGGCTTCTTTTTCCGGATGCAAAAATTGCAATGATTGCCAGTGACACTCTGACAAGCCCAAGTGCTGCCGCAGAGTTTGTCCGTG